>CAYSIR010000200.1:0-7608 GCA_964431105.1 uncultured Leptolyngbya sp. | reverse complement strand
CATGTAAGGATTTTGGGTGGTGTGGGCGTTGCCCACACCACCCAAAATCCCTACCCGTAAAGGACTACCTGTTTTTATTGCCCCCTCCAAGCACGATCGCGATTGTCAAGCCTTATTACTCAACCCGATAGCGAGTCCGCGCTTTTCACCGAAGGCTTATCTATATTCATGAATCGCTCAGGGGGACTACGTTGGTATAGCCCTGTCATCTAGGTATCCAACAATGGTCTTGTTTGCGTTGCGTTTGAGTAGCAGCTAATGTTTATTGTTTGATTAGCTTCTGATTGGGCTGAACATTAGCTTATCTGACTTTGTTGTTCTAGTCTGTAAGTTCCATGGTTTCTGAGCATTCCAGTGATTTATTAGGCGGGGTAAAAGAAGATAGTGAACAGGGCGATCGCCCGTCATTCACCTCTTCTGATTCCGCTGCTTCACATTTTGCTGCATCATCTTCACCTAAATCTGACGAGTCTAGTTCTCTGCGCGATCGCCGTCTGGATACTGTGTTTACCATATCCACGGATGCAATGGTAATCGCCGATGATGAAGGCTGTTTTCTTCAGGTGAATCCTGCTGCTGAGGGATTGTTTAATCAATCGGCTGATGAATTGGTTGGGTGCTGTCTTACGGCATTTATTGGAGATGCTGGCATCCAGGCATGGCAGCAGTTTCTTCAGTGCGATCGGCAGCAGGGAACGTGGTACTTGCAGCGATCGGACGGCACGGAGCTAGAGGTGGACTACAGGGCTGCCCATGTTTTTCCCAATGAACACATTTTAATATTGCGGGATGTGACCCAACAGCGGCGGCTTGAGCGACCAGTGCAGCAGTGGAACGAACAGCTTGAAGCCCAAGTCGCACGACAGACGGCTGAACTACGCCAGGCTAACTTAGACTTGCAGGCGGCGAATCGGCAGCTAATCGCGAGTCACCAAACGTATGCAACGCTGTTCAAAATTGTGCCGACGGGGATTTCGATTACCGATGCATCAGGGAATGTCATTGAGGTAAATCCGGCTTCAGAGCAAATTTTGGGAGTGCCGCGCGATCAGCATACCCAACGCACTTACGATGAAAAAACTTGGCAAATCCTGCGAGCGGATGGCAGCATGATGCCACCGGAGGAGTTTGCTTCAGTGCGATCGCTAGAAGATCAGCGCCCAATCCTCAACCAAGAACAAGGAATTCTGCATCCGGACGGCACAATTCGCTGGATACGAGTGAGTGCGGCTCCGATTCCGCTGGAGGATTATGGGGTTGCGATCGCCTATATTGACATCACTGCCCAAAAAGAGCATGAACTAGCGCTGCGCCAAAAAGAAGCGCAATATATTCAGGCAACTCGGGCAGGGGGTGTAGGGGTTTGGGATTGGGATCTACGCACCAATGTTATCTACATTGATCCTAGCCTGAAGGAAATTCTGGGCTACACCGATGCCGCAATTCCTAATCATATTGATGCCTGGAAATCGCATATTTATGCCGACGATCGCGACGCGGTAAGGGCGGCGGTGGCTGAACACCTAGAGGGGCGATCGCCTGAATACCGAGTTGAACATCGCATGGTTCATAAAGACGGCAGCTTGCGGTGGTTTGTGGCACGAGGCATCGCGATGCGATCGCCAGCGGGAGTTGCCTACCGTATGACGGGTACAGATATTGACATCACACAGCAAAAAGCAACTGAATTAGCGCTGGCTCGCCAAATGAATCAAGAACTGGCGCTGAAACAGGTCGTGCAAGCTATCCGCAGTTCCCTGGATCTCCATCGTATTTTTCAGATTTCGGCTGAACATATTGCCCAATTTCTGGATGTTGAAGTGGCGATTGTGCAATATCATCCAGACGAAAGATGCTGGCGGCATCTACTGGTATTCAGCCGCACCCACGAACCGATTCCAACCTTTGAGCAAGATATTCCAGACGACAATAATCCCTTTGCGGAACGGCTTAAGCGTCGGGAAGTCGTTCAAATTGATAATACTGATTGTATTGAAGACCCAATCAATCGGGGGCTAGCGCAGCAGTCGCCTGGCTCGTGGCTGCTGGTGCCGATTGTGCTGGATAGTCAAACGTGGGGCAGCCTTACCATAGGGCACATTAAGCGAGTGCAGCCCTGGCAATCCGATGAAATTCATCTGTCTCAACAGGTAGCCGATCAGTTGGCGATCGCTATTCATCAGGCTAATCTCTACACCCAATTGCAAACTGCCAATGAACGGTACGCCTATGTTATTCAAAGTATTGGCGAGGGTGTATGGGAATGGGACTATCAAGCCGATTGCTGGGAGGGTTCGCCTCGGTTTTGGGAAATTTTGGGCAATCGGCCGCGAGGGGGCGATCGCTCAATTCAGAGTCTGATCGACCGGGTACATCCAGATGATGTGCCGTACCTCTCTAGCATTTGTCAGCAGCCGAGATCGCCCCACAGTGTCGAAATCCGAATGCGGCACGAAAATGGACAATACATTTGGGTTCGCAGTCGTGGGCAAACCATCTGTGACGATGACGGTACACCGCTGCGGATGCTCGGCACTATTGAAGATGTGAGCGATCGCAAAACGGCTGAACTCACAATTTTGCAGCGGGAACGAGAATTTCGTACCTTAGCCGAAAATTCTCCTGATTGCATCATGCGATGCGATCGCCAGTATCGATTTCTTTATGTTAATCCGGCCGTTGCCGCAATGTCTGGCATTCCTGCCGATGCCTATATTGGTAAAACCAGCCAAGAAATGGGATTCCCGCAAATATTAGTTACACTCTGGAATGCCACAATTGATGAGGTTTTGGCAACTGGAACAGATAAGTCTTTAGAATACACTTTGCCATCTGCTCAGGGCGATCGCACCCTGTTTTCTCGAACTGTACCGGAACGGCAGCCCGATGGAGAAATTAGGTCATTGCTAATCGTAGCCCGCGACATTAGTGATTTGAAACGATTGCAACACGACTTACTGTTACAAGCTGAGCGCGAACGCATCCTCAATACCATTACCCAACATATCCGACAATCGTTAGACATTAGCAATATCCTACAGTCTAGTGTAAATGAAGCACAGCAGTTCCTAGATGCCGATCGAGTTATTGTGTACCGTATTTTGCCAGATCGGAGCGGTCGAGTGATCGCTGAGTCGGTTCGAGAACCGTGGGTTCCAATCCTGGAAACAACAGTATCTGATCCCTGCTTCAATAATCAGTTGATTCAAGATTGCCAAGATGGCAAAATTCGCCAAGTAGCTGACCTACAAACCACTGAGCTAGAAACCTGCTGCACTGATATAATCAAAAATTTCCAAATACAGGCTTATCTGTCCGTTCCAATTACTGACGGAACAGAACTATGGGGACTGTTTTGTATTCATTATTGTGCGACGTCACATCTCTGGCAATCCTGGGAAATCGCGTTATTGCAGCGACTAACCGAGCAGCTCACTATTGCCATTCAGCAAGCAGAACTTTATCATCAAATTCAACATTGGGCTGATACGCTTGAACAACAAGTTCAGGATCGGACTGCGGAAATCCAGCAGGCTTTGCACCTCGAAGCAACGCTCAAGCGCATCACCGATCACGTCCGCGATAGCCTGGATGAAGATCAGATACTGGCAACCGCCGTACATGAACTGGGTCATAGCTTGGGTTTAGAGTGCTGTGATACCGGTATTTACAGTAATGACTGTACTGTATCTACGATCACTCACGAATTTACGCGATCGCTCTCCTCTGCTAAAGGCGTATCATTCTTGATTGCAGACGCCTGCCACGCAGAAGTTTATCCAATATTATTCCAAGGTCTCAGCACTCAGTTTTGCGATTATCAACCGTCTAACCTGCGCCCTGACCGAGTTTGCTTATCTGTTTTAGCTTGTCCTATTCGAGATGACCAGTGCATTTTGGGTGACATTTGGCTCATGAAGTCCCCATCGGAACTATTTACGGAATTGGAGGTACGGTTGGCAGAACAGGTCGCAAATCAATGTGCGATCGCCCTGCGCCAAGCTCGGTTATTTGAAGCTGCCCAAGCCCAGGTTGCCGAACTCGAACGACTCAATCGACTAAAAGACGATTTCTTAAGCACAGTCTCCCATGAACTCCGCACCCCGATGGCCAGCATTAAAATGGCAACGGAGATGTTAGAAATTTATCTAAAACAACTGCAACTGCTAGATGGAGACGCGATCGCTTCTAGTCACGTTGAACTAGATACGGCTGGACTTAAGCAATATTTCCGTATCTTGAAGAATGAAGGACAGCGTGAAATTTCCCTCATTAATGACTTACTTGATCTTGCCCGCCTTGATGCCCAAGCAGAACCGCTTAATCTAATTACGATTCCCTTAGGAGATTGGGTGTCCCATTGTTTGGAAATATGGTCACAACGCGCTGAGCGATACCAACTATCACTCAGGGCTGAGATACCAACTGACCTCCCTCCATTTACAACCGATCTGTCTTACTTACAGCGAATTCTTTCTGAATTAGTTAACAATGCTTGTAAATATACGCCTCCACATGAATCAATTACTATCGCGATTCAAGCAACTACTATTCTTGAAATTCGAGTAAGCAATTCGGGGGTTGAGATTCCACCAGAGGAATGCGATCGCATCTTTGACCGCTTTTATCGTATTCCCAATGCTGACCCTTGGCGGTACAGCGGTACGGGGTTAGGGTTAGCATTAGTTAAAAAGCTGGTGGAATATTTAGGCGGTACGATTGATGTAGAAAGTTGCGATCGCCAGACCCACTTTATTATTCGCCTACCGTTTCAGCCTTCTAGTGCAACCTGAAATCGTTGTTCTAGAAAAACTAGACAGTAGCCAACCCGTTAAATTAGACGAAATAACAGATACGATTTAGAGTTGTATAACCTCTTTTCCTGAGTTGAGTTCAATGTGGATAGCCCTCTATTGGTGAGGATTTTGGGTAGTATGGGCAACGCGACCCAAAATCCTTACATGCATACCACCACTGAATGTGAAGCCCGATCTTGCTGTTGTTTGTCAGCGCAATATGGCGTAATCGTTTAGAAAGCCTTTGGGGGGCAATTCCGCCACGCCTGAACAGCGCCTATTTCCGAAGCAACATGGCTACTATCACCAATAGAAGCAGGCATTGCCGATTCCAGGGATGAATTTAGAGTTGGATGAATTGAAACGTCCTACCCATTCATCGTTCCATTCAGCAACCCCTGGAAGCCCTGTAGACCATCGGGTAGTCCTCTATTAACAAGGATTTTGGGTAATGTGGGCAACGCTACCCAAGATCCTCACATGAATACCATTACCAACAATCGTTACAAAATTCAAATAAAGTCCCTGATGGCTGATTAACGGTTTTGTATGGTGCTTTAAGGACAACAAGGAAATGGGCAGGTTGCTGAGTGTTCAGGCTTTTCATCGTGCGATGAACAGGGATTTGGTTCACCATTCCTACCCTTATTCCCCCGCTCTGTTTATCCTTCATAGATTGACAAAGGATTGACCATTAACCGGTGTCGAGCTATGCAAGAACTAATCTACGGTTATGATGGGTTATCATCGGTTATTCTATGGCAAAATTAGAGCTTTCAGGTAGTGTTAGATTCATCTCTGAATGGCTCAGCTTAAAGATAGAAAGGTAGGTTTCAAGTCCTATCAATTTAAGATTTTTTTAAGTATTTCTAGCGAGTACCCTTTTTTGTCCCCCTAAGCAACCTATGACAGAGCCAGAATCGACGCAAATGCCGCCCTCTGAATTGCTGGAAGAAGTGAATCGCTTGCGAACAGCGGTTGAGGTGCTAACGCAAGAAAATGAGGATCTCAAAATTGCCTTGGCCACGACGGCTGAACATGGCGATGTGATTGAAGCACAACTATATGAAACGAATCAGCAATTGCAGCGTGAAATTGAAGAGCGATCGCGGGCACAGGCAACTCTACAAGATATTTTGGTAAAAGTCACTCAAGATAAACAAGACCTCGAACTTATTCTAGAGACAACGACGGCCCATGGTGATACAGTAGAGTATCAACTCTACACTCAAGCGGTTGAGATGATGCGGCAGAGTGAGGAACTCTTCCGTGCGATTTCAGAAGCGACACCAGTTCTGATGATTCTGACCCACCAAACGGATGGAGTCATTACCTATGCTAATTCGACTTCTATTAAGACTCTAGGGTTAGAAGTTGGGCCAGATAAAACCATTAAAAGTGCATTTACGCTCAAAGACTTTTTTGCAAAACCAGAAGATGAGCATCATATTCTATCTCAATTAACCCAAAACGGTGAGGTCAATAACTATGAAGCGCAGCTTAGAACGATTGATGGGCAGTTGCTATGGGTTTCAACATCAGTGCGGTGGCTAACGATTAACGGTCGTCAAACATTGTTGACAATACTCTACGATATTAGCGATCGCAAAGAAGCCGAACTCGCGCTGCGAGAATCAGAATCTACCCTACAGCAACAGGCTAAAGAACTGGAGAAACGGGTTAAGCAACGAACCCGTGAACTGCAAGAAGCGGAGATAAAATATCGCACTATCTTTGAAAATGCGGCTGAGGGTATCTTCCAAATTACGACAGACGGTCGGTTTCTAAGCGTCAATCCAACCTTGGCAATGATGTATGGTTATGATTCACCAGAAGACCTCATTTCTAGTATTACCAGTATTGATGAGCAAATGTATGTGCGTTCGCGACGACATGATGAACTCATTTCTTATCTAAAAGCATTTGGGCGATTGTCTGATTTTGAGTCGGAGGTCTATCGTAAAGATGGGTCTACCATTTGGGTTGCTGAAAGTATGCGAGTTGTCCATGACGATGCAGGCAACGTGCTGTATTATGAGGGGTCTGCTTGGGATATAACAGAGCGAAAACGGGCTGTAGATGAGTTGACGCAGCAAAAAACATTATCTGAACGGCTGCTATTGAATGTATTACCACAAGCGATCGCTCAACGATTAAAACAGGGAGCCACCATAATTGCCGATAGCTTTCCAGAGGCAACTGTATTATTTGCTGATCTGGTAAACTTCACCGAAATCTCTGCTCGCACTTCTCCCGTTGAAGTAGTTAACTTACTGAATACTATTTTTTCCTCATTTGATACCCTTGTTGAGAAACACAAGCTAGAAAAAATCAAAACCATCGGAGATGCTTATATGCTGGTTGGTGGAGTGCCAATGCCGATGATTAGCCATCTTGAATCTGTTGCCAATGCGGCCCTAGATATGATGGAAGTCGTACAGCGATTTCAGAAGCGTTCAAGCCTTCCGCTATCGCTAAGGATTGGTATTCATAGCGGGCCAGTCGTTGCTGGCATCATTGGGAAACGTAAATTTATTTACGATCTGTGGGGCGACACGGTAAATGTAGCGAGTCGAATGGAATCCCTGGGCGAGTCAGGAAAGATTCAAGTGACTGAACCAGTCTATCAATCACTGAAGTATAGATATAGCTTTAAAGAACGCGGTGAGATTGAGGTAAAAGGGAAAGGTACAATGACTACTTACTGGTTGAAGGGACATAAATCTATCTATCCCGCTGAGTAAACGTCACTGTTAATGAGGATCTCCTTCGCTAAACAGCATTAGGGCCTCTTAGAGCGATCCAGGTCAGA
>CAYSIR010000199.1:0-7647 GCA_964431105.1 uncultured Leptolyngbya sp. | reverse complement strand
CGGCGCGGCGGGTGCGGGGGGCGCGGGCGGTCTGGATGAAATTACGATCGCTTGGGAGTCGAGGGGGGCAAATGGATCGCTACGTCCTGACCGGATTTGGGCAGTGTGCCCCGATAGGTTAGTTGGCTGGATGAGGCTGGACGCATTGGGTTCGAGTTCATTGGCAGCAGTGCTGTCAGCGGATTCCCCCTCCCCCGACTGGGTTTCACCCATTTCGGCCACGATGTCATCTGTAGCAATAGCTGGGGTCTGAAGGGACGATTCAGGGGCGATCGCCGCTGGGGCCTGTTCGGTTTCGACGGAAATGACGTTAGATGATGCGTCCACCTGGCTTGGCTCGGTCAACTCACGGTTGGACAGGTCGGCTGGCTCGGTAGAGCAGCTTAGGTTGGCGCTGGATATCGCGATCGCACCGGCAATCCAACCCATCGCGCGCTGTGGTCGTAGGGGCAGCTTTTTCATGATCTTCGCTTCCGTTTTGCCAAATCATTTGAACGAATGCAGTTACCTGAGTGCGATCGCCGTTGCTATCATCAGCCGATGATTCAGCATGAATAGACTATCGTCTTTTGCCCCGCTCCGTGGCTCAATTCATCCCTTAGGATAGCGCTGATTCGGAGGGGTGAACACAACGCTCTGAGAAGAAAGGTAAATGCGGGGTAGTCACTCTGATGGATAGAAACCCCCTGCTGAAAGGGTCGCTAATAGCGAATGCGGGGATCAATGTAGGCATTGAGGATGTCGATGACAATGCTGGCGATCGCAACAATAGCTGCAAAAAACACCATAACTCCTTGTACAACCGGGTAGTCGCGCATCTGGATAGCTTCATACAATCGAAATGCTAACCCCGGCCAGGAAAAGGTGACTTCGGTGAGGACGGCTCCCCCCAGCAAGGACGCAACCATCAGTCCTAACACGGTCACAACCGGAATTAGGGCATTGCGTAGGGCATGAACCATGACGACTCGCCATTCTCGAATGCCCCTGGCGCGGGCGGCTTCTACATAATCAGCTTGGAGCGATCGCTTTAGGTTGATTCGCACCAATCGCTCGAAAATACCGCTCAGCAAAATTCCCAAGGTTAAGCTCGGCAACGCGAGATGGTGCAGTACCGTCAATAATTGGTCGATATTGCCCTGAAACAAGGTATCAATCACATACAGCCCTGTCCATCCAGCATCGGGGCGCGTGCCCGCTGTGTAGCGCAAACTGGGCGGAAACCATCCCAGCCACACGCTAAACACCAATTGCAAAATCATGCCAAACCAATACATCGGCACCGCGTAGGTAATAATACCAAACAGCCGACCACCCGCGTCCACGGCCGTATTAGGACGGGATGCCGCTAACGAACCTACCGCTACCCCGACAATGACAGACACCGCCATACTAAACACAGTCAACTCAACAGTCGCTGGAAAGTAGTCGCCAATAATCTGCCAAACAGTCTGCCCTCGGTTGATGATAGAACTGCCGAGATCAAGCTGGAGGAGCGCGCCCAGATAGCGGAAATATTGCAACCACAGCGGCGCATTCAACCCCAATTCTTCCCGTAGAGCTTCCTTGGCACTTTCTGGCGCACGGGCACCCAGCGTAGCATCCACCGGATCGCCACTGACTCGCAGCAGCAAAAATACAATAGTGGTGACAATCCACAACATCAGCGGTGCCAACAGCAGCCGAGACAGGGCATAGTACCGCAGAGCGCTCGATCGAGACATGACGGTTCCCTAGGTCAACATAGGTAAACAATAGTCAGCAATAGTGGAATGGGGGCAGGATCAGACGGCTACCGCAATCAACGGTCGGTCTAAGATGCGCTGATTTCAGAAAAGATAACTTGCTGCGTGGGCTGGATGGTAAAGCCGCTAATGTTGGGTTGGGTGAAGGCATAGTCTTTTTCTTGCCACAGTGGAACGTAGGGCACGTCTTCGATGAGGCTGTTCTGCAAGTCTTGAACTAGGGCATTGCGAGCATCCGGATCAGACTCGGTACGCTGCTGGTTTACCATCTCAATGACGCGATCGCTGTAGTAAAAGGAGCCACCCGCCTGGGTTTGTCCAGAAATGCAGCCCTCTTCTGGAGAACCCTCATCGCAGTGCAAAAACGGATGAATGAAGGTATCAACGTCATAAAAGTCGGGATACCAGTTAAGGATAAAAGTCGGATAAATGCCGTCATCCAATTTCTCAAAGGCGGTGGCGGCTTCAACGCCCTGAATCGTCACATCTACCCAGCCAGGAAGCTGCTGTTTGATGGAGGCTTCGATGGTGCTAGCGGCGAGACCATCCGTAGTCGAGGTAGAAATGTACCAGAGTTCAAGGGGGAACGGGTTATTCTCTGAAAATCCAGCCGCTTGCAACAACCCTCTAGCTTGTTCGGTGCTACCGTCGCCAAACGCCGTTTTGAATACTGGGCTATATTCGTCAAAACTCGTCGGCAAAATGCTGTAAAGCGGTTCAGCCTGTCCTCGGAAGACGCGATCGTTCAGCAATGGCCGGTCTATCAAGGCGGCGATCGCTTTTCGCACATTCACATCACCATAGGGTTCAATCGTTTGATTCATCACCAGATAATTGACCACAGTGCTGCCTGCCTCAATCACCTGCCAATTATTCGCGTCAGCATCGTCTAGCAAGCGTTGGATTTGGTCAGGATCAAGCGTTTGGTAAGCAATATCAATGGTGCGGGTTGTAAAGGCATTGTAGAGGTTGGCAGGGCTGGAGAAAATCTGAATGTCGATGCCTTGATTGGCAGGCGCATCGCCCCAGTAAGCATCGTTTACATCCAGACGAATGACATCAGAGCCAAGTTCAGCTAGAGTGTAGGGCCCCGTGCCGATGAAGGTATCAGGCTGAAATGAACCGGCCCCAATCTCGTAGGCATTGGGCGGAATGGGAGTCACACCGGAGAAGGCGAGCAGCGCCGGAAACCCTGCAAAGGGGGCGGCTAGGGTGATGGTAATTTCGTAATCGCCGCTGGCTGCAATGGAGGCAATTTTGTCAGATAGCAAATAAGCGGGGCGGCCTTCGTTTTCCATAAAGCGCTGGATGGAGAAGACCATCGCTTCGGCGTTGAAAGGGCTGCCGTTGTGGAAGGTGACATCATCGCGTAGGGGAATGGTGTAGGTCAGGCCATCGTCGCTGATGGTGGGCAGTGCGGTGGCAAGCTGGGGCACTAAGTTCGTTGTGCCGGGTTCGTAGCTATAGAGGCGATCGCCCATGTTGTGGAGCAGCAGCCCTGGAAAGAGTTCGTAGGTGTCTGCTGGGTCAACGGTTCGCACCGTTAACGTCGTTCCTATGGTGATGCGCCCTGCATCCGCTGCTGAGGTTGCATCGGGAGAGGATGGGTTGCCGCCACAGCTTACGGCAAGGGTCAGACAGAGGCAAAATAGTCCGACGTACTGGGCAATTGAATGCCGCCAACGATGCAGGAAAGCAAACCGGTGTTTCATAAAAACCATCACAAAAGGCTTGGGCGATCGCCCCTTTGCTCAATCAGCTTCAATCAAGCTCACTCAACATCAGAGTGAACCGGTGTCTGACTAACCGGGGGCATCTCAGAATCCAGATTTCTCAGAATCTAAGTTGAGTAGTATATCGGAAAACGGGAACGGCAATTGTGGTGATTCGGTCGGGCTGACAGGCAAACTGGCTTACCAACCATCAAGGAGGTCTGAAATCTTGACCCTGACAGCACTTAAAGTCCTGTAGGCGGTGGCTGTGCCCACTACCATCGGCTGCATCCAATGGATTGGGCAGTGTCTAGCTTTGGGACAAGCGCTGCACCGCTGTTCCACCTAGGCGATAATGAGCATCTTTGAGGGCGGCGGGGATGCGATCGGCATGGCGGCTATTGGCTAAACAAGCGCTCCAGTCGATGCGATCGATATTTTCAGCCCGTGCGCCCGGAAACCAATGCCCACCGCTGCCGAGCAGGTTGTAGCGCATCTTGGCGTAGTCCACCATGTCATAGGCGATCGCCAGATTCCGCAGCCACAGGATAACGGGAATATTGATGCGACCGGGGGTCTGATCCAGTTCGGGCAGTCCCTCATGCCAAGTTCGGTACCACGATTCACCCAATTGGGCGATCGCTTCCTGTTCTAGGCGTTCTAGAATCGGCGGCAAAATTTCATCAGCGCGATCGAGCCATTCCAGCGTTTTTAAGTGTTCATCAAAATCACTAGGACGGGCAGCCCCCAGGCTCAGTGTATGAACTTGGGGATGCTTCAGACAAAATAAATTATTGAACACGATCGGACTGAGCGGTTGGCACAGATCGACTAACTTTTGGGGCGGGGCGTACAGTTTGCCGCCCTTGTCGGAGGGGCTGATGATGAACACCCCCATGTCGTGTCGGGTGGCGGCCGCGATCGCCGGCCAGTTGAATTGGTTGATGTAATACCAGTGCAGGTTCACATAGTCAAACTGCCCGGATTCGATCGCCTCGACAATCACCGATGTAGGCCCGTGGGTCGAAAAACCAATAAAACGGACTTTTCCCGCTTGCTGCAACTGTCGCGCCATGTCCATACAGCCGCCAGGACGAATGCTATACTCCAGCAATTCTGGAGTGTTGATGCCGTGCAGCCCCAGCAAGTCTACGTGATCCAGCTTCAGATTCGACAGCGACGTTTCAAAGGTATGGCGAAAGTCTTTGGGGTTTTTGGTCGGCGCGACTTTAGTTTGCACAATCAGGTCTTCGCGGGGAAAGGTTGGCAAAATGCGTCCGAGTTGAAGTTCAGAGGTGCCATACCCTCGCGCTGTTTCGATATGGTGAATACCAACCTCAAGCGATCGCCGAATGGTGGCTTCCAAATTCGCCTGATTATCATTGGGAATCATGAACCCTGGCACATCTTTCCAGGAATGCTGATAGCGCATCCCGCCGCAGGAAAAGACAGGGATGCGCAGATTGGTTCGTCCAAAACGCCGATATTGCATCATGGTTATGCGAATGAGAAGGATTGTAAGAGTCCAGCGAGAAGGCGAGTCTTTGGTCAATGACCGATCGCAATCCGCTCATCTTAAAAACGTAACATTACTCAAATTGTTGTGCAGTCGTTGACCAGCGCCGGAGTTGGTACTCATTTCCGGTATCTATCACCAACGCGGGCGTGTCGGTTTCAATCTGCACGATGCCGACCAGTCCATCTCCATTTGCTGCCCCGTAGAGGCGATCGCCCTGAGCCGACACAATCAGAGTATAGTCAGCCGTCACATCAGGATATAGATCGCTGAGCGCGTTGGCCGACAGGCGCAGCACCACATCTAGGCGGCCGTCTTGCGTCAGATCAGCGCGGGCGACGGTTCCCTCTAGGCGATCGAATAAGTAGGGAATGGCATCGGCGGTGGCAAATCCATCCTGTTGGAGGGTCAGACGCAGTTGGCGTTCGAGGATGGCGGCGAGTTGAGCGTTTTGGGCTTGAAAATCGCTCAGGGAGATCAGGCTAGGGGACAACGGCTGCAATACATTGCGGGTAGCGGCGATGCCGTAGTCTATGGCGCGATCGCCTATGACCCATGCCGTCACCTGACGGCCGTCCGGCTCCAGCCGCACCAGCTCGGCAGTCGTCTGAATCGGCTGGAATACATCCGACAGGCTAGCTGGCTCTACCCAACTGAAAAGTGTGAGGGGAGTGGCTGGAGCAATGCCAAACGCATCTGGCAACGTCTGCGATGAAGGGGCGTTGAACCGAAACGGCGATCGCTGCCAGCGGCTGCCATCATCAAATGCTGTAATCGTGACTTGGTAAGGTGTTTGTTCCGCAGACAGGCGACGGGAGGCGCTGACCCACTGATCGGGAGACACGGATACAGCCGTGCCTAGGATGCGTCCGGGCGCGATCGCCTCCGTAGAGCGAGCCAGTTCGGGATCTGGTCGCGTTGCCGTGATCGAGGGGGGTGGGGCAGGCGCTTCCAAGGCATTCAGCAATCCACGGAGGCGATCGGGAATGGTCGAGTCTGCCATCGGTTGAGAATGGTCAGATGTATTCGTCAGCCAGGCGATCGCAGCGGGTTGCCCTCGGCGCACCGACAGCAGCAGCGCCACCCAGGCGGTAATATCCTCATTGTTGGCATCGACCTGAACCGCCGTGTTAATGCGTCGCCAAAATCGACTAGAGGCTAGTACACTACGAAGCTCGGTACGATGATCGTTAATATGCTGTTCAAAAAAATCCAGCCCTTCGCCCCACTGGGCATCCAGCAAATAGGCCGTGAGCTGCTGCCCCGGCGTTGACCAACTCTGCTGAGCGTGGGCTTGCGTCACCTGCGCATGAAGGGCGATCGCATCTTGCTGGGCTTGAGCCGCTGCCGACCACCGCCCAGCCGCCGTCTCATCCGCCTGGGCAATAGACATCTGTTCCAGAGCAGGCGACCAAAGTTTGGCCTGAGCCAGTGCGATCGCTTGTTGATATGCTGGATGCAGCGATTCAGTATCCAACAACGAAATGGCTTGCAGCCTGCCCCCTGGATTCTGCACAAAAATTTCAAACGCTGGCTCCAGCCCCACAGTTTGATTGAGCACCAGTTCAAGATGATGATCGCCCGTCACGCTCTGCCATGCTGGTAGCGCTTCCGCAGGACTACTCCAGACAATAGAAGGGTATAGCTGCTGCCGCTGTGGGTCGTAATACACCAATTGCCCATAGAGCGAGCGATCGTCGCCGCGCTGCCACCGTCCAGTGGTGGTCAACCATTGCCCCGCTTCGGGAAAAACCTCCGTGCGATCGCTCAGAAATTGGATGTGCGTCAGTGGAAGCTGCTCATTCGATCCCGTTCGGTTAGCGGCGTGGCGATACGCATCCGACACCCGAAATTCGGGCGGCCCATTCACCGTTACCTGCTGTAGTCGTTCATAGCGAGATGGCTGACCGGGTTGCTGCGGCAAGGGTTGGTACAGCCATAGCTCAACAATCCGCTGACAGCCAGGCACTAGCACCTCCAGCCCATCCCAGCGGTTGGCCAACCAAGATGAATTGAGGGCAGGAGACATGGTGAGGGTCTGGCGATGCTGGCATTGGGGCAGAGGCGTTGCTACTGGCAAAAGCCAGGTCGTGACATGGGCCGACGGCAGCAAAATCGGTGTCGTCGGAAAGCGATCGCGGCTTTCCAACTCTGCTTGAATCTCCAACACCGTCTGAGGAGCCTGGCGCAGAGTGTCCGCCTCCGGCAAAATCGCCCGCAGCCATTCTGAGGTATTGACCGATTCTGGATTAATCACCAGCACGACCGCCAGCCACAGTCCCCCAACGGCCCCCCCAGTCATCGTCACTAGCAGTACCAGCGCCGAAATAGTTGCCCCCAAGCGCTTCCAGCTAAACGGCCGGCGAGGTAGCGGTTGCCAGTCAGCCGCTGTGGGCAGCGGACAATAGGGATAGGCGGGGGGTTGATTGGGTAATCGACAGCAGGGATATTCGGGCAAGTAGCTATAGGCAGGGCGATGCTTGGAGCGGCGCTCGTCGTTGGACGGGCGCGATCGCTGGGGCCGCCCCGATGATGGCTGGGGCGATCGGGCTGGAGCAGAACGAGAAGAGCGAGACGAGGGTCGGCGAGAAGAGTGCGATCGGCGTGCCATGACGCATCAGGTCAGTAAAGAAAATAGGTTGTCCTTAGTGGTAGGAACTTGTAGGAATTTTTA
>CAYSIR010000198.1:6581-7655 GCA_964431105.1 uncultured Leptolyngbya sp. | reverse complement strand
GCGATCGCAGCACAAATTGTATGACCTAACGATGCCCCAACAATGACCCCAAGCGGATGATTAGTAGTGGCTAGGGTCATCGTAGCAATCTGGGTGCGATCGCCCCACTCTGCCGTGAACGTCAGCACCAGAGCTTGCACAACCACCATGCGCCACAGCAACCGCGACGAATCAATCTGAGTGCAGTTGTTCACGGCCTCCAGCGCTTCTGCTTCTTCTTCGCCAACAGTGGTATCTGGCATTTGGGCGGCATCGTACAGCAGCTTTAGCCCAAAGCCAAAAAAGAGGGCGATCGCGATCGCATGAACATACCGCTGCGGAAACAGTGTTGCGACTTGCCCTAACCCAACTGACAAAATAGTCATGCCAACCAGCGCTAGCACGACCCCTAGGAAAACCCATCGCCGAGAATGGCGCATCGCTAGAATAGCGCCGATAAAAAAGGTTTTATCACCCAGTTCTGAAAGTGTAATTAGAAGTAGTCCTGATGTAAATCCAGTCAGCATTATGCGTTCTTTCGCTTAGAGGTAAAAACAATTAAAATGACAGTAATCGCATGATTTTTTTGACTATCCACAGTCATGCCGTTCAGCTATTCAATCAGCTAATAAATTGGGGTAGTGGTATTCATGTTTCTAGCATTTATTCCAGTATTTGATTAGATAAAATATACTTAACAAAAGTTATAAAGCCAGGGTGAGAGCGCCAAAAAGATGAGACTTACCCAAAAGCGATCGCTTCTGACTTGTACTGAATTAGCTATAGCATAACCTATTGATCCTTGAGTCTCAAGGAGTATCAAAGGGTTTCAAGATGCCCTATCTCATAATTTATTCATAATTTACTTGTAAATTATTAGGCATTTAATGAAGGTCAAAAAGTCTTCATTATTGATTTAATTTCTATTCATAAATCATTCATTTTCTTAGCAGGCTGCGATTGCACTAGCCCATAGATGAAGCCCCTTTTTGTCTAATAAAACCTGTCAAAATCCAATCGCCTAAAACACTCTGAATAGTCAGAGAATCTGACTCCTGCGCAAGCGAAACGGCGCATACTCTGCCCTCATTCCCC
>CAYSIR010000198.1:0-6481 GCA_964431105.1 uncultured Leptolyngbya sp. | reverse complement strand
CTAACATTCTGGATAGTGGTACTCATGTAAAGATTTTGGGCGGTGCCCACACTGCCCAAAGTCTTTACCAATGGAGGACAACCACATTCTGTGAGCGGTTTCTATGCCTATATCGGTCAGGCGATCGCCCCTTTTCCCTCTCAGGAGTCCCCATCCATTACGCCGATCGCACTGAAACCCGCCTTGGCCGAACCATGAGGACGCCGAAAAACAGGCTGGTGATGGGGTAGTCTAGCAACCGTTGCATCATGCGGAGCAGCCGTCTGAGGAAGGGGCAAATTCGCGACCAACCGTCCAGATAGCAGAATCCCATGCTTAGATAGAGGCAGGATATGTGCAACTGACTTTCCGCAAAGACCCTGCATGAATGAGGATTGGCAGATTAACCGGCAATCGTCCGGTATTCAACGACGCATTTTGAGCTGGCTGAATCTGCGCCCCGAAGAGGAAGCGCGAACCTTGCTCATGTTTGTGTTTTACACCACAACTTCTGTGGGCTTACTGTGGTTTGAAGTGAGCGTGGCGGCTCTATTTTTGGGAGAGTACGGCGCTGAGGGGCTGCCCTGGATTTATCTTTTCAGTGCGGGCATCGGTGCGGGGCTAGGCGTTCTGTATTCCTGGCTGCAAAAGTTTTTTCCATTGCGCCACGTCATCTTTTTGATCGCTGTTTTGATGGCGCTGCCGATTATTTTCTTGCGAATTGGGATGCACCCATCGCTGCTTGGCGGCTACGCTATCTTTCTGATGCGGCTGTGGATGGAAGCTATTTATGTTCTAAACGAACTGACTACGACTATCACAGCCAACCAACTCTTTAACATTCGGGAAATTAAGCGCACGTTTCCGTTTGTGAGCAGCGGTATTTTGATGGCGGATGTGTTGAGTGGATTTTCGCTGCCGGTGTTGCGATCGCTCATTGGACTCCCCAATATCCTGCTGCTGGCATCAGCCATGATGCTAGTTGGTGCATTGACGCTGCTCCACATTGGGCGCACCTACTATCAGTTTTTCCCCGACTCGCCCCGGCGACGGATGCAGGAAACGCAGCCAGACTTTACTACCCGACGGCTGCGGGGCCCGATTTTGCGGTACGTGGTGCTAGTCGTCAGCTTTTTTGTAATGCTGCAAGTGCTGTTGCTGCTGATTGATTTTCAGTACCTCAGCCAGCTTGAGCAAAATCTCAGCGTCAAAATTGAGGACATTGCTGACTTTTTAGCCCTATTTAGCGGCATTTTGGGATTATTTGAACTATTTATGCAGTGGTTTATCTCCGGTCGCATCGTCGAGCGGTTGGGGGTGTTTGTGGTGGCGATTCTGCCCCCGACGTTGATTGCGTTGTTGAGTGGATTTTCGATGGTGATGATCCGCGAAGCTCGGATTTTCTTCTGGGGCATCATTCTGCTGAAATTTGTTGATGAACTGCTGCGCTATACGCTGGTGGCCAGCACCAACCCGATTTTGTTTCAGCCCATTCCCGACACGGTTCGGAGCCGCATTCAGGCAATGGTGCGCGGCATTGCTGAACCCATTTCGATTGGGGTGACAGGGGCGACGATGCTGCTGGTGCTATGGCTGTTTCGGCGATGGGCGGGGACGTCTGAACTGCCTATTTTTCTGCAACTGCAAAACGGCATTTTTACGCTGCTCATTTTGCTAGCCGCGCTGGTGTGGCTGTTTACGGTATGGCGGTTGCGATCGCGCTATTTGGATTTACTGGTGTTGAGTGCTGAGCGCGGGCAGCTTAGCCTATCAGATGTAGACTTGCGATCGATTAAACGAGCGGTGGTGGATGCCCTCGATCGCCCCGGTACTGAAGCGGACAAACAATCGTGCATTGAGCTACTCACTCATATTGATCCTAAAAATGTGGGTGATGTGCTGTCGCCGCTGCTGCCGCGCTTATCGCCTCGGTTGCAGCGTCAAAGCCTGGAAGCGATGTTGGATTATCCCAATGTGGATTATTTAGATGCGGTGCGATCGCTGATTCGACGACCCCTATCTCCAGAAGTGCTGGCGGTTGCCCTACGCTACATTTGGCTGACCGAACCCAACCCCAATATTGCCGATCTGCGGAATTATCTGGAGGCTCAGCAAGATCCGGTAGTGCGGGGAACGGCAGCATCTCTAATGCTGCGGCGCGGAAATTCTCAAGAGCGATCGGAAGCGACTGTAACGCTGCGGCGGATGCTAACCCATGATGAGGAACGAGAGCGCGTGATGGGATGCCGCGCCCTGGGGGAGGCCCTCTACATGGCAGAACTGCGGTTATTCATTAAACCATTGTTGCAGGATGAATCACTGCGGGTGCGACGGGCCCTACTAGAGGCGATCGCGGCTACCAGCCTTGAAGAATACTATCCGTCTCTGATTCGGGCCATGCGGTATCGATCGACCCGTGAGTCAGCGATGCAGGCATTGACTCGGCTGAATAATGATGCCATTCCGCTGATGTTGTCTATCGCAGAAGACATTTACCAGCCCGACATTGTGCATAATTGCGCCTGGAATGTCTTGGGGCGCATCGGCACGGTGGAGGCGCTCAATGCGCTGGCGTCTCATCTCATTACGTCTTGGGGTGGCACACGTCGCAATATTTTGCGGACGCTGTTAAAACTGCCCCATGATGCAGGCATTGAAGCTGTGGGTGAGCGTCTCGGACGAAGCGGCATTGAAACCCTCATCAGTCAAGAGTTAATGTTGATTGGTCATGTCTATGGAGCGCTGTTAGATTTACCGGAACGCCGGGTATCTGGACGGGAAGCTGATTTGCTACGGCGATCGCTCCGTTATACCCAAAATGATGCTCAAGACCGGCTATTTTTATTAATGCGCTTCTTGTATTCCTCCAGTGCTGTGCAAGCAGCCGCATTTAACCTCTTTTCGGGTTCGCGGGATAACATGGCGCGGGGGCTAGAAATTTTGGATAACACCATTGATTTACCATCCAAGCGGGCCGTGTTGAATATTTTGGATCAGCGATCGGATCAAGATAAGCTAGAGAGCCTGTCAGAACTTGTGAGCTATGAACCGATGTCACCCAGCGATCGCCTGCGACACTTGTTAGACTTGCGATATTTCCTATCGGAGTGGGCATTGGCCTGTTGTTTCCATCTGGCCCGAACCCAGCATTGGCGCGTAACGACCGACCAAGCGATCGCCTGTCTGCGTCATCCGACCAGCTTTGTTCGAGAGGCCGTGCTGTCCTATTTGTATGTCGCATCGCCGCGAACTCTGCGCCGCCTTCTTGACCAAATGAAACAAGACCCCAATCCTTTAGTGGATCGCCAAATTCGCGAAATGCTGGACAGCCTCAGTCCGGCACCGGCGCAGCCCCATGCCGGACATTTTCCCGGTTCTGTTATTCATCCGCTGCCGAACTAACTGCTACTTCAGGGCGCTATTGTTGATTGGCAGTCTCATTAATGTAAAGCCCCTTAGCCGTTTATGAAGAAAATTCTGATTGTTGACGACGACATCACCCTAAGAACTGCACTGATTCGCTACCTGGAAAAGCGGGGGTATAGTGTCCAGGCGGCCAGTTCTGGCGTGGAAGGACTGAGCCAGTTTGAGGCTGACCCACCCGACCTGATCGTTTCTGATATTGTCATGCCAGAAATGGATGGCTTGGAATTTTGTCGCCGCCTGCGCAGTACCCGACCGGGGCAGCTTGTTCCTTTTATTTTTCTATCGAGCCGCAATGCAGTAGATGATCGCATTGAAGGGCATCGCATCGGTGCGGATGATTATTTGGTGAAGCCGTTTGACACCAAAGAACTCGAAGCCAAAATCGAAGCTCAACTGGAGCGATCGCGGCGGATGCACGCCGAAATTATTCGGCTGATGCAGCAAGCAGGAACCAGTTCAGACAACTCTTCCACAGCCCAGCCCTCACCCGAACCGCTGCCCCTTACCCCAGCCGAAGAAAGAGTCTTTTGGGAGGTAATTCGAGGGTTAACGAATAAGCAAATCGGGGATGCTTTGTTCGTTAGCCCGCGCACGGTTCAGACCCACCTCAGCAATATTCTGAGTAAACTACAACTTGAAAACCGTGCCCAACTGATTCGGTTTGCCTATGAGCACGGGTATCATCCCCAACCTGGCGACCCCAACGCAAAAGGCAGCGAAAGGCAGCCATGACGGTCTGGTTTGATGTGTGTAGGACTATCCAACCCTGTATGCTACAATCTGCCCTGATTCACCTAGCTATCTGCAATGCACGGCGTTTATTCGTTATCGGCACTACAAACCGCGATCGCTCAATCACCCGATCAATGGCGACCGCTGGTGTTCACCAATGGCTGTTTTGATTTGCTGCACGCCGGGCACGTTCGTTACCTAACCGCCGCCAAACAACAGGGGCGATCGCTCATTGTTGGATTAAACAGCGATCAATCCGTGCGCCATCTCAAACCCCAAGCCGCTGGACAGCCCCCCCGCCCTATCATTCCCGAATATGAGCGCGCCGAAGTCGTCGCAGCACTGAAACCGGTCGATGGCGTTGTGTTATTTGCAGAACCAACCGCCATTCATCTGATTGCGGCCCTACGCCCAGACGTTTATGTGAAAGGGGGGGATTATCAAGTCGCCACATTACCAGAAGCCCCAGCCGTGCAGGCCTACGGCGGACGCATTGAGTTGATCACCATCGAAATACCCAGCTCTACCAGCGGCATTGTGCAGCGTATCCTGGAAGCAGCCAGCTAGCCCCAACGCCCTAGCTGGGCTAGTCCCTGAATTTCGCCATTGGGCAACCCATGACTTAAAGTACAGGACTGTAAGCGGTAAACTAGATAGGGTTGTCCAGATGGCGTTGAGATAGTTTTGGCAAGCGGCCGTAACCGATCCCGTCATCTGGCTCAAAGCTACACCGACGCACCCAACTTTTGAGTTAACGATGGCTGTGCAAAACTCTCTACCCACTTCAATCGCCGAACTGCGGACTCAGCTTGAGTCTGGCACGCTTACCAAGCAGCTTCAGTCCATCAAAGATCTGGCAGCAACGGGGGAAACCGGGGTGTCGTTACTGCTAGAATTTCTGCGCGATCGCCCGGCTGAGTCCCCCGCCTCCTCAACAGAGGCAATCATCCTAGGAACGGCCTATCAGCAAATTTTCAACACTCAAACCGCGATCGCAGCCCTGAACGATGCCTGCCCCCAAGGGATTATTCCGCTCCAGTCCGCTCGCAGCGTAGACTATGAACCGATTCAGACTGCCTTAGCCAAGCAGGACTTTGAGGTAGCCGATCGCCTAACGCTGCAAAAGATGTGTGAATTAGCCGGGCCAACCGCGATCGCCCGCAAATGGCTATACTTCACCGAAGTCGAAAGCTTTCCTGTCATCGACCTGCGCACGATTGATTACCTGTGGTTAGCCCATTCCGAAGGGCTGTTTGGCTTTTCGGTGCAGCGCGACCTGTGGCTGGGCGTTAGCAAAAATTGGGATGCACTGTGGCCCAAAATTGGCTGGCGATCGGGCAACATTTGGACACGCTACCCCAACGAATTCACCTGGAATCTATCAGCCCCCCGTGGTCATTTGCCTCTGTCCAATCAACTGCGCGGCGTGCGGGTCATGGCATCGCTGATGAATCATCCTGCCTGGGTTCAGTAGCGCGAACCTCTAACTGGAGACTTGGACGAGGTGTTTAGACAAAGTGCTGAGGCGGCCTGTCAAAATTCGGACGTGAGAGAATGCGAATTTTATTAGTGGATGATGAACCCGCCATGACCGGGCCCCTAAGTCGCGTATTGACGCGAGAAGGCTATTACCTAGATGTGACCCATACGGGCATCGAAGGGCAAACGCTAGCGCTAAATGGCGGATATGACCTGCTGATTTTAGATTGGATGTTGCCCGAAGCTAGCGGTATTGAGATTTGCCGACAGTTGCGATCGCAGGGAGACACCACTCCGGTACTGTTCCTAACTGCCAAAGACACCATCGACGACCGAGTAGACGGTTTAGATGCTGGAGCGGACGATTATCTGGTTAAGCCGTTTGAGCTGCGGGAATTGCTGGCCCGCGTGCGCGCCCTGCTGCGTCGCCCTCCGACCCTCGAACCCTCGCCGCCGCAGCGATTGCAAATGGGAAAGCTTAGCCTTGATTTGGCTAATCAAGTCTTTTATCGAGGCGATCGCCGCATTGATTTATCTGAAAAAGAAAGTCGGCTGCTAGAATACCTGATGCGCCACTCCAACGAACTCCTGACCCACCAGCAAATTCAGGATTACCTGTGGAAAGATGATGAACAGCCGAGCAGTAATGCCCTCGCTGCCCAAATTCGTCTCCTGCGCCGCAAGATTGAAGCGAAAGGCGAAACAGCGCTGATTCATACCGTGTATGGCAAAGGGTATCGATTTGGGACAGATTAGTCCAGCTAGCCCTAACCATGAATTGAATAATGCAGCGGCTGCATCCGTGATCCGCCATACTCACAGCAGTCACCCGTAGATCAACAGACATAGCCATCCCAAATGAGTG
>CAYSIR010000197.1:0-7669 GCA_964431105.1 uncultured Leptolyngbya sp. | reverse complement strand
CCTCAATGCTCTAGAGTTTGTGCGTTACTTCATTGCGGTGTTCTGGGTGCGTCAGTTGACCGTCGTGTGGGTAATTTGGGACTTTGAGCGGCAGGTGGTCGAAGGCCAGCTATCGCCAAAGCTGCTACAGCCGCTCGATCCAGGCTGGCATCACTTCATCTCCCATACAGCCGAACGGTTTTCTCGGTTTCCCATTATTGCCGCGATGATGGCGCTTTTTTTTCTGCTGTATCCTAAAGCTGCTTGGTTGCCGACGCTGCCGCAGTTGGGGCTATGCGCGATCGCCACTGTCTTTGCCTACATTCTGCGGTTCTTGATGCAGTACACCTTTTCAATGTTTGCTTTTTGGATGGAGCGGGCTGTCGCGATCGAACAGTTTTGGTTTTTGCTCTACCTATTTTTGTCTGGCATGGTAGCGCCGCTGGAGGTCTTTCCGCCCATGGTGCGAACCGTCGTACTGTGGACACCATTTCCCTATTTGATTAGCATTCCTGCCAATTTGCTGGTTGGGCTGCCGGTCAATCTCGGACAAGCGGCGATCGCCACCGTAGGATGGACGGTCATCTTTTTTGCAATCAACCGCTGGCTGTGGTGGCAAGGCCTAAAGCGCTATTCCGGCATGGGCGCATAGGGCGCAACAATCTGAGGCAGCCGGTTCCCGATGCCCACCTGACCCAAAACTCACCTGCTTGTTGTCCATCAACGGGCTAGCAGTCGGCATTACCGCAGGGCCCGCATTTGTTCGAGGGTTTCTCGATAGCGATTGGCCATACTCATCTCGCGGAAGAGGTCGGCCGCTGTTTCAAAGTCACTCATTGCAGCACTGGTATTACCAAGGGACACATGCACTAAAGCACGCCCGAAGTAGGCATCTGCAAGTCGAGGGTTTTGGGCGATCGCTTGCGTATAGTCAGACAGGGCCGTATTGGTATCTCCCAGCCCAGCCCGTAATGAACCGCGATCGAGGTATGCCTGAGCGTCACCGCCCTGGTCAATTGCTTGGTTTAAGTCATCGAGGGCACCGCTGGTGTCACCCAACGCTAATCGCGCTGCCGATCGCCCTTGGTAGGCCGCAGCCAGCCCCGGCTGAAGCTGAATGGTTTGATTGTAGTCACTCAATGCGGCCTGAGCATCACCCACAGACAGATATACATCTGCCCTGGCTTTGAAGGCCGCTGGATTACTGGGGTTGAGAGCGATCGCTTCGGTTAAATCAGCAATCGCTTCGGCAGGGCGATCGGCGGCTGCCAACACTAGAGCCCGTCCCAAAAAGGCATCAGATAACCCTGGGTTCAAGGCGATCGCTGAACTATAGTCCGTGAGGGCGGCCGCTAAATTCCCCGTACTGGCATAAATGTACGCGCGGTTGAGGTAGGCTGTCGCAGAATCGGCTTGGCTCAGTGCCGTGTTAAAGTCCGCCAACCCTGCTGCAAAATTTCCAGCGTTGTAGTAAGCAATTCCTCGATTGATGTAGGCTTCGGTGTAGCGAGGACGAATGGCAATGGCCTGGTCAAAATCTGCGATCGCGCCCTCTTGATTGCCCAAGGCTAACTGACTCGATCCGCGATAGACCAACGCTTCCGCATAGGCTGGATTGAGCGCTAGGGCTTCATCAAAGTCCGCAATGGCACGGGCGTGTTCCCCCGTTGCGGCGTGGAGAATGCCGCGAAAGAGATAGCTAGCGGCTGAATCCGGAGCGAGGCGCACCGCATCATTCAAGTCTGCGCGGGCATCAGAATAGCGCCCCAGCCGCGTGTAGACATTGCCGCGTCCGATGTAGGCATCTGCATTGTCGGGGGAAAGGGCGATCGCCTGACTAAAATCCTGAAGTGCGCCATCCAAATCGCCCAGCGACACCCGCGCTTTGCCGCGTCCAGCGTAAGCAAGGGAGTAGTTCGGATCAAGCGCGATCGCACGGCTAAACTCAGCCGCCGCCTCATCAAAATCGCCATCGTCTAAATCATTTACTCCCCGTCGATAAAAGCGCTCAGCCGAGGCTTGGGCTTGCTGAACAGACGGCTGCGGCAGTCCATAAACCTGAAGCGGAACCGTTGCAGCCAGGACAAGGCTACTCATCACAATCAAGGAAACAGGAGGATTAGTCATGGTGAAAATACTGGGTAGATTAGCAACAACTCAGGACAAAAGGGCGATCGCGGCTCATTTCCGCAAAGGATAAACCGAGGGATGCTCCCGATGCCAAACAATGTTCCTAAAGTACCCAACCCTGTCCAAAGCTGCATCACGACGGCGATGAGACAATCGCTTAAAATTGCCAAGCCCCCAGCCGCTTGCCTTCCCCCTTTTCCAACTGTCTACCCTACCTGCTGAGCCGCAGAATGGCATATTGAGGCTTGCTGCGCCTGCTGCTTCAGTTGAGAGAGCGATCGCTGGCGGCCATCTCGCGCAGCATCAAACTCACTATTCAGCCTCAGTGCATGGTCATAGGCGGCGATCGCTGCTTCATACTGCTTCATTTTTTCCAGTGACCGACCGCGATCGTGCCACGCCCAGTGATTTTCAGGCTGGAGTTGCGCCACCTTGGCATAGGCTGCCGCCGCTTCTTTGTATTTATTAAGCTGTTCGAGCAGTGCAGCTAGCTTAAACCAAGCAATGTGATCCTTCGGTTGAAGTTGCACCACTTTGCTGTAGGATAGTGCCGCCTCGCGATATTGCGCTAGATTTTCCATCGCCATGCCGCGCATCAGCCAGGCATTGGCATCCGAGGGATTATCGCGCAGGGTGCGGCTACAGGCCGCGATCGCCTCTTGATAATGCTGCAAATTATACAGTTGATCCACATCCCGCATTTGCATCAGCAGCCGTTTACGGCTATCGACAGCGGGACGGAAGTCCGGTTTGAGGTGAACGGCGCGATCGTAAGCCGCTACTGCCTCATCAAACTTGTCTGAATGCTCTAGCACCTTGCCGCGATCGTGCCACGCCCAGTAATTATCCGGCTGGATGTGAATCACCTTATCGTAGGCGGCCAGCGCTTCCTCATAGCGTTTCAAGTTTTCCAAGGCTTTACCGCGCTTAAACCAGGCCAGGTAATCGTCTGGCTGAATCTCAATCACCCGCTGATACGAGGTAGCTGCTGCTTCATAATTGTGTAAATTCTCGAAGGCAATGCCGCGCTTAAACCAAGCCAAATAGTCATTGGGCGTAAATTGAATCACCTTGTCATAGCATTCGATCGCCTTCGCATAGCGCTGTTGCTGAAACAGCTCATCCGCCCGCTCAAACCAAGCATAGTGCGCTTCGGAGTAGCGATCTGGCGGTGGTGTGCGATCGCCCAGCACATTAGAACGAGTGGCCTGAACCGCCGAATTTACCGTTGGCAAAATAACGGTGTCATGCTTAGGAGCCACCAAGGTTTGCAACGCCTCTAGCGCTTCCGATGCCGACTGATACCGCTGGCGATAGTCGTAGCGCACCATCAAATCCAGCACATCCCCCAATTCAGGACTCAACTGCTCCACGCGATCGCGCCAGAGCAGTTCTCCTGTGCGGGGATCATACCGCAGCTTCGCAGGCGATAGCCCAGTCAGCATTTGAATACCCACAACGCCCAAAGAATAGACATCGCTGCAATAGCGCGGTCGCCCAGCGAGTTGCTCATTTGGCATATAGCCCGATGACCCGACCGCAATGGTAAAGGTAGTTTCTTCCTCAAAGCTGAGCGGCTGTCCACCAATTTGCTTTACCGCTCCAAAATCAATCAAAACAATCTTATTGTCTTGCTTACGGCGAATGAGATTAGATGGTTTGATGTCTCGATGGATGACTTGTTGATCATGCACAAACGTCAGCGTCGTCAACACATCTTGCAAGAACTCGACCACTTCTTCTTGGGGAAAGCCAGCGTTTTTCTTCAGCGCTTTATTGAGTACCTTTCCTTCAACAAATTCTTGCACTAAATAAAATTCTCGCTGTTCCTCAAAGTGGGCAAATAATCGAGGAATCTGATCGTGACTGCCAAGCTGGTACAGCACTTCTGCTTCCCGGTCAAACAGACGAGACGCTGCTTGCCATGCCGCTTGCCCATCCACTTGAGGTTTTAACTGCTTGACCACACAACTGGGTTTGCCAGGAAGGTGGCGATCGCTGGCCAGAAATGTCTGCCCAAAGCCGCCGCCGCCCAGGTGTTGAGTGATCTCGTAGCGTCCGCCAATTGTAGTTCCTAACATAGGTAGATGCGGCTTATAAAGACTGCACGTAACTGAGGACTGACTGAAGGGATGCCCCTAACTGTTGAGCAAAACGACACACCAGACCATTCGCAACAAATGGCCATCGCCCGATTTGATATTCCATCCATTCTCAGGCTTGAGAGCGTTCTTCAGAAGGACTTAAGTTAGCGCTCTAATCAACTATCTATCAACGATCCAATCGATAGGATGACCTTGGCTTAAGTCTCGTCGGAGACGCAGATTCGAGGACGAACGGCAAGGGGAGGGGAGACCATGACCGCAGAATTCGCCTTCAGCCGCTTAAAATCTACAGTATCAGCCACAAATGTGGGTTTCATAATGATTGTGTCTGATTTAGCTTGTATTTGATCCAACGTAGAACCGATTCAACCTGTACCGGATTCAGCGTGCGACTGATTGAACTGACGCAGTTGATTTTGCCAGCGGGTAGGGCTAACCCGTTACTTAATGATTGCGCCTTATGGCTGCAACCTGTCTTCACCCATCGGATTGCAGATGCGCTTGTATTAAGAAGGGTCAAAGAAGGATCACTTTCTAAGAGACAACTATCAAAACGCAGTGGCTGACGGCTAGAACGGTCTAATTGAGGTCAAAAAAGACAAACCAATTCTTTTACGACGCTAAATCTAAGTCACAGTTGTGATGGCGTTACTAACGTTTGGAGTCTGGGGCTTGTGGGAACAAGGGCTAGTTGTAAATGCGATCGCTCTAACACCGCCGTAGCGATGCCAAACCCATTTATAGTATTTGGCACATTCCCTAGTTCTTGACTCCGTAATCTAAACGAAATCACCCTGATTTATGATGCTTACTGTTCAGTATTCCCTACAAATGGACTTACATTACAAACCATTAATCAAGATTAAATGAATTTTTGATGTGTAGTCCTGAAACCCTGATTTCTCCTAGGATGCCAATTTTTTTACAAAGTAGCGACGGGGAGCGATCGCTGTAAACAATTTCCTCCAGCCAATCTCCGTATTTTCCAAAAGTAGCGCTATTCAAATTCCTTAAGAAATGGGGAGATTTGGTAATAGTTATTGAGTTCTGCACTACGACATCAGTAAAATTGCGGTAAGAGCCTTCGTACTTCTACGGTGTGGCTAACACAGAGCCAACGGCTCATTGAGTTAGCACCCAGCCCTGTGCGAAATTCCACCACTTGATTTAAATAGGCAGAGTAAAGCGTCTCCCGATTGCGCGTTACGCGAACGTTGCCAGCCCGCCGCGACTGCTATTATCCTGGCGATTGTTGGCAGCTATTAAACCTGGACATCAGAGTTTGGTAGTGGTTTCGCGTAAAGATTTTGGGTGGTCTAGGCGTCGCCCACACCACCCAAAATCCTCACCCATAGAGGACTACCCAGAGGTTTAGCACGGTTTGCTAATGGGAGCGCCGCCAGACGGGCATGGGATTAAGGTGCCGCTTTCTGAAATGGGGAACAGCACTTGGGCTTCGATGCGTGAAGGGCAATTGATTGATCGCTCCTTTCTGGATTTGTAGTGTTAGCCAGATCGGTTAGGGCATTTGCGCGATGCAGCAAAATGCGAATGTCCGAAGTAAAATCACTACCGCTATAATCCGGGAGGTTTGCTTGTTATCCCCGGAGGACTGACGATGATGAAAGCCAAAGATATTATGACCAAGGCAGTGGACACCATCAGCGGGTCTGCTACCGTTGCTGAGGCCGTTGCTAAATTAAAGGATGCGAAGGTGCGATCGCTCATTGTGGATCGCCGTCACGAAGATGATCCCTACGGCATCCTATCTGAAACAGACATTGTTTATAAGGTAGCCGCCTTCGGCAAAGATCCCAAGCAGGTGCGCGTTTTTGAAATTATGACCAAGCCCTGCATTGTCGTGAACCCCGACTTGGGCGTAGAGTACGTGGCTCGCCTGTTTGCCCAAACAGGAGTTCATCAGGCACCCGTTGTCAGTGGTAGTCTACTTGGCACAATCTCCATTAACGACATTCTGACCAAGAGCGATTTTGTTGAAAAGCCCAAGTCCTATTTTGAACTGTACTGTGAAGAGCATCCCGACGCGCCAGAAGCCCGTATGTACGATGCATGACCCGCTAGGACTTCAGTTCTGCCAATATTTGGGCGATCGGCAATCCTTTTTCTTCTAACCATTGAGGATTGTAGAGCCGAGACTGATAGCGGCTGCCGCTGTCACATAGCACCGTCACGATAGTATGCCCAGGGCCAAGCTGTTTGGCGACCTGCACAGCGGCGGCAACATTGATCCCCACCGATCCTCCCATGAACAATCCGTCCTTTAGCAGCAGTTGGTACACAGCGCGCAGACAGACGGTGTCATCGATTTGAACAGCATCATCAATCGGTGCGCCATCCATATTGGCGGTGATGCGGCTGTTGCCAATGCCTTCGGTGATCGATCGCCCTTGGGGGTTGATGTTGCCCGTTTTGACGTAGCTATAGAGACCGCTACCCATCGGATCGGCAACCACTGTACGGATATTGGGATTCTGTTCTTTGAGGTAGAGAGCCGCACCGGCATAGGTTCCTCCGGTTCCTGTAGCGGCGACCCAGGCATCGATCGCCCCGTCCGTTTGCCGTAAAATTTCAGGCCCCGTCGTCTCATAATGAGCTTGGCGATTGGCTAGGTTATCAAATTGATTGGCCCAGATAGCATTTTCTAGCTCGTCGGCAATGCGCCCCGACAGTTTCACGTAGTTGTTGGGGTCGCGGTAGGGCACAGCCGGAACCGGACGCACTTCTGCACCGAGAACTCGCAGGGTGTCCATTTTTTCTTGGGACTGCGTTTCAGGGATAACAATCAGACATTTATACCCTTTGGCATTGCAAATATGAGCTAGCCCAATGCCAGTGTTGCCAGCCGTTCCTTCAACGACGGTGCCGCCGGGTTTCAGGCGTCCTTGTTTTTCTGCATCTTCAATGATGTAGAGAGCGGCCCGATCTTTGACCGATCCACCAGGGTTCAGAAATTCAGCTTTACCCAAAATGTCACACCCTGTTTCCTCGCTAAAGCTGTTGAGGCGAATTAGGGGAGTATTGCCGACGGTGGCGACGAACCCATGTCTAATATCCATGCACTTGAATTGTTGTTCTCTGCAATTTACTCTCTACTATTCTCTAAGAAAATTGCCAGAACTGAAACTGGAAACCAGGACAAGGGAGGGTTCTTATGCTGAGATTATTTTAGATAGGGCGATAAGCCCAGAATGATGAATGTCTTTGAAGGGCGGGTTCACACCCCCTCAAAAACGTCTTAAGCATCTGCGCCATACACTCGAAATAAAACGAGAAGGTAGTCCTCGATTGGTTATGATTTTGGGTAGTATGGGCGACGCCTACACCGCTCAAAATCATGACAGGAAACCATTACCCACGAGAATGATTGGGAGAGCCGTGGCGAGGGTGCATGTCACCTTTACGCCCTCACCCTAAATCCCTCTCCCAATCTTGGG
>CAYSIR010000196.1:0-7816 GCA_964431105.1 uncultured Leptolyngbya sp. | reverse complement strand
CAAAATTTTGATCCCCTCAATCCCTTGTCACAGTACACTGATAAACCAGACTCAAGCACCCATGGCAGGATGGAGTCTTGGAGCAATTAGTGTTGAGATGGTTGAGGATATTCTGGTGGAGCGATTTACGGTTGCGGTGGTTGCCCAAACATCAAACCCACAGCAGGTCATTTATGCGGCAATGCACCAAGATTATGCCGAAGGGTTTGTATGGGATGAGCGCGATCGCTTCCCAGATGAAGCCAAAGCAGGCGAAATTGTGGTCAAGCAATTGCTAAAAGGCGGGCGCGGTCACTACGGGCCGTTGGAACATCCGCAAATCGTTTTGAACTGCGGTTGGTTTCCCCATAGCACCATGCAGCAGGTGCGCACTCATCGATTGCTCTCGTTCGATGTACAAAGTTCTCGCTACACGGGGCAGCGTATTGTTGATGTAGCCAAGGGCGATCGCACCGTCGATGAGGTGTTTTACCTGCGTCCGGTGGGCAGCTATAGCGATCGCCAAGGCAAGCGGTATGAGTACACCGAAGCGCTACGCCAGCAAGATTTAGATTGGTGCTTGGCGGCGTGCCATCGCTACAAAGAGCGGATTGATATGGGTTTTGCGGAGGAACAGGCACGCGGCACAATTCCGTTTGATGTCCGGCAGCATTGGGTGATGTCGTGCAATGTGCGATCGCTCATGCACTTGTTGGATTTGCGTTGGAAGGCAGATGCTCAGCTAGAAGCGCAAGCACTCTGTGAACATATCTGGCCACACTTCAAGGCATGGGTTCCTGCGATCGCGGATTGGTACGAAACCAATCGACTGCAAAAGGCGCGCCTCGCTCCATAGTCTTCATGTTGTCACCTTTGTCCAGAGTGCTAAGCCGCCGCCGCGCCCCCGTGCGGCGATGTAGCGATCGCTCACATAGAAATAAGTAAAAAAGGCCTGATCTTTGACCGAACGCCGATAAAAACTGGCTTCACGGGCCTGCCCATCTCGGATGTAGCCGTTGTAAAGCGAAATGCCAGCGATCGCCCAGTGTAACTGGGTAAAATCAAATGCCAAAATATGGCGCGGGTGCAGTTGGGTCGGGCCGGTGACGGTAAACCGTACCAAGCCGAATCGCACTGTGTTATCGACTCGACCGCGATCGCCTTCAGATGCTTCGTCCAGCGTGTAGGTGAGGCTGATGTTAAATAGCTTTGGGATGAACCGGCCCGCGCCGAGGATCGAGCCTGCCTTCTGGCGCGATCGTGTGGTTCCGGTGATAAACCCCAGTCGCCACGTTCCCAGCAGTTGGGTATAAGAATAGGCGGGCTTGGCGGACTTCGACTGTTTTTCAAGCGATCGCATATCCTCAACAACAGCCGCTGCATCTGGTGCTGCGGCTTGCCCAGCCAAAAACTGTACGGCTTGTTCTAAGTGAGCGTAAACGGGTTGGGTGGCTGCGTCTGTCATCCGTCTGTCATCCGTATTGCGTGCCAGTTCATTGGCTATTGTCGCGTATCAAAAGGGGCGATCGAGCTAACGCTGGCGGATTAGTGACGTTAGTTGTTTAGGGTGCGTCATCAATTCATGACAAATTTATCACAGAACAGAGCCAGCGATTTGCGCCCCACCCCTATCAGCGAGAGACGGTCGATAGCGGGAGCCTGAGGGATCACGGCTGGCGGCAGAGGCACAACCTTTTATAGAAACCGTAGCCCGGCTGATCCGTAGCCATATTTGCCCATAGGCTTACAGCCCGTCGCCAGTAAACCGCCATGATTTAATGTTGTCAGCCATCAAAACTCTGGGCAAAAATCCGTAATTTCACGTAGAATTGTTCGTGACTTCATCAAATCTTTAAGATAGACCGGCTCAGAGCAATGCTTGTTACAGGAAACTAATGGATGAGTAGAATGTGATTATCCAAAATCATCGTCACTAAAGCCGCAAACGGCGGTGGACGGTTTTTAACTGGACAGGCTCTAGTGGGAGCATGGATATGTCATTTCTGGCTTTCGGATGGCGGATTTGTGCCTTAGCTTAACGTTAAGCGATCGCTTTTTGTTGAGTCTGAAAAATTACTGACGCTGTTTTGCGTGTTTCACTGATGTGCTGGCTTCCATATTATTGAGCCATTTAATGCATCAATCGGCTAACCCATTCGTTGCGGTTCATTGCGATCGTTCATCTTGTCGTTCACTTTATGGACAGAACTCAGTTCTGCATATTCATTCATGAGCAGCTACAGCCGACAAACCGGAGCGCATGAGCAGGTGTTGTACGATTACCTGCTGAGGGCTGTGGATCACGAACCGCCAGACGTGATGGTACAGCAGTTCCGTGAGTTGTTTATTCAGGGTACTCGCGGCGGCGATCGCCAGGTGCTAGAAGCGCTAGATCAGGTGGTTCGATCACAATTGGCTGATGAAGAATTTCGGTTTGTGCTAAACCGCTGCTGCCATATTCTCATCAATCGTTGGCAAGCGCGATCGCAATCTCAGCCTGCCATTTTAGAACTGATTTCGTTGTTTAACGACGTGCCGGTCGCCACCTCAGCGGCAAACCGCTATCGCTCACGTAGCAGTCGCCGTTTGACTGAACTGGTCGCTGCATTTTGCGATACCGAACAGTATTTAACGCTGCAACGGTTAGCACGGGTACTCCGCCAACAAATTAGCACCAGCCCTGAAACTCAAGATTTAGGCACACTGATTCCCCGATACCCCTACTTGTACGAGCATTGCCTGCTAAACGACGACAGCATTTCAGAGCAGCAATTGATGGTGAAAAAGCTGCAAGCTGAACGGCAGCGACAGTTTGAGGTAGACCTCAGCCGGTGTGTCACCTCGATGGTGCGGCGAGCCAAAATGCCGTCTCGCATGATGTCAGCCACCCACTGTTCGACCGTCGCGAAAAATCCAACGCTCCTGAGCGATCGCAACTTGGGCAAAGCGCTGAAGCACTACATTGGTCGAGTGGACGGTGTCAATACCTATCAAGACCTAGCCAATCGCTTCGTTGCCCACAGCCGTCACAGCCAGTCTTACAGCCATTTCAAGCAGGATTTATTTGAATACATTACCGCCTCCGTGCAGGGGGATTATGGCTCCCGGCAGTTCAACAATCAGTTGTATCAACATCTGAAGCACCTGTCGCCGCAAAATGATAATCGTCCATTGAGTGACTTTTTGATGGTGCGGACGTGCAGCCAGTTGCTGAACTTTTTAGTGGTGGACAATGCTCAGAATCCCCATCATTTTGTATTTATGGATTTGATTAGCAACGTAGGGCCACTGCTGACGACGGGGCTACTGCTCAAAATCGTGCTAATTTGCCGCAAGGTGAAGCCCTACCTAGAACGTCGCTTGTCCATTTTGTTTAGCCATTATGAGACGGCTGAGCAGGCGACTGTGCAGTGGCTAGTGCAAATGCTAGAAAACGTCAATCTCGCGCTGTGCTTGCATTTCGGTAATATTGACCTGTCTTTTCTGCGCTAGGTTAGCGGTATTGGCGGCACCGCTAGAGGGCGATCGCTCTTGAGCGGCGGCGTCAGCGGAAACCAGACGGTGACGGTTGTGCCTTGACCCGGTGCGCTATCGACACGGATCGTGCCATGGTGCTGTTTTACAATAATCTGAGCGATCGCCAGACCCAAGCCTGACCCTGCTGATGCAGCATCATTCGGCCCGGCGGTGCTGCCATGGGTGCGGGCAGCATCCACTCGATAAAAGCGATCGAACAGATGGGGCAAGGCCTCAGCCGGAATGCCAATGCCGGTATCCGTAACGGCAACTGCCAGCCCGGCTAAACTGTGGTGCGATCGCCGCGTGACAGACACAGTGATGCAGCCACCCGTCGGCGTGTAGGAAATGCTGTTGCTGACCAAGTTGGTGAACAGACGCACCAATTGATCGCGATCGCCCATAATGCGGTAGCTGTCGAGGTTGGTATCATCCACACCCGGCGGCAGTTTTTCATCCAAGCTAGACGAAAGGCGATGATGCACCAGCGTTAGAGATTTTTCGCTAGCGATCATGTGCTGCTCTTCCAAAATGTCAGCTAAGATGTCATCCATCAGCAAGGACGATCGCTTCAGCGGCACTAGGTTGCTGTCTTGCCGTGCTAAAAACAACAAATCATCCACCAATCGCCCCAACCGTCGGGTAAGCCGTTCTACAACCTGCAACTGCTGCTGTTGCCATTGTGGGTCAGGATCAGTGAGGGCAGCCTGCACGCTGGTTTGAATGACTGCGATCGGATTGCGGAGTTCGTGGGAGGCATCGGCAGTAAACTGACGCAGGCGATAATAAGAATCGCGCACAGGTGCGATCGCCAACCCAGACAAGAGCCACCCAATTGCCGCCACTCCTGCCACCACCAGCGACGTACCGATGCTCAAATCCACAATCAAGCGCCGGGTGGGTTTCGTTACCTCAAACCAGGGATGGCTGACCCGCAGGTAGCCCAACACTTGCCGCCCGCGCTGCACACGCTGGGTCACTTGCCGCAGCACTTGGTCAGGTGCAATGTGAACCGTCTCGCCTTGAGGATTGAGATGAACCGGCAAGTTAGGCGCAATGGCAAAGGTTGACCATAGCAATTGCCCAGTAGGGCTAAACCATTCTAGGTCGATGTGGTCATCCTCTACGGTGTCGGCATTATCTCGAAAGCTGGCTTCTAAATTCACCTCGTATTCTTGAGGTGCGAGCGGATGAGCCTTGAAGCGTGGCTCAATCACCAGCGATCGCTCAATCACCTCCACAACGTGGTTAAGGGTATCATCTACCCGTTCTACCAAGGTATTGCGGACGTAAAAATAAAAGCCTGTGGCAAACAAAAGCAGTAGTACGGCCGTAACGGTCGTGTACCACAGGGCAAGGCGGCGGCGAGTAGCCTGAAACACCAATCGCTCCTCCGTTAGTGTGGCTTAGGACTCAGCGATCGCAGGCGTTGCATCATCTGATTCCTGCTGTTCGTCATCCTGCAACATTTTGAAAACGGATTCCCGCTCAATCAATCCCAGCACTTGACTGGACTCATCCACAACAATGACCACTCCAGCTTCGTCGCCTTGAAACAGATTGAGTACATCCAGTAACGGCACATTGCCCGAAATAGTGGTGAACGCTTCAATTGGATGCGTCAGTTGCTCGACCGAAACATCCCACCACTCCGCCGTCGGAACAGCTTTCAATGCATCCACATCAATTTCACCCATGAGGTGACCCTCATCATCCGTCACCAAGAATTTCCGCCAGTTGTGATCACTGCCAATAATATAGTTATTGGCCAGTTCCCGTAGTGACTGGCTAGCCTTAGCGACCGGGCTATCAGGATAAACAGCATCTCCAGCCGTGTAACCACTCAACTTCTCTTGGATAGCAGCCGATTGGGCCGATCGCCCTGCATTTTGTAGCAAGAACCAACCGATAAGCAGCGTCCACGGGCTGCCAATATCACTCAAGCCAAAGATAGACGCGATCCCCAGCAAAATGCCAACCCAACCAAAAAACTGTCCGACACTACTTGCAAAGGCAATCCCTTTGTAGGGCTTTCCGGTAATTTTCCAAACTAGCGCCTTAAGAATGTTACCCCCATCGAGGGGCAGCCCTGGAATAAGGTTAAAGATGCCTAGGACAAGATTAATGTAAGCTAACAGCCCAACAATCGCCTGTAGCGGCCCTGGCAACGCCAGAAATGCATTGGTTAGCGAAAACACACCGAACAGCATAAAGCTGACGAGGGGGCCAGCGATCGCTACCTTAAAGGCATCCCCTGGCGTTTTGGACTCTTCACCCAAGCTCGCTAGTCCGCCAAAAATAAAGAGAGTAATGGAATTAACCTCAATCCCTTGATTGAGTGCTACAAAACTATGCCCTAGTTCGTGGGCCAACACGGATGCAAACAGCAACAGTGCAGCGATCAATCCCAACACCCAGGCTAGAGCGCCCAATGATGGGAAAACTTCAGCTAGTCGGGCGCTGTAGGTGAGTGTTACCAAACCCAGCACAATAAACCAGGATGGATTAATGTAAAACGGAATCCCGAACAGATTGCCGATGCGGATATTGTTGTTCATGCAGGCTGTCCTGTTAAGTTCATCAGTGGTTATGACCTACGCTAGTTCGAGTGTTTCAAGTAGCTACAGGCGGCTGCAACAACTCATCTGCGGCGGCATAAGTCATAAGGTGCGATGGAAAAGCGATCGCAATTAGCCAACCCAGAACCGCCCAGGGCGGGTCAGCGGGTCAATGCAGTGCAATCCATTTCTATCGTGGGTTCGTGCCTTTGTGGGGCATTTATTCTTACGAAGACGAACAAACCTCTTCTTCATCTTAGTGAAGTCGCCAAGATTCTAAAACCAACTTGGGGCGGGTAAATGCCGTCCATGGGAGTTCGGTTATGTCCGGTAGCGCGATCGCGTTCTATCGGTGGACTAAGTTAACCATAGGGTGGCTCAAGCTCAGAAATCAAGCAGAATCGAGCCAAATTAAACCGAGGGATGACTCATTTCTGAATTAGAAGATTGCACCTCGTCGGTGTAAAGGGTGGTGAAGCGCTGCGAAATGGAGTGGTTCCAAAGTTCAACAAAGTCGGCAACAGAATAGGGCAACGATTTATCAGCCGGCGATTCTAGGTTATCCAAATCATAGAAATGAATCCGCTCAGTGGGCGTAACCGGGCGACTATCGGGAATATTGGCACGATACTGGCCGTGTTCATCCAAATCTGAGAAGCAATAGAGTTGATGGTAATTTTCGCCGGTGACGCTGCGATACTGCACGATCGCAAAAATATCGACCGGCCGCACTGGAAACGGAAGGGCGATCGCCAGTCGTTTTTGGCAGGGCAGCATAGGACTACGAATGCTGCTGCGGATGCCGTAGTACCCGACGCGATCGGGCTGTAATGGGTATTTGCGATGGCGCGGCTGGATGTAGTTACGCATTAGGGTGGCCACATCTAGCGTTTCGGCGGTGTAGGTGCCGATCGCGCTCACGAGGATATCAGCCGCAGGCAAGTTGCCAATGTTGTACACCTCTAGCTTGATGGTTCCTGACTGGCGATCGCCAGTCATATCGCAGTAGAGATGAGGAAAAGTTGAGACCCGTAGCTGCTGCTCTAAGCTGGCTCGATAGAACTGGCTTTCATTTCGCACCGTTTGCAGCAGTTGCACCACAAACCAGGTGTAAAACGCCACGATGCCCAACAGCGCTAAACTCGCAACGATAAACAGGGTTTCCATTTTTCATGCTCGATTATGCTCGGTAGTGACGATCGCCTCAAGGAAACTGAACGACAGCTAGAGCCGGGGCGTATGGAGCAAAGCGCTCCCTCTTTTCAGCATAGGCAGAAATGGTACAAATGTAATACTTTTGCAGCAAAGCCTAACAATTGCGCTGCAATATTAAAAAGATGTAGCCGTACCAGTCAGAGTAGTGACGATACAGGTCAATTTCCTGCTGTTCGGCATTGAGGATGGCGATCGCCTCTGGATTATTGGCATAGCGCGATCGCAGATTTTGAATCTTGGCGGCGACTGGGTCGTAGTAATTCCACCAAGCGGCTTCGGGCAACATAAACCGATGCACCAAATTATAGCCGCAGCGATCGATGATGGGCGGTAGATCCTCGATGGATTTCATGCCGGGATAGCCCTCGGCCCAAAAGTCTTTCACTATGGCAGGCGGGTTGGGCTGTAGCCAGACCATCTCGGATACCACTAAATAACCATCTGGTTTCAGGAGCGATCGCCACTGGGTCAGTCCCGTCTCAAAGCCAATGTTGTAAATTGCGCCTTCTGACCAAATGACATCAACCGATTGTTCCGGCACGGTCAAA
>CAYSIR010000195.1:0-7835 GCA_964431105.1 uncultured Leptolyngbya sp. | reverse complement strand
GGGGGGTGGGGGATGAGGGCAATACAGGGATTTGCAAACGTGACATGCTCCCCGTGGCGATCGCATCGCTGGGTAGACGAAAAATTTGGAATGCAGCGGCGTGGGGTCGCCAAACGACAGGAGTAGGGCGATGGGGTGTGGGTTATTTGTTGGGTTAACGACCGTGGATGTGGTGTATCACGTTGATGCATTGCCCCAGCCGAACCAAAAGATTGTGGCTCAGGACTATGCAATCGCGGCGGGCGGCCCGGCTACGAATGCGGCGATCGCCTTTCGCCATTTGGGACAGCATTCCACCCATCTGGTCAGCATAATTGGACGGCACGCCTTGGCTGATGTGGTGCGGGCAGACCTGACCGCCTGCGAGGTGTCATGGCTTGATCTGCAACCAGATTGGGTTGAACCACTACCGGTTTCTTCTATTTTGGTAACGCCGCAGGGCGATCGCGCTGTGGTGTCGCTGAATGCCAAACGAGCAGCGATCGCGGCTGAGCAGATGCCAGCGTTGGTTGGGTCAGTCCTTCAGCGGGCGGATGTGGTGTTGATTGACGGGCATCAGATGCAGGTTGGCAGTGCGATCGCGGCCCAAGCCGCAGACGTTTTGGTCGTGGTGGATGCTGGAAGCTGGAAACCAGGCTTTGAGGCGGTGCTATCACAGGCAGACTATGTGATTTGTTCGGCGAACTTTTATCCGCCAGGCTGCCAAACCGCCGATGAGGTGATGGCCTATTTACAAGCGCTCAAGGTTCCTCACATTGCCATCAGCAATGGCGATCGCCCGATTCAAGTGTGCGATCGGGGTCGCTTTCAGACCATCGATGTACCAACGGTTCAGGCGATCGATACGTTAGGGGCGGGCGATATTCTTCACGGCGCATTCTGTCATTGGATTCTGTCGCAGCCGTTTATTGAAGCTCTGCACCGCGCCGCGATCGATGCATCTGAAGCTTGTCAATTTATGGGCACTCGCCGCTGGATGCAGGCATCGCTCCCCAATGGGGATGGGTCACTATAGATTAGCGCTTCAGGTCGTATCCAAGCCTAGTTTTTACGAAGGGAACAGATACTTGGAGCTGGCTCTAATGAAACGCCATCAGCCCCCCATACAATGAAAAGACGCGATCGCTCGCGTCTGTTGACTCCATTTTGTTGCCGGTAGTGGTACTGATGCAATAATTTGCTACAGCGTGGACACAGCCTGCACTACCAGAAATCATTGCCCATAGCATCGCTGTTGCCGCTGCTATGCATTACGCAAAAGCCGCTAAACCTTTTGCCTCATACCCTTTCTATCGGACACTCAGAGTCCTCGCCTTTGAACCGAGGACGGCGGGTTTCAGCAAGACCTGCGTAATGGATAGGTTGCCGCTGAGAGGGACGGATCGACTAGCGCTTGACCCATCTCAAGCGGCGATGCCTAGCGTACCCATGCACCGCGATACTTCAGTTGGGTGGCGTGGTCTTGATGGATAGAACGCTTTGGCTGGCGGATTTTCCAAGTTGCACCGCGATAGTGCCCAACCATATTCGACTCAGTTGTTTCAACTTGAGGAGAGGTGTGGTCGTATTCAACGCCGCGATAGTGTAGTGACATAATCCCGATTTCCTTGAGTGACTGTTCAGCGAAATGCAAGCATGAGCAAAACAACTGTCTCTGACAAGCCTCAACGGCGGCGATGACCGCTGCGATCGCACCTTGAGGCACACAAGTCAGACAAACGGGTGAACCTCGACTGGAGTAATTCAACACCGATTTGTTTTGCTTTTGCAAATCGTTTCTGTATTCAATGTTACCGTTTTGTGTTTTAATGTCAAGACATTGCGAACTTACAGGCATAAAGAAACTGGCTTTTGGCGAGTGTGTCCCTCCAACAAGCTAGGCGGCATCATGGTTTGCGGATAGTATACGTTTTGTAGACAGGCCTTACGACCACAAAACACGACCACAAAACAACGCGGCGCGATCGCTTGGATCACGCCGCCGTTCGCTAACCCTTCCATAAACCCTGGCGCATCCAGTGAAACAGGTCACCGTTGCCCCAAGCGGGTCATCTAGATGGGGCCACCTACTTCTGCTCCCAGCAATTCAGCGATCGCCTGACCTTCTGCGGGCGGCTGAGACGGAACTTCCTGACGCACATCCGTAATTAACCAGTCGAGGGCGGCGGCCTGAACGTCAATAGATGCCCCGGTTTTATCGACGCAGTAGCGACCAAACACGAGCTTATCGACTAAACGGACTCCGGCTCCGAGTCTGGAATATTCAAAAATGACACTATTGTCCACCGTTGCACCGCTGCAAATATAGCAGTTAGGACCGATCATTGTTGGGCCGATAATAGTCGCTCCATCTTCAATACGGCTCATCGCGCCGATGTACACCGGGCCCTGGATGTCAACTTGATCCCAGTTCACATCAACATTGATGCCGGTATAAATATTGGGGCGAATCTGGCGACCAGGAATTTCGACGTTTTTAATATCGCCATTCAAAACGCCGCGAATTGCCCGCCAATAGTCGGGAACCCGACCAATATCCACCCATTCAAAGTCCATCGAAATTCCATAAAACGGGGCATTATCTGCCACTAATTGCGGGAACAAGTCACCGCCAATGTCAAATTGCTCACCAGATGGAATATAGTTGAACACTTCTGGCTCAAAGATATAAATCCCGGTGTTGATGTCGGTGCTGAGTGCTTCTTCAACGGCAGGTTTTTCCTGAAAACTTTTAATTCGCCCTTCATCATCGGTGACGACGACTCCATAGCTAGGCACCTCTTCACGGGGCACTGATTTCATCACAATGGTGGCGATCGCCCCTTTTTCCCGATGCCAGCGCACGGCTTCGGTGAGGTCAAGGTCAATCAGTGCATCACCGCACAGTACCACAAAGGTATCGTCAAAGAAGGGGCGAAAGTCTTGAATGCGGCGCATTCCACCGGCCGAACCGAGGGCTTCGCCGATGAGTTGACCGTCTACGATGCGACCCTCGAAGGAATAGCCAAGCTGCACGCCAAAGCGCTGTCCATCTCGAAAATATCCTTCAATTTCGTTGGCGAGGTGGCTCACGTTGACCATGATTTCTTCAAAGCCGTGCTGACGGAGTAGTTCTAGCAGGAACTCCATGACGGGCTTTTGCAAAATCGGAATCATGGGTTTGGGAATCGTGTACGTGATTGGACGAACGCGGGTTCCCTTACCAGCAGCCAAAATCATCGCTTTCATAGATGTCTATCCCTCTACCTTGGGTTTAACGTCAGTGTAGTTGGCTTGTCATGTTTAAACACACCCCTGTGTTGGTATTGAGCCATCTGAGCGGTGCGGGGGCGATATGCGACACTGCACCAGGGATGGAATCATGGGCGATCGCCCGATGATAAAGGTCTTACCTACGTCGCTTGTATCAACAGTGTAGGGATTGTAGATGGTCACCAGTGAGATGGGCTGAGCTAGGACGCGCCTAGTCTGTCCTGAGATGGGGGGCAATTGCGATCCGTGCAAAGATTCTGATCGAGTGGGAGTTGGCGTGCTTACACCCTCCAGATCGGCAAATCGTCGCAGTGAACGCTCAGTGCTTAGTCTATCAGGTTGTCGCGATCGCCTTCTGTGGTCATTCACACGAGTTCGCGATGGTTAGGTGTACCCCGCCGTTACGCATGGCGTTTAACCCGGTTGGGTTTTATCCCATTTAACGCCCGCCCCCAATAGTGCCCATTTAATCAGGTAAAACAACAGTTGACACGTCAGCAAGGACGTCGGCAACGGGGTGATCGGATGCTGGCTCAGCTAGGCTACGCAGATGTAGGTCTTGATAGAACTGCTGTTGAGATAATTCAACTTTGGATTGAGCAGACAGATAAAGCAAGGCCCAGAATACGCCAACGCGATCGCCTTGTTCCGAATGGGATTCGGCAATATTGGGGGGTTTCACGACATTCGTGAGTCCGTTGGCATGGGGATCAACCCAAAAACTGAGCAAATGCTCAAATTCAATCCATTCTGCATCGTGGCTAATGCTGGGCCAATGCTCATTCAAAAATTGCTCTAGGGCAAGAGCAATCTCAGATAAGTTTTCCTGATGTGCCAGTTGGGTAATGGTTTTGACGGCTTGGCTGCGAGATTGGGGGCGACCTTGCCGCGATCGCGATCGTCGAGGGCGAGGGCTGGCCATCGTTTGCGCCATCACCTCAAGCTGAATAATCAGTTCCTGGAGGGTGACACGGCGCTGCTGGGGCGGGTTGGCTGAGGCTCGCCGCTTCAATTGCCGTTCTAACCGAGCGGGCAGGAGCGGCTCTCCATTGTTCGGTTCGTCTAGGGCAGCATCGAAGCTGTCATCTTGGGGATCTTCGGCTGCTGCGGTGAGACGGGCCAAACTATCTGCCTTGAGCAACACCAACATGGAAGCATAGAGAAATGCCTGACCGGATTCAGACAAATCGGCTTCGTAGGGCGATCGCCCAGTGGGGGCAGCCAGGCTGCGAATCTGATGTAGGACGCGATCGATGACATTAATCACCTGAACATCCCACGGGTCAATTTCTCCTTGCTCTGCCAGGTCGATCAATAGTGCGATCGCATTCCCAGCAATGGAACGTGCCATAGGCTTCTACGAATACATCAGCCCAAGGGATAGCCCTTGACGTGAAAAGTCTAACAGTTTCCATCGCAAACGTTCAGCTCAGTCGATGGGAGCTAGCGATCGCCCAACCCAGGGCAACCACTCCGCCCACTCCGAGGGCAGCAATGCCCAGAGGGCTAGGAACCCAAAACTCAACATCAATGTAGTTGGGCTGAGCCGGATGCAGTTGCCAGGTTAATTGATGGGAGGTGTGCTGAATCGGGCGGTCGGAGTTGGCGGCTAGGGTTGCCCCCCAAGGAGTAGCGAGGCTAAGCGTCCAGGTGACAGCATTTTGTAAGGGCAGCCAGGCTGTTTGGGTAGCGAATTGCGATCGCAGATCAAGCGCGTAGGTGATGCGGTTGCGCTGCACAATGCCAAAATTCTGTTCTCGAACGATTAAGTTCAGGGTTCGGTCAGCAGGTAGACGGGCGGCGGCGGCATCATCGAAAGCAGGTTCTGAGCGGGCTGGGCGAGAGAGGAGTTGCCGCATTAACTGATTGAACTTAGTTTGCAAATCTGCGCCGTTATGGAACGGAATGCTCAAAATCCAATCGCTGCCGTTTTTCTGCTCGACCGATCCATCCAACTCAAGGGTGCGATCGCGAACTGACTGTAGCCATCGCTCGGCCGCAAACCGTTCCAGACGGTTGGGCGTTGCATCCAAGTGCAACTGCTGGACGAGTGTGCCGTGAACCTGATCTCGATACTGGATGCTTGAATCAGCTTCCACACAACCCGATAGCCCAACCGCTAGGACTAAGCCAATGGCGATCGCCCACCATCGTAACCACAGCGCTTGACCCTGCCGAGCTACCCCTCCCCGTTGACCCACAAATTCTGTCGCTCCCCTACGTTTGATAAACCTATTGTTCCTGCATCTCAATGGACTCCTGCCTCACCGCAGCCACGGCATGGTTGAGTGGCGTTACCACCAACCCTATGCCGGTTGGTCAATTCCAGCAAATGCAGGCATCCATGCAGCCGCACGTTCCGCCGAGAGAGTGGTGAGTGTGCCGATCGCCACATTGAGCAGTTGCGCTGGTTGAAACTCATCTTTGACCAAGTTCCAGATGCGCTGCACTTCATCGGTATGAAAGCGATCGTCTTCAACCAACGCCAGAATAATTTGCCGTCGCAGAAAAGCGCCCTCATCCGACAGCAAATATTGCAGCCCAAGCTGAGCGGTCGGCAAAATTTCAAAATTGGCATCAGAACGGGCGATCGCCAATAAATTTTCTAGCCGATGCCACTGAAACTTGCCATCCCGAATCAAAATTTCTAACAGCCGTCGTCGCAACTGGGGTGATTCTCCCTTCAGCAAGCGCCGAGCCACGTAGGGATAGGCCACATCTACAATTTTGAAATCTGGATTGAGGCTGAGGGCTAACCCTTCCTGCGTCACAAGCGATCGAATAATTAGGGCAAACTTAGCCGGAACCCGGAACGGATACTCGTACATCAATTCAGAAAACTGATCCGTGATGGTCTTGAAATTAAACTCACGAACGCTTTCGCCCAGGGCCCGACCCAACACTTTTTCAAGCGCAGGAACAATCGGCATAATGTCAGTATCAGGAGTCAGGAAGCCCAGTTTAACAAAGTCTTTTGCCAAATCTTGATAGTCTTGATTGATTAAGTGAACCACGGCATCCACCAAGGTTTCTTTTGTGTCTTGACTTAACTGATCCATCATGCCGAAGTCGATATAGGCCATCCGGCCATCCGACATCGCAAAGAGGTTTCCAGGATGTGGATCAGCATGAAAGAAACCGAACTCTAGCAATTGCTGCAAACCTGATGTCACGCCAATCTCAATCAACACATCTTGGTCAAGGTTCGATTCACAGATCTGGTCAGTGTTCGTCAGCTTGAAGCCGCTAATCCATTCCAGCACCAGCACTCGGCGAGTGCTATAGCGCCAATAAATCCCTGGAACGACAACGTCAAGGCTGCGATGAAAGTTAGCAGCAAATTTTTCTGCATTACGCCCCTCGTTCAGATAATCAATTTCCTCAAAGAGCTTTATTCCGAACTCATCCACAATCAGCGTAAGGTCGTGGCCGAGGTTAAGGGGCAGGAGAGGAGCAATCCAGCCGGATGCCCAGCGCAACAGAAACAGATCAACTGTAAGCGTGGGTAGCAGGTTAGGACGCTGAACCTTGACAGCGACCTCTTCGCCGGTGTGCAGCCGTGCCCGATACACCTGCCCCAAGCTGGCGGCTGCAACGGGTTCTGGCGAAAGATAGCTAAACAGCTCATCAATGGAGCGATCGAGCTGTGACTCAATAATGTGGAGCGCTTGGGGAGTTGGGAAGGGTGGAAGCTGATCTTGCAGCTTGGTCAGTTCTTCCAGAAAGTCGCGCCGGACTAAGTCTGGGCGGGTGGAGAGGGATTGTCCGACTTTGATGAAGGTAGGGCCCAGGCGAGTGAGAATCTGGCGAAGTTGAGACGCACGTTTAAACTTGGTCGCTTCTTCTCGATGGAGTAAGCGATCGCTCACTATCAGCGATACAAACCAAACAAATGTGACAGCAACAACGAGTCCGCGCCAAATGGCTAACCACAGGCGACGGCGGTAGTAGCGAGCGATCGCCTGAGCGTCATAGCGTTTCATTTGCTCTAGCAACGACTGACTCACTAGTGCGTTCCCCTTTTAAATTGATTAAATTGACTTTCCTAAACACAAACATTACCCCTGTCTTTCACGGTCACAGTCGGGGACAATTCACCACCAACCCAGGGCTTCAATCAGCGATCGCATGACCAATACCGCTCACTAGCTCAGAACCAGTTACCAAGACCCATCCATCCTTAAATTGACCTCGAAAATCCCATTGCACCAAACACGACTTTGACTCAGTTTTTTAGCCGATGTTTTAGCCAATCGCTAATTGTTACATCATCCTTAAATATAGTATAAAAAACTACAAACAAATCGTGTCGAACCATAGCGGTGACGGGGGACAGCGGTCATGATCTAGACATTTTCATTGATAGCGCCTGCGTTCAGCCGATCCAACCCGCACTATCAAAATTCACCGCAGTTGACCCCCAGCAAAAGGCAATGCGACTCCAACAGAACAGTGACGAGCGCCCCGCTGCAAGAACTTGCAGGCGCTGTCGCGGTACTGACAGTCAACCATTTCAAGACAGCACTAACCCCACGGCAAGGGGGTAGTCCCCGTATTGGTCAGGATTTTGGGTGGTGTGGGCG
>CAYSIR010000194.1:0-7836 GCA_964431105.1 uncultured Leptolyngbya sp. | reverse complement strand
ATGCTGATTGGGCTTAGAGTTTCTGCGGAATCCGGTCGAGCTGACCTGCCTTTACAAATCGTCTAGGATGGCTACGGACAATTAACGCTGTGAAGAGTCAGTACAATCGCTGTGGTTGGTTGGAAGGCGCGATCGCTTCAAATTGCCGGACGGGTCTTTGTGATTGATGGCATCCGCTGGGGCCCTTGCCAGTGATTCGCCGTCTTTCGCGATCGCGATTTGCATCGGGAGAACCGTCTCGGAGCTTGGGCTGTTGATGTCGCCCGTCACGTAGAACGGCGGTATCGATAAAGCTGATGCTGGTTGATGTATTGAATAACCGGGGATGACAGCCAGGTGGCTATGAAAGACGAACCATCTGGACTCAACGGGGGTATGCTGATTTGTTGTCGAAGCTGAGTGGATGAGACAGGCAGCAGGGGCATGTTTAACACTGTCCATTGCAGCCGCAGCCCTTGTTCATGCATCGTTTGGGCCACGGTAGCGGCGATCGCTTCTGTATCGTTGAGGGAGGCAGGGAGCGAATCGGACGGTTGACGGCAGGGAAGAACGCGCGGCGCTACTATCCACTGACATCGCGCAGCAAATTCCGAGATGCGATACCAGCGCGGCAGGGTTTGAAAGGTGTCGAGTCCTACAATCCAAAACCAATGCTGGGCAGGGGCGTGCTGAGTTAGGTATGTGAATGTGTCAATGCCGTAGCTGAACGGGCTTGGGGACGGCGGCTGAACCTGTTGGAAGCTGGGATAGGGGGCGATCGCGAGATTAACCATGGCCGCGCGGTGAGTGATGGATGGCAGGTCGTGGTCGGCTTTGTGAGGAGCGCGATCGCTCGGAACCCAGAATACTCGGTCGATCTGGGCCTGCTGCTGGGCCTGCTGCGCAAGTTGAAGGTGCCCAGCATGGGGTGGATTGAAGGTGCCGCCAAGGATGGCGCAACGGTTGGAGGAAGAAACCAATGGTGATAGCAGAACTCAAATACAGTTTAGACTCGGTTCTGCTAACTATTATTAACCGCCCATTATTAACTGCCCATCCCTAACATGAATGGTTTGACCTGAACAGTGCGGAACCCGGCAATCGTGAGGGCATTGGGGTCAGACCTGTTCTGCTTCGGTGCAGATTTTGCGATCGCTCACCAGCCAGTGAAGAACTCCTCGTAGCAATTTTTGGTAGTGATATTTACATAAGGATTTTGGGCGGTGTGGGCAGCGCCCAAAATCCTTACCAATAGAGGACTCCTCTTATTTTAAGATGCATTGAGATTGGGCCGCCTTTGAAAAATCACGCCTATACTAAAGCGACCTAATCCAGAGCTTCTGGTTCTTGTCAGCCTCTCCCCCATTGTCCTAGATCCCAAAATGTTATTTATTGGAGACAATCCGCAAAAGGCAGGATTTCAGCATGAGACTCGGTTTGTGGATGCATCCTGCGCCCGTAGACATTGCTCAGCGATCGCTTCGTATTAGGGGCAACCGCATCCCACTCAGATTGGCTTGAATTCGCCTCCAGCCGGCATCCTGGGATAGCAGCTTCAAGCCATCGGCCAAGGTTCTAGGATGACTCCTAAAAATGTGCGGATTCCCTCGCCATCATCGAGTAAAGTACACACCAAATGCAGCATTGCGTGATGAACCTCACCGCTCAACCCTGTACATATACTCATTCAGTTGCGATCGTTGGATGCGCTACGTGGGCAAGGCTTTGAGGTATGCCGTTGCCGTCAAATGGCGATCATTCGCAATGAAATCAATTTCGTAAATTTTCGATTCTTGCTATGATAGCGCGTGATATTGGTGTGGTGTGGTGTTGAAGGAGCTAGAATGCTGAATTCCGTTGATTTCAGCGGGAGGCCGTTCCATTTCATCGGAATCGGTGGAATTGGAATGTCGGCTCTCGCTTACATCTTGGCGAAACGAAAGTTGCCTGTATCTGGTTCAGACCTACGCCTGAGCCACATTACCCAACGTCTAGAAGACGAAGGCGCTCACATTTTTTGGAGTCAGGATGCCGCAAACTTGCATCACTTTCCGGTGCAGGCGTTTCCGCAGTCGTCCAGCCTATTGCACTCGGAGTCGAATAGTCGCTCCAATGGCACAGCCTTAACCGCGCTTACAGAGCCAGAAGCGATCGCAGCTCAATTGCCGCAGGTGGTTTGCTCAACGGCGATTGGCGCTAGCAATACAGAATATCAAGCCGCGATAGAACTGGGCTGCCCTGTCTTTCATCGATCGGACGTGCTAGCCGCATTGACCAAAGAGTATCAGAGCGTCTTAGTGGCCGGCACTCACGGCAAAACAACGACTAGCGGCATGGTTGGCTGTATGCTGCTCAAGGCAGGATTAGACCCCACGATTGTGATTGGTGGTGAGGTCAATGCCTGGGATGGCAATGCCCGCGTCGGGAGTAGCGCCTACCTCGTAGCTGAGGCAGATGAGTCAGATGGATCGTTGGTGAAGCTGTGCGGGCATATTGGAGTTGTGACCAATATTGAACTCGACCATCCCGATCATTACGGCAGTCTAGATGAAGTCGTTGATATTTTTCAAACCTTTGCAAATCACTGTCAAATCCTAGTGGCTTGCCTAGATTCAGCGGCCGTCGTGCGATCGCTAAATGCTGATGTGACCTACAGCCTCAATCCAGATGTAGCGGCTGATTACACTGCAACCCATGTTGAATACAGCGCCCAGGGGACTCAGGCAAAGATTTGGGAGCGCGGTTCTTACCTAGGGCAGTTGTCCCTTGGGTTGTTGGGCGCGCACAATCTTAGTAATGCGCTAGCGGCGGTCGCGGTCGGGCGATTGCTCGGATTAGAGTTTCATGCGATCGCTGATGCCCTAAGCTGTTTTGAGGGGGCCCGCCGTCGTTTTGAGCATCGCGGCGAGGTCGAGGGTATTACCTTCATTGATGACTATGCCCACCATCCGAGTGAGCTAGAGGTTACGCTGGCAGCGGCTCGGCTCCGGGCCGTTCAACCATCGGGCGATCGCCGGGTTGTGGCGGTATTTCAGCCCCATCGCTACAGCCGTACAGCAACTTTCTTAAATGAGTTTGCTCAGTCGTTTGGGAATGCTGATCTGGTCATTACTACAGACATTTACAGCGCTGGGGAATCAGATACAGGCTTGGTCAGCGGTGTGGAATTGTCGAATGCGATCGCTACCTATCACTCAAATGTGGTGTATCAGCCAACCTTGGAGGCTGTGGTCGAGTATTTACAAACCCATTTGCTTCCGGGGGATTTAGTCCTATTCTTGGGAGCAGGCAGCTTGAACCAGATTATTCCTGATTTAGTTCAGTTTTTCGCCGCAGCCCACCCAAGCGGCACTGTCGCAGCTAGTTAGGGCTGAGCCTAGCGCGGCAACCCGAATGACTCCTCATCGGTGCATTATGCTGAAGCACGTCTACTCTCCATGCAGCACGGCTGACCAAGGTTTTATGCTAGCTGCTGTCCTGTTTCAGCCCAATTCTGTGTGGCTTTATCGTCAATGCATTCCATAACCTGTGCCACTATGACTCTTTCTCAAGACCCTCCAATTCAGCGTCAGACAGGTCGAGTGATTGTGCCGTCCGAGGGGGTTCACGGCTTGGCGGGAGATCAGCCCCTGGGCACTAAACCCATCTGCTTGGATGGATGTGATGGTAGGATTCAGCGCCAAGTGCCGCTCTCTGGGCTGACTTCGTTCCGGGTGGGTGGCCCTGCTGAGCTGTATGCAACGCCTCGAAATTTGAATGAACTGCGGGCCTGTTTTGAGTGGGGCGATCGCCATTCAGTGCCGATCACACTGTTAGGAGCTGGCTCAAATTTGCTAGTGAGCGATCGCGGTTTACCAGGATTGGTGATTGCTACGCGCTATCTCCGGCACAGCCGTTTTGATGACGAAACCGGGCAAATCTTGGCGGGGGCCGGCGTGCCCATGGCCAAACTAGCGTGGCAGGCGGCCCGTCGGGGTTGGCAAGGGTTTGAATGGGCGGTTGGCATTCCAGGCAGCTTGGGCGGCTCCGTCGTGATGAATGCGGGCGCTCACGGTCTAGCTATGGCGGATGTGCTGGTGTCGGCGGCGGTGCTATCGCCAGATAACGCCTTGAGGCAGCTTGCGCCGACTGATTTGAACTATCGCTATCGCACCTCGAATTTGCAGGGCGATCGCCAGCTAGTCACCAGTGCGGTACTACAACTTCAGCCCGGCGTTGATCCACAGGTTGTTTTAGAGCAAACCTCACATCATTTAGAGCGTCGTCGCACCACTCAGCCTTACCACTTGCCCAGTTGTGGCAGCGTTTTTCGTAATCCCTCATCGCACAGCGCTGGCTGGCTGATTGAGCAAACGGGGTTGAAAGGCTATCAAATTGGTGGGGCACAGGTTGCCGATCGTCATGCCAATTTTATTTTGAATGTAGAACATGCAACAGCCGCTGACATTTTCCGTTTGATTCGCCATGTGCAAGAACAGGTTGAGCATCATTGGTCACTGTTGCTTATGCCTGAAGTCAAAATGCTAGGCGAATTTCCGGCGGTTTAATTGAGCTGCTGGGCATTGGGTTAGTGGAAGTGTTGTGAACGTGTGGTAAATACGTCGTCTGTTCAATCTATCTATCCGTCCCGCGCTACAGGTTGGCATGGTGATTTACGGCTGCGGTTTGGGCGCGATCGCACCGGCATCACCCAACTCACCCATGCCCACGTACAGGCACCACTCAAAATTCAGCGACCGTTCCACCCGGAAGGGAACGTGTGTCACGGGGTGATGCTGCATACGGCTGGCGGCATTGTTGGGGGCGATCGCCTGTCTACCACCGTCCAGCTCGATAACAATAGTCATGCATTGCTGACAACAGCCGCCGCCAGTAAAGTTTACGGCAGTTCTGGCATCACGTCAGATCATCACATTCACCTGCAATTGGCCGCCGGGGCTTGTCTAGAATGGTTTCCCCAAGGAACTATCGTGTTTCGTGGGGCCCGCTTTCAGCAAAGGTTACGGGTAGATTTGGCTGAGGGAGCAACGTGGCTGGGCTGGGATATTCAGCGCTTCGGACGCACAGCCCGATCCGAACGGTTCACCGAAGGCGATTGGCGATCGCACACCGAAGTGTGGCAGAACGGCAGACCCGTCTGGATTGATCCGCAGTGGCTACCGGGGCAGGTTGAACTGTTGGATAGTCCCCATGGGCTAGCCGGGCAACCCGTTGTCGGCAGCTTCATCCTGATGGGGCAGGCGTTTGAGGCAGAGGTCTTGTCTACCGTGCGATCGCTGGAGATAGAATCGCCCCATGCTCAAGATGAACGAGTGATCACTCCGTTACCCCTAGGATTGCTCTGTCGCTACCGAGGCCCCTCCACCCAAACTGCCCGCCGTTGGTTTATTGAAGTGTGGCGCAAGATTCGTCCATTATGGTGCGATCGCCCCGTTCACATTCCCCGCGTTTGGCCCTAGAAATTGCCCTAATAATTGCCCTAATAATTGCCCCAGTCATTGCCAACCCATCACTCGGCATCACCAATTCGGTTAGACCCGCCCTTACCCCTTAGAATTGAAAACAGAAAGATTGACAGCGCTACTCCCACCAGTGCAAATATGCCAATTCTGGGTTTGGTCGCGCCGTCTTCAATTGCACTCCGCTCACTCACCTAAGACCCGGAGTGTTCGTTGTTCATACTCCACTGCCACTATGTTTGATGCTCTAGCCGAACGATTTGAAGGAGCCTGGAAAAAGCTTCGCGGACAAGATAAGATTTCAGACACCAACATTCAAGAAGCGCTGAGAGAGGTGCGTCGGGCCCTACTAGAAGCCGATGTGAACCTCCAGGTGGTCAAGGCATTCGTTGCAGATGTGCAGAAAAAGGCCCAGGGAGCAGATGTAGTGGCTGGGGTACGCCCTGACCAGCAGTTCATCAAAATTGTGCATGACCAGTTGGTTGAGATCATGGGGGAAACCAATGCGCCCCTTGCCCACGCCAACACAGCTCCAACCGTGATCCTCATGGCGGGGCTACAGGGAACGGGTAAAACCACTGCGACGGCGAAACTCGCGCTCCATCTGCGAAAACAAGAGCGATCGGCTCTGCTGGTCGCGACGGATGTGTACCGCCCTGCCGCGATCGATCAGCTCATCACCCTAGGGAAACAGATCAATGTTCCCGTCTTTGAGATGGGGTCAGACGCTAATCCGGTCGAGATTGCCCGCCAGGGGATCGCCAAAGCAAAAGCAGACGGTATTGATACAGTCATCATTGATACTGCCGGTCGTCTACAAATTGACCAAGACATGATGGGCGAACTGGCCAACATCAAAACAACCGTACAGCCCCATGAGGTGCTGTTGGTGGTGGATGCCATGACTGGGCAAGAAGCCGCGAACTTAACCCGCACGTTCCACGAGCAAATTGGCGTGACGGGAGCCATCCTCACCAAAATGGACGGCGACACTCGTGGTGGGGCGGCGCTGTCGGTGCGCCAAATTTCAGGACAGCCCATCAAATTCATCGGGGTTGGTGAAAAAGTGGAAGCCCTGCAACCCTTTTTCCCCGATCGCATGGCCTCCCGCATTTTGGGCATGGGAGACGTTTTGACCTTGGTGGAAAAAGCTCAGGAAGAGGTCGATTTTGCCGAAGCTGAGAAAATGCAGGAGAAAATTCTCTCAGCACAATTTGACTTTGATGACTTCCTGAAGCAAACTCGCCTCCTGAAAAATATGGGATCGCTAGGGGGAATTATGAAAATGATCCCTGGTATGAATAAAATTTCGAGCGACCAACTCGAACAAGGCGAAGTGCAATTGCGGCGCTCTGAAGCCATGATTAACTCGATGACCAGAGAGGAACGTAAAAATCCAGAACTCTTGTCAGGATCGCCCAGCCGTCGTAAGCGCATTGCTCAAGGTTCTGGCTATACCCTGAATGATGTGAGTAAGTTGGTGAGTGATTTCCAACGAATGCGATCGCTCATGCAGAAAATGGGCAGTGGTCAACTGGGCGGCATGGGCGATCTGTTTGGCGGTGGAATGCCGGGAATGGGCGGCGGAATGCCAGGAATGGGTGGCGGAATGCCGGGAATGGGTGGCGGAATGCCGGGTTGGCGCGGCTACCAAGGCAGCGGCTCTGGTAAGAAAAAGAAAAAGGGCAAAAAAAAGAAAGGATTTGGCTCGCTGTAGGTGGTCAGAATCGGTTGGCAGAATTGGTTAGCAGCCGCGATCGCGTTACTGGATGGGTTGGGTCAATCCGATAGTCCGGAAACGACTCGCCCCATGTTCGGTGGTTCAATCTCACGGTTCAATTCTGTATCGATCGATGCTATGATCTAACACTTGGCATCTCAAGTTAGATGCATTGCGATAGAGACGCGATCGCACCATCCTTCTGCCTCGAACAACCGGGACTCCCCAATTATGGGCAGCTTGGAACCATTAGTAATATTTTTAGTGACCCACTACAGTAGGAGAATTCTTTTCAGGCATGATCAAGCTGCGATTAAAGCGATTCGGCAAAAAACGGGAAGTCAGCTATCGGATTGTTGCCATGAAGAGCAGCGATCGCCGAGATGGTCGCCCGCTTGAAGAACTCGGATTCTACAACCCCCGCACCGATGAAACCCGATTAAATGTTGATGCGATCGTGCGTCGCCTACAGCAGGGGGCCCAGCCTACCGATACTGTTCGCCACATCCTAGAGCGTGCTAGCATCCTCGAACGTCCTGTATCAAAATATGCGCCCAAGGGTGAAGCAGCAGCAGCGGTTGCGCCCGTTGCTACTGAAATAGCTGCTGAAGCGACTACCGAAGCTGCACCGGAAGCCGTGACCGAAGCCGCGCCCGAAGCTGCACCGGAAGCTGCCGC
>CAYSIR010000193.1:0-7846 GCA_964431105.1 uncultured Leptolyngbya sp. | reverse complement strand
GTACAACTCCAAGATGGTCACGGCGGCTCTGCCAAACCATTAGGCGGGTGCATCCCAGTTTCGTGAAAGGTATGTGACGCGATCGCCCTCACCCTAAATCTCTCTCCCAAGCTTGGGAGAGGGACTTTGAAGTCTTGCTCCCCTTCTCCCAGTTTTGGGAGAAGCATGTCCTGAGCTGGTCGAAGGGGGCCGGGGGATGAGGGCGATTTACAAAAGTGGGATGCTCCCCATCAGGCAGGCGATTTGATTCTGGATCATGTGATTCCTCAAAAAAACGCCTCATGCAGCCTATCTAAATTCACATCGGCTAGATGCTGATGGGGTGGTCAGTTGGATCGAGTCGGCTGATGATCTTGCTCTAGCGCCAGTTCATTTTAGTTATACGTTGTTCATGTTTGAGTTCATTACGCTTCCAGATAACCTCCTGCCACCGCCTGCACCCTATTCCCATGCAGTGAGAGCCGGGGATTTTTTGTTTGTGACCGGACAACTCGCCGAAGACCCAACATCGGGTGACATCAGTCGTGGCCCGATCGCGGAGCAGACTCGTCGAGTTATGGAAAATCTTCAGTTGGTGCTAAGCCATGCCGGAGTGACGTTTGACCGGGTGGTGATGGCTCGCATTTTTCTCACTGATATGCGAGATTACGCTGTCGTGAATGACATCTATTCCTCTTATTTCGAGGGCGATCGCCTGCCTTGCCGCACAACGGTAGGGATTATTGGACTAGCCGGGCAGGGCAATGTCGAAATTGATTTGATTGTGTACTGCGGCGAATGACTATCGCGGACGATAGACCCGAATGACTGGCTGATGGGTTGAGGGGACTTCAACTTTCGTAATATTCGTAATAATTGAAACGGGGCAGCAGTCGCAAAATCAGAGACACTGTGCGTTTGATGATCCCTGCCGAATGTTGCCCATGAATCATGACGATTATTTAACGTAAGTTCAGTCAATCCATGTTGCTTAACACCGACCAACGCGCCAAATTTGATCCATCCGATGATAATTCTTTCTACGAAGTGCCGCGCTTTGTGACTCATGTCGATGAGGGGTTTATCCAACGTCTAACCGACCTCTATCGCGATCGCCTTCGTCCTGATACTCGCATCTTCGACATGATGAGCAGTTGGGTGTCTCACTTACCGGACGAATTCACCTTCGCACATGTTGAAGGACACGGCATGAACGCGGAAGAACTTGCCCGCAACCCTGCCCTTCACCATTACTTTGTCCAAAATCTCAACCACAACCAGACCTTACCGTTGCCGGATGAGTCCTTTGATGCAGTGCTGAACACCGTCTCAGTGCAATATTTGCAATATCCTGAAGCTATCTTTGCGGAAATCTATCGCATTCTCAAACCTGGCGGCATCTGCATCATTAGTTTTTCAAATCGGATGTTTTACCAGAAGGCAATTCAGGCCTGGCGAGATGCATCGGAGTCTGCGCGAGTGACGCTGGTGAAACAATACATCCAGTCTGTGGATGGCTTTAGTCCCCCTGAGGTAGTTGCTGAGCGCCCAACTGTGCCAAGCTTTTTACAAATGCTAGGGGTTGCTGGCGGCGATCCGTTCTATGCGGTGGTGACTCAACGTTTGGCGGTTTGAGACTAGCTGCCGAAATTTCTGACCTGTGAGCGATCGCAAATAGCGGCTGTTGAGAGAGAGCGATCGCCCAGTTTTCACAATTAAGTCTGTCAATTGGAAGAAACATCTCAAAAATAGTGCACAAAACTGTAAATGTTTTGTAATATAAAGATACAAAGCTTCACAGAGGGCAATCAGTAATGGAAAATCAAGAACCAAAGTTTGGCTTTACGACGTTTGCTGAAACCTTGAACGGTCGTCTAGCAATGTTGGGTTTCATCCTGGCTATCGTTGGCGAATTGTTGACAGGTCAAGGACTTTTGGCGCAATGGGGTCTTCTCTAGATTCTAGGGCAATGATCTCGCGCTGATTCAACTTCATCGTGAAGGTGAAATCTCCCTAATTTTTGCTCTGGCTACATAGCTAGGGCTTTTTTTTGTGGGAACTCAAGGCCTTCAAAAGGTTGGATGATGATCCCCTATTTTTGACTCCTGTCTTCCAAAGTCTTCCTGCATTCAAAGTCTTCCTGCATTCATGGATTGGTTTGGCTACGGATGCGATCGCAAGCTGAGGGGGCGATCGCGTGATTGTGCCCAACGAGCGTTTTGATGTTGATCCTAAGAAGTTATCAGGAAACCTGATGCTATGTAAGTTTAAGATTGGCAAACTTTTTAGCCGCACTGGTCGAATCTTAATACTCTAGGGAATATTAAAACTGTCAGCAACTAAGCGACTTGCTTTGCAGCTATCGCAACTCCCCAGATGCTATTGCATTCGGACGTGAAAGCTGTGAAGTGCCATGCTGATTGCGATCGTGTCATCAACGGCTGCGATCGGTTCCCAACGAAAGCGATCCCCGCTCAGTAACCCCGCTCACCCACCCAGCCTCACTGGTTGCGATGACCACTGATTCATAAGCTGATGCCCAACTCCCGCGAAAATGCTCTGTCGGCAGATGGTGCGCTCCTGTCAGTCAAACAAGACTAGAGTCTGGAATTGTTAAGCTAGACCTATTGGCAAACGATTGGCGAATAGCCCCAAAATCGGTCGTAATTCCGCGTCGCATTACACACCTAGGTTGTGAATCGCCGTCTTCATCGTCCTGATTAGGTTGGGCAATTGTCGTTAAGATTAACGGTACTGATATTGCCGCCCGCCACATCTGCCGATCCCTCAGCCCTACATACCGTCTGAATGTCATTACATTCACGACATTAAGTGACCCAATGAACCTATTTGTCGGGGCACTCTACCACTCCCTATTCATTTCAACTAAGCGCTAGCTAGTTTACATCGGTCATACAAGTGGTTATGACAGCCCGACCCCTATCCTCACTCAGCATTTTTTCGGATAAGACACCATGGTAACTGCAACAAATAACCAGCACAAACTCAAGGCAAGACAACCCAGAAAACACAATCACTACGGCTTCCGCGATTTTTTCCAGTTTGAGCCAGACAACGGCAGCATCACCGACTGGAACGGTAGTCGTAACCTCCTCACCAGCGAAGACTTCATTATTGGGCTGATTGAAGGCCTTGAAGAAGAGGTGGGGGATGCCTCATCCGCCACGATGTACACCATTGGGTGTGAGTGGGGGCAGCGAGATGCTTTCTTCTTTGAGAAATGGTTTTCAGAAGAATTTGAACGCAACACCCGCCAGGCTAACTTGCTGTTTTTGCTTGAAACTTGGTGGTGGCCCTTTACCTCCCAAGGTTGGGGACGGTGGGAAGTAGATATGGGCGATCGCAAGCAAGGCTTCATGTTTATCAACCTCTTTGACTCTGCCGTAGCCCGCACGTTAGGGGATGTCGGCAAGCCGGTTTGCCACATCTACGCCGGGCTATTCGCTGGCTTTTTTACCGAAATGGTGAAAAAGCAACTGAGCTGCATTGAAATTCAGTGTTACTCAATGGGAGAAACCTATTGCAAATTCCTCCTCGGCGCACAAGACCGGATCGATGCAGCGGCATTCTGGCTGAATGAAGGAGCTACGGCCCGCGATATTGAGAAGCGCTTACGGTCAGGAGAGAGAATGCCATGAGTACAATGACCTTACTGCAACGCAACGGCTCTGCCAAAGGAATGCAATCACCAGGAACTCAATCGGATGACTGGCTGCAGCGGTCGGTGCAGCAGTTCTTTCAAACGGTGAATTGGGAAGGGCGGGTATTGTCTCCACCGCCTGCTCAGGAGTTGGCAGATGATGTAGCTCCGATGTCCTCTGCTCCCAATCCTCTGGATTTGACCATGAGCGTGACGGATTATTTCAATGCCATTCCGTGGGATGGCGTTCCTGTCATTGCAGCACTCATTCCATCGGATGAACCGGAGGATATGTCGAGCGTGGCGGATCAAGAGGTCACTCTAGACGACTTTTTCGGTAGTTTCTAGCGGCTCTGTCGTTCTTCCACAGCTTTAACGATGTCGGCAATCTCGCTCCCGAACCGCAATAACGTCCTGATTGCCTGAGCTACAAAAAAACTGCTGCTGTCTAGGTTGATTGATCTGCGATCGCAGGATTGAATTCAGGCGTTGAATGGTGGGAGTTGGAATTGTAGGCGAGTCTGCCAGACTACATTGTGCCAGAGCTGTGCCGGATGACAGACCGGCTTGTACAATAGCTGATGCTTTATCATGCTGGGCGGTGGATGTGGGCGATCGCTCCCGACGCCCAAACTCAGAAGGCATGATGGCATCAGTTCTCAAAAAATCTAAACAGACTAATACCCAGGCTTAGCGAGGTGTTGATATGCATCCAGATATTGAAGCGCTCTTCGACAATGCAGAGAGCCGCTATTTGAAAGCTGACGAATTAAGTATCCTGAATCAGTACGTTGATTCATTGCCGGAACGGTTGGAAGTGTACCGCCAACTGCGAAATCGGGAAATTGAGATTATGCAGCCTGTCGCAGATGAATTGGAAGCAGCCCTGCCCAATGAATCGAAGGAAAAACTAGAGCGGTGTTTGAAGCACGCCATTCTCATCTTGCGCCATGCCGCCATGGCAATGTTGCTGAATGACGAAAACTATGTGCAGCATCGGTTGCTGACTTGGATCGAGAAAACGGCAAAGGCTTTTAACACGCAAGCGATTGACCGCCTGCTGTATCCCATCTTGGATCGTCAGCTCAGCCAAGTACTAACCCCAGCCCAAATTAATCTCATCAAACCGCCGTTGATGCTGGCCCAAAATGCACTGCTGAGTCCAGCCTCGGTTTAAAGGATAGGATAAACTTGCTTTGTTGGAGCCTTGGGTGGTGTGATTGTGTCTATCGACCTTAAGGTTTGGCAGTAATGGTTTGTAGTGTTTTGTAGTACCGCCGCCTTCTCTATGTCAGCTCGCTTCCCTATCGCCATTTATAGCGTTTTAGTGCTTTATCAAAACCTAATGGTAGGGTGAACTCATCCAGTCAGTGCGGTAGCGCTGACCATAGACCCAACCTATTCGCGCTGATGCTGCACTACGTTCACCTTCAGCCCTTTTATTCCCCAAATCGAACCATGATTTCCATTACCGACCTGCTAACCGATAATCATATTCCAAGTAATTACTTCGCCAGTGATGCCTATGTACAAGGCGATCTCGAGCTGGGCTTGCTCGAAAATCGTCGAGGTGAGCGGCTGCTGGCATTACCTGAAGTGCTGTTGCAAGGTATCTATGCTGGGCTTGATAAAGAAACGGGTCAGGCAAGCCGTCTTGTCTTATTCAACTGTGGACGCTGGTGGGGCAAAAATTTCTATGCCCGGTTCTGTGAAGAACTAACTGATTATTATCGCCAGTCGTTGGCCGATATGCCGATGGTTGAGTTTATTCAATCTCTTGAGCAATGCTGGATTACCCATGGCTGGGGCAAGATTGAGCTAGATCAGTCTTATCAGAATCGCGGGTTCTTGGTTGTTAAGGTGACCAATTCGCCGTTTATTAGCCAGGCTCCACGGAATAACCAGCCTGCTGGATTTCTGGAAGCGGGGGCGCTTTGTGCTTTCTTTAGCCAGCTTACGGGGCGAGAGCTGCACTGCGTTCAAACGACGTGTGAATCAATGGGCGCAGACTGTAACCGCTTTGTCCTTGGGTTGCCCAAACGCATGGAATCAGTTGAGACGATGGTGACTAATATGGATCATGATGCCATCATGCAGCAAATCTGTAGTTAATTGCGATCGCCATCTGCCAATCACTGAAGGACTTGTCCATTATCGTGGTAAATCCGCTGCGAACCGAATTAAAACGATCCAAGTATCGACTCCTTGGTTTGGTTGGACAAGGGCAGTTTGGTCGCGTATTTTGTGCGGTACATCGGAAAACTGGGCGGTTGGTTGCGCTCAAAAATCTAGAGCAACAGCGATTTCCGACTCATAAGTTTCTGCGCGAGCTACGATTTTTGCTGAGTTTGCAGCATGATAACATTGTGACTTGCCAAGCGTTGGAGCATACCCCCACGGGTCGATATGTCGTGATGGACTACTGTGAAGGGGGAACGCTGCGCGGGTTGATGAGTGATGAGTATCGTCTGAGCTTGTCGGAAAGTTTATCGTTGATTGAGGATGTGCTGGCTGGGCTGGCCCATGCGCACGGTCGCAATATTGTTCACTGCGATATTAAGCCTGAAAATATTTTGCTGAATTTGCGGCTAAATGGTTGGCGGGCCCGCATTTCTGATTTTGGGATCGCTAAGCTTAGCCAGGAGTTGCGATCGCAAGATGAGACGGGGAATACGGGATCGCCTGCATACATGGCTCCTGAACGATTTTATGGGCAATATTCCACTACATCGGATGTGTATTCTGTGGGGGTGATGCTGTATGAGTTGCTGACGGGCGATCGCCCCTTTCAAGGTACACCGTCGGAACTGATGTCAGCCCATCTCAATACACCACTCCATATTCCCGATGCTATCCCTGAGGTGTGTCGGCCGATTATCGCTACAGCGCTACAAAAGCTATCGGCTCGACGATTCCGCACGGCTGCGGAAATGCTCGCTGCTTTACGGGATGCCATAACCCAGCTTGACATTGCCGCTAGTCCAACAAATGCCTGTACAACCCATCCATTGCTGCGGTATATGGGCGATGCGTCTGTATGCGATTTTAATTACGACCAGGTTACTTTGCTGGATTATCCTTTGGTTGGGATTCAGACGGATGCAGATACGCCCCTAGAGCTGTTGGCAGAGCTGGAGGTACCCCAGCGAGTTTGCTATGCTAGCGATCGCCAAGTGAATTGGACGGTAGTGCCATCTTCCGACTGGGGCAAGTCTGCTGAAGTGCTGAGCCAGTGGCAGACAGCAAGGCTACCGGGCGCTATCCAGCGGATTTGGCTGCGTCCCCAAGGCTGCTTTGTTCAAATGGCGCGATCGCTCTATTTGGTGCCGATTTTAGGACTGGGGCCCGCCCATAATGCCTTGCCGCAGTGGGTTGCTGACGCTGAGCCGTCTTCCCACGTTGATATAGACCCGAAAGGGCAATGGGTTGCGATCGTATCCGGTAGCGGGATGAATACTGCCCCTGACACCGCTAGCCAGCCCTTAATTGACGATAGCCCTTCCCGCCAGGTTGAGAATTTTCCTTACATGCTGCACTTGTTGCGTGCGCCGCTATCTGGGGAATTCAGCCTACCGCCGCACCCAAAACGCTTGTTTAAGCCGGGTCGTCGCTATACCGTCCAGCAGTTGATTGCCCTTGATACTCGTCATCTTGTAGTGGTTGCCCATCGAGAACAGGATGCATCGGCGAGTTCGCCAATTCAAGGAACCCTAATTGAACTGTTCACCCGACGCGGAAAGTTGCTCAATTCGCTAGCGGTGCCGGCACATCTCGGCTCCACCATTCTGACCCCGACGCCCTATCGGTTATTGTCAATTGATAATTACAATCCTAATGCCGTGTTTGTGGTAGACCTAAAGCCTTACCGCATTCGACGGATGGGGGTCGAGATTCAGCCTCATTTGATCGCAACGACGACGTGGGGATACGTAATTGTAGACACTGACGGGCAGATTTTAATGCTGTCGCAGTATGGCGATCGCATCGAACGGATGAGCGGCCCGAAGGGGGCAACTGCGATCGCAATGCCGACGCCACATCTGTTATTGATTGCCACATGGCATCAACAACAAGGCCGTCTATATCAAGTTAATTTGAAACATCTTGATATTGACCTGCTTTTTTAGCAGTAGTGGTGGTTATGAAAGGATGGGGGTGCATGTCACCTTTACGCCCTCACCCTAAATCCCTCTCCCAATCTTGGGA
>CAYSIR010000192.1:0-7885 GCA_964431105.1 uncultured Leptolyngbya sp. | reverse complement strand
CGGTGCTACAATGATGGGCTGAGTATGAATCAAGATACAATAGCGACTCAATTTCGCTTGCATCTCCATCGCGGGATTGGCTATCTAGCCGGTGATCCGACTATCAAGACGATTGAGAGTCTGATGGAGAAGGCGCTTCAGATAAAAAGTTAGGAGGGCGATCTAGTAATGATTGGCTCTCTCTTGTATCTTCAGGTTGAGCCGTGGAGTCAGAAAGTACATTCACAGCAACTATCATCCCACCCTGTTCGATTTCTGCACAGATAATTTGAAGGTCATGAATCATCTCAAGGGCTGAAAGATAGTTGAACCGCTGAAGAAAAATGTCAATATGCTTAGATAGCGTATCTGAGGGTGACTTAAATGTATGCAACAGCCACGGATGTTGGGGTTTCAATTGATGTTGCTTATGGCTCGTCTGGTCTCGATCGCGGCTGTAATGCCAGTGAGATAGGTGAACTTGGCTACCATTCTGGTCGTTATCTATAAAAATACAGTGTAAAGTGTGTAATTCATATAGTTGAGTAAGTTGGGCGATCGCGGTTTCGGTCGGTTGTCGAATGAGTAATTGCTTCAATAGCGTGATGGCTGATGAAGTGATAAGTAAGTTATCTAGATGGGAGGTAGTTGATTCGTCCAGCCGTCCTAAAATGATAAATGCTCCGCGAGTGGTGCGACAGCTATCTAAAAAGTCAGTGGTGGGGCGATCGCTATTCAGTAACGTTCCTGCAATTTCTACGCCATTCAGCTTCAGATCGATGTCTTTCTGGACTAGCGATTGATAGGTTTGAGCCAGCGTTTGCATCGTGCGAAATCGCTCATTTTCCATTAGTGTTCGCTTTGCCCGCAATAAAGTCTCGCCCATTACGCTGCTCATAGTGTTGAATGTGTTGCTTAGATCATAGACTTCTTGAATCATGCCAATTTCAAAGCGTTGCCTATAATTACCTGCTGCTACCGTTTCTGCGGCCACAGTCAGTTGATTAATCTTATCTGTAATCAAAGCCGAGATAAATAATGAAAGGAGCAGTCCTAATCCTACGACTGCGATCGCCATTGTTACAACTTTGCCCTGGCTGAGGGTTCGCTGCTCCAAAAAATCATTTGCACTCACACCCACACATACCAATTCCGTAAGCTGGTTGCGGGTAGCCAGCGGTGTGCATACTTCAATTACTGCAAGGTCAGCGCTGATTGTTCGGATATTACTTGACCAAACGGCATCATTTTGTAGGCGCTCAATAGCAGAGGCGGGGAGTGGCTGGTGGGCATTGCTAGGAAAGCCGCTGGAATAACGATGTAAAATACTCTGTCCATCGACCGATCGCAGTAAGATAAATTTCACCTGCTCCCACTGCAACAATCGTCTGAGATAGGTGTCTAACGCTTCTAGATAATTAGACTGACGCTCAGGTAGTAAGGTTTTTTGGTAGCGATCGTTCTCAATAAATTCTGCGATTGAAATTGCTAATGCTACGGATTCTTCCTCTAAAGCCCATCGATTTTCTTGCTGTTCTGAGGTGTAGGTTAAAAAGCCATTGATCGCTGCAACACCCATAAAGATAGGAACGATTGCCAGGATGGTCTGTGTACGAATCTTCATGCTAAAAAGTAATGTGCAGAATAAATGGATAGCAGAAATGGCAGTTAGCTAATCAGAAGCGGCAGATGAGCGGATAGCGTTGGAAAGTTTTGACAAAACCCTAAAATAAGACTAGGACATTCATACGCTATTGTAAAAAAGTTTTCGCGCTTGAATAATAAACAGGTCACTCCCTGCTCAGGGTGAGCGGTGATGTCGGCTGCGATCGCACGATTCTGTAGTAAGAACTCATGACCAAACACATAAGATAGTTGGATGGATTGTCCATTGATCGTTGTCCATAACGAACCGCTTGTCGTGATATAGAGATAGCGTAGTGGCCGCTGTCCGCGACAGATAACGCTTGCAGGCGGATAATATCTATCTATTGCCAGATTTGATAATAAAATGAGTTCAGAATCATCTAAGCGATCGAAAGGGGGCGACTGTTTGAGCGCAAAAAAGTTTTCTTTCGTAGACATGAAAACCTCCATATCAAGGGGTGAGAGCAGCAAGGAAAATAGGCGAATGGGGCATTGACGTACCCTGGATTGTCTTCGATAATGCATCCTCTATCGTCGTAAGCAGGGCATCCAGTTCAGGCAGCGTCCGATAGTCAATATCAGTGGACGCTGCGAGTGAAATCAGCACAAGTATCTGATCCGATCGCAGATGTAGGGTTGGTGTGTCTAATAAATTACCAAACTGTCGATTTTGATGGCGAGTTAGCAGAATAAATGGACTACTCTGGCGGGCGATCGCCCGCACCATAGGTGCATCATACAAGACGAAACTCTCCACCGTCGTTGGAAATAATAGTTGCAGCATCGCCTCTAAGTTATCCCAATCAGAATACTGCTTGAGTAAACGAGTCATAATAATGTCCAGTTCCCGATGGCGGCGGACGCTCTCAAGACGAGCGCGCCGAGCTTGGCGCTGCTCAGTGATGACCGGACTGTCACGCCCCTGCATTAACAGAGCCGACAACGGTTCAGCTACAGGTGACGCGACCATGCCTGAAATTCCCATTTGCCACAGCAAGGCGCGATCGCCCTCCGTAACCCAACCTGATGATTCTCGCAGTAATTCTGGCGTGTAGAGCTGTACAATTAAGGATGACTGTTCGGGCTGGTTTTTTATTTGCTCCAGCAGTTCAATTAATTCCTGCTGCTGTCGCACTGTCTCAACGGTTTCATTTGTAACTTCCAGTGCCATCAGACTTCGCTTTAAGTTGTCACTCATCTGATTGAATGCAGCCGACAGCGCAGCAATTTCCTTGGGATAATTTAGATGAATTTGCTGCCCATACTGTCCAGCCGCAATCCGCAACGCTGTTTCTTTCAAGGCTTCAATCGGGCGGGTCAGTCGTCGGGAAATATACACTGAAGCAGCGATGCCAATAAGTAAAGACCCTACCCCTACCCCCATCACTCGCAGCAGTGCTAGGCGGGTCTTTTGGGTAATGATTGAAATATTGACATCGGCTCCAGCCATCGCGACTACATCGCCGTTCGCATCAAAAATTGGAGCGTAGGCTACTTTAAGCAGCCCCCATTCTTCCCACGGCTGAATGTCAGATAAGTGGACATTGCCAGTGGTTGCAACGTAATTTACTCCAGCAAACTCTTCAACGCTAAGGTCTTCTGTATAGCCAATGGGGGTATGTTCTTCTCCTTCTGTAGCATCTAGCACGTATGTAATTCGTTGCTCCCCGCTGACAACTTGGGTATATACATAGGTCAGGTTCAGTCGCTCAGCCACCTGCCGCATAGGTACGATATAGCGCTGATACCCATCATTGGTTTCGCTCCGATAGCTGCTAGCAAAACCATCTGCTATGATATTCTGATTTGATGTATCAATCTGAAATAATTGATTTGCACCAGATAGGAATATTTGATTGTCTGGATTCACGGCTAGCCCTAGCAGGGGTTGCTGAGTTACGGTTACTGCTTGGCTAAAGGGTGGAGGAGCGATCGCGCCCGTTTGTGGTTCAACCTGAACCAATGTGTTGGCACGGTTTGTCAAGCCATATAGCGTTGTTTCACCCATGCTCAATGCTGAAATTATCTGGTCTAGCGGGGCGATCGCTTCTGTTTGTCCAGTATTTGGATCAATCCTGAGTAGGACATCATGACTGCCATACAGTTGTGCATTGGCGGTATCATAGGCTAATCCAAAGATAGGTTGACCCGTCCAAACTGTATCTAGCACTTCACCATTCGCAGGGTTGATAATATTCAACTGTCTTCCGCGACCATTGCTGGCATAAAGTAAGTTCTGGTCTGGATTGAAGGCGAGATCGATGACGCTGAAGGCTGTGGTTTGATGCAGTGCGATCGCCTCTCCTGTTTCAGGCAGGATTTGATACAGCATTCCGTTTCGATCCATCCCATAGAGACCATTATGGCTGAATACGATGCTATGTACCGCTATCGGTTCAAAAATGTTGGTATGGATATCAGGTTCAATAAATGAAGCTGTTACCGTACTAACGGCAAACAGTTTGTTATCAAATCCGCGCATAATCAGCCGCCGAATATCAAAATAGTGACTTAGCGCAATCACCACTGAGAGCAAGGTAAGAAGTGGGGCAATCCCCAATAAAATCAACGTTTGAAGTCTAACATTAGGCATGGCAGCACAGAGCGTTAACGCGGTGTTCTAATAGCTTGATTGCGATATTGGGATAGGTTTCAGCCGATCGTACCAGATGATCGGTCGATAACTCTAACATACGAAGATCGGTTGCGATGGCGGTTTCAGTCCAATACTCAGCACCATACAGCGCTTCCTCTCCAACTAATTCATAGGCGTGATAGGTCTTCTTCCCAACTTGGACTGTTCCAGATAGAATGTAGTAGATAATATTTGCAGATTCCCCTGCGTTGTACAATATCGTAGTTTCCGGTTGCCATTTCTCTTTGCCACCTTCCGCGATACTGCGCAATTCCTGAATGCTATAGGTTGAGAAAAATGCGCCTCTAGCTAGCATTGCAATACATTCGATTAAATTTAGCTCGTAGTGTTCGTCTAGACGAAATAATAGAGACATTAACGTTTCTCGCACTAACGGTGATTGCGATCGCTGATTGAGCAACTGCCGTAACAGTTCTTGAGTATTGTGTTTTTTATCCCAAATAATTTGTGCGGCCGTTGCACATTCCAGTGCTTTTGGGCTGTTCATTGCTTGATTGACAATGTCATTGACCGAGCGCTCTTGACTCATAGGAAAGAGGCGATGACCTGCCAATACGCGATCGCCAAAGTGACGCGAATCTAGTAATGGCAGCAGCTTTTGAAATATATCTCGATTCACTCCTTGCTCAATCGTCTCGATCGCATTGCCTCGTTCCTTTGGGTTATCTGATCGGAGAGAAGCCCGCAATAGTTCAAAGTCTGGTAAACGACCGCCCAGGGTCAACATTTCTAAAATAAAACCCACGGCCTGTTCACGGCTATCCTTATAAATTAGAGTGAGTACCATAACGCCTGGATCTTGATTTTTCTGGTGTTGCAATAGGGACTGATCTTGTAGGAAATGGTATGCTTGCTCAATTTCTGACGTTATCAATGGCGGAAACAGCGCCTCGAATTGAGCAAAAGATAAGCGACTGAGGGCCCGTGCCGCCATCGATCGCGTTTCGTAAGATGCACTCCTATCCTTCAAGACTGCGATTACGCTGGGAACCGCCTTCAATCCAATGTGTAGAATGATCTCTTCCGCTTTGCGTGTCTCGAATGGCGTCAGGAGTTGACTCATGGTTAGTAGCGGCGAGATACAGCTTGAATCGCTAATCTTCATCAATGATTCCATAGCTAAGCGGCGTTCTTCAGCGGTGCCGACGCGAATAGCCTCAAGTAATGGATGCAATAATCGACTGGCTTCTTGATCGGCTAAATATCGGAGGGCAGATAAGGTTTCCTTGCGAATTATGGGTGAAGTGCTGGAGAGATGGGGCAACAGTAAGTTAGTATAACGAGTCTGACGCGATCGCCCCAGTGCCCGAATAGCCGCCCGCTGCTCTAGTTCTGAACCATTTAACATCTGTTCCAGACAGGTCAATGCCTTACTGCGAGCCTCCAAGCTCCAGTCATTGAGTGATACAATAATGGCTGCCCCCCGCACATCCGGATTATCTGAATCAAGCAGCGGCTGTGCCAAATTGGCACTAATTAAACTGTTGTAGCCCAATTCTTCTAGCATACTTGGATGTAAGGATACCGCTTGCCGATCCAGCCATTTGTAAAGCAATCGTACAATTTCATAGTCTTGGCTGCCCAGCATCAAGGAAAAAATAGGCTTTATGTGATGCCATTGTTCTTGGGGTAGGGTTCGCAGATAGTCGAGAAATGCTCGCACAGCCAGAATATGATCGTTTTGCCACAGCACATTCAAGGCTGAGATTACTGTTTTGACCGAGAACTGCGGTAGTTCTAACACTAGCTGCTGCAGTTCTTCATCAGTTAGGATCAGCCGACTGCGACTAGCCTGGGAAAAATCGAGCCATCCTTCCCTCAGAATGGTGATCATGGCTCGTAGATAATCTTCGCGCATTATTAAAACGAACAGCCAAAATACTACTACTAACCCTAGCCCTACAGTTGACAGGGCGGCGGGGCTAAGTGATTTTGAGAAGACTAGCAAAAAGATTCCAATAACAACGGTTGCCATTGGTTCACACAGTCCTTCAATAAAAGTGCGCACCTGCTGTTTGACGTTGGATGGAATAGCATTAAATAAGAAATTTTGATTATTATATTCAATCGAGGTGAGTACACCCTGATAGGTAAAAAAGCCTGCGATCGCAGCAATGTGTCCTCCCTGTAATGAAAATAGCAGAAATGTAACTAAGTAAGCTATAGGCTGAATCAGTGCCACATTTCTCACACCGATGGACAACACCAGTCGATTGAACACAAACAGATTGATGATAATGTTGAAAAGGCTAGTGAGTAAAAACAATAGCCCTAGCAATGATGCAATTTCCTCAACGCCTCCACTAGATTCAAAAATACCGAGATAGAGGTACTCGTTTAGCGTCGTGATGATAAGAGTGACAAAAAAAATGGTTGTCAATATCAGAATATAGCGAGACTTGAGGATAATATCTAATACTCGGCGATTTTGTTCCAGAAAACCGCTAGACTCATTATCTTCCTCAGTTTCATCTGGGTCTAATTTATTTAGGCTACGTTTAATACTGTAGAGTGCTGGAAAGGCTAATAATGCCAGTCCTGCCCAAATTAAATATAGATAGTGTGAACTAATAATTCGGGCAAAGATAGAAACAATGCCGCCACCAATGGAGGTTCCAAGGGCGGTTCCGCTGCTGAATATTGGAAAGAGACGTTTGCCATCTTGGATGTCAAAGTAGCTATCGGTAAAATTCCAGAATAAGGAATATAGCCCAATGTACCATAGCCACGTATAAAGCTTGGCAACATAGTAAATCCAGTCAGGGGCGCGGCTTTCTGTTCCTGAGAATACTGTGAAGGCTAGGAAGAAACTACTGCCTCCGATCGCTAGCAGTAGCAGTGTTAAGTCAAATACGCGATCGATGCCGTATTGACCAATTAGATAAGAATAGATTGGGGTGTACACCAACATCACAAATGGCAAGATAATGTAAATGATGGGTAGGTTTTCTGTCCCAATTTCAACAACGAACAGCGCATCAGCCGTGCTGATTCCGATCGCCAGACCTGCTTGTAAGATGGCACCCAGTAGCGTAAATTTCAACACTTTGCCCAGTTCTTGATCGCGGATCTTAAATAGGTCTTGCAAGAGCGTGTTCATCATCTGAGTCAAATCCGTTGAAATTCGCTGACGAGTGTATCAATAGTAACTTGCTGGTACGGAGGTTGGAACGGCAGTCGCAATGGAGCCGTTATCCTGTCTGTTGGATCGCTACTGAGTTATCCTAATGTACGAGTTTGTGCAAGGCTGTTCAGTCTATGTTCCGACGTTTTTACTCATCGCAATTTTCCCCACGCTGCCCCACGGCCGCAGTGGGAGGCGGGCGTTGCTGATTCCGGGGATGAATTCTAGAGTTGGATGACTTGAAACGAAATTTCAATTCACCCTGCTATTCAGCAATACCGGAGGAGCGTTGGAACGATGCCGCACCCTGTCACGAATGAATGGTGGGCTAGGTGAGCCAGGCTGCTGAAACGGACTGATTTTACGAGTAGCAGGCGTAAAGCCCCCGCGTTTCAACCGGGGGATATAAGCGCAGGCTGAATTGATTCAGCCGTGATGCGGGTCGTTAATGTCGTCCAGTATTCGTTGAGTGCTGATTT
>CAYSIR010000191.1:0-7887 GCA_964431105.1 uncultured Leptolyngbya sp. | reverse complement strand
TTCGCCGTTGGTGTTTGCAGAAATGCGGTTGATGGCAAGGGGAGTGGCGATCGCTTCCGCCGCAACAGCCGTCAGTGCAATCAAGGACAAACCGGAGAGAATCATGCGTTTCATAGTAGGAACTCCTTCGTGAAGTGATGTGTTTTCCGTCAACACTTACGAGTATGGAGTTGGGTGCTGAATCTCCCCTGAGCGTGGTTTAAGAGTTTTTCCCAGCCGATTCTCAGCCAATTCCTAGACTGAGAATGAGGTTGATCACAGACAGGGCAATCCATCGAATCGCTTGCAGTGCAATGTGGCACGACTACAATGTTGCGCTGTCATCGGAAGACTCTGGCTAGGGGCTATCCGCTGCATCGCGCATCATTCTAGGCTGCTCGAATCCCGCCGCAGTAATAGCAACTGAGCAATGCCCATGCCAATGATTAGTAGTCCGGCACCGATGATAGCGGCTAATTGCACGGGGCGGGTGTCAGACTGCCGAATGGCGATCGCCGTCAATGCCCATACAAATACGCCCGAAAATACGGCATCTTGCTGGACAATTGCCATGTAGCCACCCAGCACAGTCGCGATCGCCAGCATAATCACCGTCCAGGTCGGCATTCCCAATCCTAGTTCTGTCCAACCAGCGCTGTAGAATGCGATCGCTCCATTCACAATCGTTGCCACACTAATCCAGCCTAGGTAAAGACTGAGGGGACGCTGCACAAACCATCGCTCGCGGCGGAAGGGCAGGGTTGGCCGCTGCACATAGCCGTAGAGCAGTGCCCCCAAAATCACCACCATCGCCGCCAGCGATCCCCAGAAATTACGAAATAAGAATAAGAATACCCAAATAATTTGCGCTAATGAGCTAAGAATCAGCGCATTGCGAACCGGGTCAAGATTGGAGCGATCGCGCTGTCGGGGCAGCAGTTGATAAACTCCAAAGGCAATCAACCCCAGATAAATTAAACCCCAAATCACAAAGGCATAGTTTGCCGGAGTAATTAGAACATCGGCAAAGGTGGTGTTTGAAATTTCGCCGATGGATTCTCCATTAATGGGGCGAATATTAGACCAGGCATTGACCGCAAAGGTGGCAATGATGGTGATCAGCGTCAGATAGGATCGCAGCGACGCAGGTTTGGATGCAGACTTCATGGGCGATTGGAAATGAACAACAGGACGGTTAGCGGCTTTCCATCCTTTTCTAGTATGGGCTGATTGCGTCCCGATGCCCTGTATCCTGAAGGGGAAATTTGCTGAATAGGGAGCAGGTTTTGCGTTTCCTCAACAGCCGTTCGGGTGAGGGAGCCGTTGCCGACCTCTTCCAGCCTCTTAAAACGGGAGAAGCGGAGCCGAATTCAATATCCTTCGCCTGCTTGGGGAATCACGGTTTCAAAAACTGCAACTGCGCGATCGCCCCTGCATCCCCATGACACAGTAAAACTATCAACGGCTCAACACCGTTTACATATTGTTTACAGACAAGGATGTATCCCTTATGTCACGTTCTATGCTGCCCCAATCTGTTCCCAGTTGGTTAACCCTTGTCCTGCCCTTGGCGCTGGGGTTACCGCTCGTCATCAGCATTGCTGGGGTAATGCTGCCGCGGCCGGTGTCTGCCCAAGAACAGCAATTGGTGCGATCGCTCACGGTGACGGGAACCGGCGATATTGATATTCCCACCACCCATACCGATGTGCGCTTGGGCGTAGAAGTGCAGGGACGCACGGCTCAGGATGCGCAAGAACAAGCGGCTCAGCAATCGAGCCAGTTGGTGGAATTTTTACGATCGCGCAATTTGGAAAACCTGCAAACCACCGGCATCAGCCTCAATCCGCGCTATAACTACGACGGCGGCCAAAGCACGATTATTGGCTATACCGCCACCAACACCGTCAGCTTCCGCGTCGCCACCGAAGACATTGGGGATTTGCTCGATCGCGCTGTGGAATCGGGCGCAACCCGCATTGACGGAATTAGCTTTACTGCGACGGAAGAGGCGATCGCCACTGCCCAAGAAGAAGCCTTGCAAGAAGCCACCGAACAGGCTCAGTCCCAAGCTGATGCCGTGTTATCGTCGCTAGGATTGAGCCGCCAGGAAATTATCGGTATTCAAATCAATGGCGCAATGCCGATGATGCCGCAACCGATCACGATGCAGGCGGTTGAGTTCGATCGGGCCGCCAGCACGCCAGTCATAGGCGGCGACCAAACAGTACAGTCGTCAGTAACGCTTCAGATTCGGTATTAGCGATCGCTCCAGCATTTCAGCAAAATCGCGCTAGTCTAATCAGTGAATCGGACTCAGCAAACCCTACACAGAGAATGCCAATGCTAGACACACTGAACGGACTCCTCGGTCGCCACCCGGAGCGCATCAATGCCAATGTCGAACTGTATTCCTGGCAGACTTGTCCCTTTTGCATTCGGGCAAAACTGCTGCTGTGGTGGAAAGGTGTGGATTACACTGACTACAAAATTGATGGCGATGGCGCAGCTCGGGTTCGCATGGCTGAACGCGCCAACGGCCGCCGCACCGTGCCCCAAATTTTTATTAACAATCAGCACATCGGCGGCTGCGATGACCTGTACGAACTGGATGCCCAGGGTAAGCTCGATCCGCTGCTGCACGCTGCCCCCGATGCTTAGCAATGCCCTTTGATCTACCGCCCCCGATCCTCGATTGCCCCGAATACCTAGCCCACTACCGCTGGATGTCCCATGCGATCGCTCTAGCTGAGGCGGCGGGGCAGGCCGGTGAAGTGCCCGTCGGGGCGGTTATTGTTGCGGCGGATCGGCTGGTGGCAGAAGGCGACAATCGTCGCGAACGGGATCATGACCCCACGGCCCATGCCGAAATTGTGGCGATTCGTCGGGCGGGTGTCGCCCTCGGAACGTGGCATCTGAATGACTGTATTCTCTACGTCACCCTAGAACCTTGCCCGATGTGTGCTGGGGCGATCGTGCAGGCGCGGTTGGGCATGGTGGTGTATGGTGCCGACGACCCCAAGGCCGGAGCGCTGCGATCGCTTCTCAATATTCCCGATAGCCCGGCTTCCAACCATTCTCCTCCAGTATTGACCGGTATTTTGGAATCCACCTGCCGCCAGCAGTTGCAAACTTGGTTTACTCAGAGGCGATCGCGTTAATGTTCGATTGGTGGCGATCCGCAAGCGGCCCAATGGTATGGCGCTAGTCCGATCGCTGGGAATGGGCATAAAAGCTAAGCGATCGCCCGCTTGCGTTCCACAGCACATTCCAGCCTTCATCGGGCTTGCCACCCATCCAGGTTAGCGATCGGGCACACCACAAAACCGTCGCATCACTGACTGTTCTGGGTATTCTGGGTATTCTGGATGTGGGTGCATTGGAAAATAGGACGAGAACCATGCTGGCACGAATTTGGAGCGCATCACTTATTGGCATTGATGCGGTGAAGGTGGGCGCTGAGGTGGATATTTCGGGTGGATTGCCAGGTATCGTGGTGGTTGGCTTACCGGATACGGCTGTGCAAGAATCCAAGGAGCGCGTCAAGGCAGCGCTGAAAAATGCAGGCTATGCCTTCCCGATGCGCAAAGTCGTGGTGAACCTAACGCCGGCTGACCTGCGCAAAGAGGGCCCTAGTTTTGACTTACCCATCAGTGTTGGGATCTTAGCTGCATCAGAACAGGTTGCGATCGATCGCCTCAATGATTTTTTATTTTTGGGTGAATTATCCCTGGATGGAACCCTACGGCCAGTGGCGGGGGTGCTAGCGATCGCGGCGGCAGCTCGGCAGATGGGCATTCAAGGCTTGGTTGTGCCGGAAGCTAATGCCCGTGAAGCAGCGGTTGTTAAGGGTTTAGAAGTTTACGGATTTGCCAACTTATCTAATGTAGCTGACTTCTTGAATGCACCTGCCCATTATCAACCCATCCAGTTGGATGGTGAGGCCGAACTAGCGCGATCGCCACAAAACACCCTGGACTTGAAAGATGTGAAAGGACAAGCCCAGGCCCGTCGCGCCCTGGAGATTGCGGCCGCTGGAGGGCATAATCTTATCTTTGTTGGGCCGCCAGGCAGCGGTAAAACCATGCTAGCCCGTCGCTTACCTGGCATCTTACCGCCCCTCAGTTTTGAAGAAGCGCTAGATGTTACGAAAATCCACTCGGTTGCCGGACTGCTGCGCGATCGCGGTTCACTGGTGAGCGATCGCCCCTTCCGCAGCCCCCACCATTCTGCATCGGGGCCGTCTCTGGTTGGCGGCGGCAGTTTTCCCCGTCCTGGTGAAATCTCGTTGGCACACCGAGGCATCTTATTTTTGGATGAACTTACCGAATTTAAGCGCGACGTTCTAGAATTTCTACGGCAGCCCCTTGAAGACGGATACGTGACCATTTCTCGCACTCGCCAAACCGTTGCGTTCCCAGCTCAATTTACCTTAGTTGCCAGCACCAATCCCTGCCCCTGCGGTTATTTTGGCGATACGATTCAGCCCTGCACCTGCACGCCTCGCCATCGCGAACAGTATTGGGCCCGCCTATCGGGGCCGCTGATGGATCGGATTGACCTGCAAGTGATTGTTAGCCGTCTCAAACCCGAAGAAATTACCCAGCAGCCCACCGGCGAAGCTTCGGACTCTGTGCGGAAACGAGTGCAATCTGCCCGCGATCGCGCTTATAAACGATTTGAAGGAGAACCGCTGCGCTGCAATGCCGAAATGCAAAGCCGTCATCTGCGCCATTGGTGTCCATTGGATGAAGCGTCGAAAAATTTGCTAGAAAATGCCATTCGCAAACTGGGGCTGTCGGCCCGCGCCACCGATCGCATCCTCAAAGTGTCGCGTACCATTGCCGACCTGGCGGGCGATGAGCAAATCCAGACCTATCACGTTGCGGAGGCGGTTCAATATCGCACGATTGACCGAATGCAGTGATTGCTACGCCGCAAATGCATCGGGATGGGCATCACACAGTTGTTGCACGAATGCTTTCACTCGCTGATGCACTTGGCGATCGCGCTCAGTTGGCGGTTTAGTCGCGTGGAGCTGGCCAATCAGCGGCATCACTTCAGTATCGTAGGCAGCCCGGAATAAAACGACCGGCAATAGCAAGTCAGCGCTGGCCCTCAGATCTAGCCAATCAGCAGTGGCGATCGCCTCCGTCCACTGCACATTATCCGGGGCAATCGACGTGTCACCGACCTGCACCATGACCAACGGTCTAGCCCAGCACAGATGCCGTTGCGTCACAATCTGAATCACCTCTGCATACAGCAGCGTCTCGTGCATTTTGCAGAGATCCAGACACACAAGCTGAGCTGGTTTGAAGCAATCCAACGTATCCATCGAGTTCATGCGGTTTAACGTTCATCACAACGGCAGCGATCGCCATCCCTGATTGACCGGTAGTGCCTCCATTGTGGCAGGCGGACGGGTCAGAGTGGAATGGTTAGGTTGCGATCCCTCACAAATCCTCACAGAATGGCTGGATGAAGAGGGCTTGCCCCGGCTACTTTCCATCAAAATGCTGCGGCATCTATCCCAGTGCTTTCGCATCAAGCGATATGATCGTAAACAGCAGGCTCTAGCGATCGCTAACGGCTAAGGCGATGCTAAGCTTCCTGTGCAATCCGTGCAATTCGAGCAATCCGTGCAAGAGGAGAAAGGAATGGGTGAAGCCAAACGTCGTAAAGAGCAACTGGGCGAAAAATATGGACAGGAAGGCAATGTTTATCCTTGGCTGCCCATCAAAAAAAGTCAGGCTAAGCAGTTTGTGCAATGGAGTACAGCCGGTGCCTGGCTGGGGATTGGTTTGCTAGTGGCATACTGGATCACGGTGCGGTTTATAGGGCCGAGCTTGGGCTGGTGGCAAATTACCGACTGACGCTGGCGAGAGCCTTCCTAGCTGGGCATTGCCGATTCTGGGGGTGAATTCTAGAGGAATTGGAACGACCTTTCAATTCATCCGGCTATTCAGCAACACCCTGGGTAGTGCGTGGTAAATCTCTAAACCCGGCTCTGACCTAGGATGCGGTAGTAGTGTTTAGGTCATAATGTTTGAGGGCTGTGCCCGCACCCTCAAATATTGTGACTCCTGAAGAACCACCCTAGGATGCAATGGGTGGCGCGGGTTCGTTGGCGAATGCATAGATGCCGCCTAGTTGACGGTATTGTTCATCAAAGTCGATGCCGTAGCCGACAATGAAGCGATCGGGAATGGTCAAGCCTAGGTAATCAATCGTAACGGGGATTCGGCGGCGATCGGGTTTGTCAAGCAAGCTGCATAGCTTCAGTGATGCGGGCTGGTAGGCAGACAGGGCCGCGATCGCCCGTGAGGTAGACCGTCCCGTATCGACAATATCTTCTACCAAAATGACGTCTTGCTGGGCGATCGCATCAGGCGACAGATGAATCGACATCGTTACCTCACCCGAACTCACCGTAGATGAGCCATAGCTTGACAGCCGAATAAACTCCACCGTGCGAATAGGGGTTTGCATCTGGCGGATGAGGTCAGACATGAACACAAACGATCCTTTTAGCACACCCAGCACCACCGGCGTGCGATCGCGATAATCCTGGTCCAGTTCGCGGGCGAGTCGCGCTACGGTCTTTGCAATTTCCTGTCGCGAAATCAGCGGCACTAGCTCATGGTTCATGATGGGGTCTCCAGTCTACTCGAACGTCCCGCCGCGTCACGATTCTGAGGACGGGGTCGCCGTCATCATAAACGCATCCAATTCGTCGATCAATGCTTGTTGATCCGTTGCTGACAAAAAACTAGCCGCGATCGCATTCTTGCTGAGACCATACAGGTCATGATGACTCAGATTTAGCGCTGCCTGGGTTTGAACCATATTTTCTTGCATATAGCCACCAAAGTACGCTGGATCATCGGAATTGATGGTAACGCACAATCCCTTGTCTAGCAGTTGTTTGAGGTTGTGCTGTGCCAGCGTTTCAAACACGCACAGCTTCACATTCGACAACGGGCACACCGTCAGCGGAATTTGATGCTCCGCCAGATAGTTGACCAAGGCTGCATCCTCCACACAGCGAACCCCGTGGTCAATCCGCGATACATTCAACAACCGAATCGCTTCCCAAATATAATCGGCGGGCCCTTCTTCACCCGCATGGGCAACGGTCAAAAATCCCTCGGCCCTGGCCCGATCAAACACGGACTGAAACTTGGACGGCGGATGACCAAGTTCTGATGAATCGAGTCCTACAGCGGCGATCGCGTCCTGATGGGGTAAGGCTTGTTTGAGGGTGGCCATCGCGGATTCTGCGCTGAGATGTCGCAAAAAACAGAGAATTAACCGCGACGAAATCCCCAATTGCTCACCGTCCTTAAGCGCTTGCTGAATGCCCGATAGCACGACCTCGAAAGGAATGCCGCGATCGGTATGGCTTTGGGGATCAAAGAAAATTTCGGTATGGCGAACGGTCTGAGCCGCGCATTTTTGCAGATAGGCCCAGGTCAGGTCATAAAAATCCTGCTCCGTTTGCAGCACCCCCGCCCCGGCGTAGTATAAATCCAGAAACGATTGGAGATCCTTAAATTGATAAGCTGTCCGAACTGCCTCCACCGATCGGTAGGGCAGGTGAATCCCATTGCGCTGGGCGATCGCCACCATCATCTCCGGTTCCAGCGATCCCTCGAGGTGGATATGCAATTCGACCTTCGGCAATTTTTGGATAAACGAGTCCATCGTGCCCCTCGCAATAACACCCACGTTTAATTTATCGCCTAATTCGCTGAATCGAGGTAGGGGTCGGTGCTTGGCGAACGCTCTCAACGCTGAGATGGCGATCGCTCAGACATCGCTCCTTACAATCCAGCGATCGCACTTTTGCTCTGCACTGGGGGAACACTACTCCTAGATAGTTACAGTACAACGGAGACAGTATCT
>CAYSIR010000190.1:0-7962 GCA_964431105.1 uncultured Leptolyngbya sp. | reverse complement strand
TCTGTTCTCCCGTTCTATCCCGTTCTATCCCGTCTATGGCTTTTTGGTAGACCTCTAGCAAGGATTTTGGTTCAACCCTGCGATCGCGCCTAGTTGTTCATGCACGGCATCCGGGTCGGCTTGCAATTGTGGACAGTACAGTCATGATTGTGTCCACAATATAGTACATTAGAACTATGCGGCATTGGAACTATGCGACGGGCGATCGCACTAGCGCTGCACCCCAAGAGATTTGTTGGCAATGTCGCTAGCAATTTCAGAATTTCACGCATGGTATGTATTAATCTGTCAGTGTCAGGCAACCGGGCGATGTGAATGTAGCCGTTCAGATTCGCTGAATGGGTTGAAGACGGCACAGTGCTGCGCCCTGGTCATGGCATTCTGGCGCTTTCGCATTGCTGTCGGTTGCAGCCACGTTACGCCTCAGTCCTAATGCATCATTGGGCGATCGCTGTTGACCTTGGAGCATTAGGGGTCGGGACAGACTACTTTTCGCATAGACGAGGATTCTTAATGACTGGCAGACCTTCTATGATTCCAAACACGGTTCTCAGCGTTGATTTGGGGCGCACGTCTACTAAAGCGTGCATGAGTCGCAATGCCGATGATGTTGTGCTGATTCCTGCTAATGTTGCCCATCTGACGGTTGAACAAGTCCGGCGCGGGCAATTTGAAGGGCAGCCAACCGACCCCCTTCTCGATATTTGGCTGGAGTCTCAAGGGCGTGGCTATGCGGTGGGGCAGCTTGCGGCTGATTTTGGGGCAGACCTGGGCATTGGTCAGTCCAAAATTGATGATGCCCTAGTTAAGGTTTTGTCTTGTGCTGGCTATTTTGGTCTACAGGGCAATATTGGGGTGGTGCTGGGGTTGCCCTACTATTCCCAGGAGCAATTTGACCGGGAAAAAGAACAAATGCTGAGCCAGTTGCGATCGCCCCAGGTCATGGTATATCGCGGCACCGAAGTCCGGTTGGATATTCAGCACGTTTGGGTGATGCCAGAAGGGTACGGCAGCCTGATTTGGACAGAAGCGCAAGATAAACGAGCCTCTAGCCCAGATTTACCCAATCTTTCGGTTGCAGTGGTGGACATTGGTCACCAAACAACTGACTTTTTGATGATCGATCGCTTCCGATTTGCGCGGGGCGTGTCCGAAAGCACTAGCTTTGCGATGAGTCAGTTTTATGACCAGGTTGCTGCGCAGATCCAGGGAGCCGATAGTCAATCTCTCTCATTGATTGAAGCGGTAAACCATCCAGAAGGTGAGCGTTTTTATCGTCCCAAAGGAGTGACCAAACCCACCAACCTAGACGATATTTTGCCGAGCCTCCGCAAGAGTTTTGCGCGGGAGTTGTCCGATCGCTTAGTGTCGTGGTTGCCGGAACGAGTCACAGATGTGATTGTTAGCGGCGGGGGCGGCGAATTTTTCTGGACAGATTTACGACCGCTGCTGAAAGATGCCAAGTTGAAAGGACATCTGGCTAAGCCCTCCCGCACTGCCAATGCCCTGGGGCAGTTCATTTATGGTGAGCTGCAAGTTTCAAATCTGTCGAAGCAGTTAGCCGTAAGCTAGTTATGTCGTCTGCCCCGGATTATTGCGTGACGTTCAAACGGACAAAAGCCGATCGCGCCTTGCTGAAGGCGGTGGAGCAAGCGCTAGCCGATCGCCCAGAGTTAAGTTTCAGCGATCTGTGTAAGCAAGCGTTGCAGCGATGGTTGATAGCGAATGAAACGTCGGCGGCTGTGCTGCTGCTGGCTGAACTTCAGCAGCAGGTAACGGTGCTGAATGAACAGCTTGCCACCATTGAACAACAGGTGCTGCAAGCTGAGACGGGGGCGATCGCTCGGTTGGATCGTCAGATGGCGACCCTTGCCGAGCGGCTAGCGCAACTCGAGCAAGCGGATTCAATGGTCGTAGACGAAGCGGTGACGGCGGTAGAGCCTGTTTCTGACGGGGTGGACGGAGCGGACGAGCCAGGCGAGCCGAAGCCCGATGATCCACTCTTAGATCGGTTAGGCGGTCTGCTGGAAGACTTTTAGGCACGGTGGAATTAGCGTGCGGTGTTGAGGCGATCGGTGACGTGGGGCAGGGCGGCTGTTGCGATCGCCAGTACATTCTTATCCGGTTGCTGTCCGGGGTGGATTGGAGTCAGTTGATTGGTATCTGCATCATAGAGATACAGACTGTAGCCATACTGCTGTAGAAACTGAGCGACATCCGATTGACTGTGACCAAAGCGCTGGCTCAGATCATTGAGTTCTATGATCCAGACCGGTGGCTGCTGCTGCGACAGAAGCGCTGTTGCGCCTTTCAAAGCCAGTAGTTCCGCTCCTTCAATGTCCATTTTGGCTAAGCTTAGCTGAGTTGGATGCGTTATGAGGTTATCGAGAGATTCGGCCGGAATTTCTAGCGATCGCTCCGTCGGAGTTAAGCGAATAAAGGGTAAGGAGTCGGCATCAGATGGATGCAAATGCACGGTTCCCGATTGATCAGAGATGGCGATCGCCCGCGCATCAACCTGGGTCAGTTGGTTAAGCGCTAGGTTTTCTTGCAGGCGTTCAAAGTTTTTGGGAAAGGCTTCAATGCTGTAAATTGTTCCGGATTGGATAATTGAAGCTGCTAAGAGACTGTAAATTCCAATGTTTGCCCCAATGTCAATAAAATCATCATCGGGGCGCAGATAGCGCAATAAAAAGGTCATGTCGTGGTAGTCGTATAGCCCACAATAGAGCGCAGCGGACGCAGAACGGCTGTCTGGATAACAACGTAGCCGAATTCCTGGCAGAAGTTCAATATCTTTGGGCTGATGGATGATGCGCTTGTAAATCTGCCATTGCAGAAATCGAACGATCGCTTGATAGGGTCGGTCGCGGCAATTTGGGTGAGTCCAAATATACTGAAGCGTATTGAAGGCTAAAAAATTAGACATCGGGTAAGATAATAAAAGAACAAGTACAAGTTGGGTTACTCCTGAGTCGCATGACCACTAGATAGGATGGTTGTGTAAATCTGTTGAAGTTTGGCGGCGCTGGCAGCCCAGGGATAGTGCTGTTGAACAAATTGTTGAGCGCGAGCGCCGAGGGCTTTCGCTGTGGGTTGATCCGCCAACACGTGGTTTAGAGCCGTCGCGATCGCATCTGGTTCTGGTTTAACAATGTGCGCTACGTCGGCGGCTTCAGGAAAGTTACAGCCGGTCGTGATGATGCAGGGGCAGCCCATGACCATAGCTTCCAAAATGGCAATGCTAAATCCTTCAGATAAGGAAGGATAAACAAATACATCGGCGGCATTTAAGATATGCCATTTGCGATCGCCCGTCAGTAAACCGGTAAACGTGACGACATCATCAAGCTTGAGCCTTTGAATCTGTTGTTGCAAGGTGGCGCGATAGCCTAACGTATCAGGCCCCGCTAGAACTAGGTGTAAATAAGGATGCTGCGATCGGACTATGTTAATTGCCTGAATCAGATGATCGAGTCCTTTTTTGGGGTCAATGCGACCCAGATACACGACCGTCACGGCAGCATTGGGCAGGGGGGGGGTATTATTGTTGACGTTTGGCGGTGAGGACACCCCGTTGGGAATGATGTGAATTGGTGTAGGTAGGTTAAGGTTGGCAATAATCATTTTTTCTCGCTGGTTAAGCGCATGAATAGCGGCGGCATGGCGCAGAGCCGGTTGCTCAATCCAGCGGAAATAAGTAGCCTTTTTCCAGGCCTTATGGGCGATCGCCCAGGGTTCAAGCATCCCGTGCGGTGTCATGAGGTAAGAAATGCCTCGCTGATCGGCCATCCAATGGGCGATCGCCAGCATGGGCGCAAACAGGGTATGACTGTGCAGTACGTCGTAGTCCGGTAAGTGCTGCCATAGCCAAGTCAGAAGCGATCGGCTAAATACTAGATCATATCGATGCCAGGTCGGAAAATACTGAACTCGGTAAGCATTGCATTCTTGCCACTGCTGTAAGGGAACCGGCAGCATTTCTGCACCATTTGCGTTGGTTGTCACCACATCTACCGATAGACCGCATTGCCCCAGCGCACCTGCAAGTTCTGGAACCACGTGGGCCGTGCCGCCGTAGACTGGAGCTAGATACGGAATTAGATGCAAGACTTTCATGATGAACAATCCTGACAAATAGTTTGAATACAGTCAGATAAAGCGATCGCCCAGGTTTGGGGCGTATAGTGAGCAATAATTTGGCGGGAGGCTGCTCCCATCTGCTGCCGTTGCCCATCGGATAAGCGAGTCAACCGCAGCATTGCTTCCGCGAGTTGAGTAGGTTGGGTTGGGTCAAACACATAGCCATTCACACCGGGAAACACTAAGTCGGGTACGCATCCGCAGCGATCGGACACCAGTACGGGTAGTCCAGCCGCCATTGCTTCATTCACCACTAGCCCCCACGGTTCGCTAAGACTCGGTAAGATCAATGTGCTAGCTTGGGCGTAGTAAGTCGGCAAATCTTCAATTTGCTGGAATCCTGCCCAATGAATAAATGGAGATATATTAAACCGGTTGGCGTCTGCTTGCAGTCTAGCTGCATCAGAACCACTGCCTACGATGACTAGCGGCCACAGGGTCGCCCCCGGTTGGGTACGATAATGATGGTAGGCTTGGAATAAAGCAGTTAGATTTTTTTCTGGCGATAGCCGTCCAACATACAAAAAATGTGGAGCATCGAGGATTGATTGAGAATGGGGCGAAGAGTAATGGGTGAAATGATCATTATCTACCACATCATAGCCCCGCCAAATGCGATCGCTAGGAAGTCCCCACTGTTGAGCGTAGTCGGCTGCCCGTGCGCCAGAGACAAATGCTGCATCACAGTGCTTTTTTATCCATTGAGACTTTAGCCATTCTTTGATGGGATGACGAGGGCGATCGCACCATTGTGAATCGGATAATAGAACAGTTTTCTGATTTTGCTGCCGCGCCCAACGAAAAGCAGCCCGCATTGGAGCATAGCGGTAGCCAGCTATAACGATTACGCTAGGATTTAGCTTATTTAACAAGTCTACCAACTGACGGCTGAGTACCTTAGACGGCTGCTGCTCAAGTGTGCCATTGGCCAGGTTTAGTATATCCGATACGTCATGGACAATCCAATCGCGCTGATTATCATATCTAGCAAGCTGGATAGCGTGAACCGAACCTGAGTAAACGGACTGGAGCGATCGCAGTCTCGCCAGATGATATGGCCCATATTGGGTATGAATGAGTGCTATGGATGGAGCCGTCATTTAATGGCCTACCTTGCTGGTGCGGTAAGGAATCAGCGGTGCTTTCAGTGGACGATTGCGATCGCCAGCCGTCGCATATTTCCAAATCACCAATGAGGCTCCCGTCATCCACAAAAATCGAAACGCCATTGCCTCTAGGGTTTGCATAACCAAGTACACCGATAGCGCCATCATGATGGTGTAGGTCGGAATCCAGAATCCGCCAATTGAAACAGCTTTACGCCAGGTTGCGCCATACATCCAGCCTAGCGCAAACATAATCAGCGTGAAGTACCACCAAAACTCAATCCACATATCAGCGATAATGCCGGGCGCAGCCCCAACTGCTCCCGGCCAGCCTAGGGTTTCTACCAATGATTCGGCTCCGGTTCCTAGGTTTTCTTCTAAGCTTGGAATATTTAGGATACGGCTAGCGTCTTCATATTTTGTGGGCCAGAGAAAACGCGGAATAGGACGAATAAAAAATACAGTGAAATAACGTCGTCCCCAAAAGTAGCGATCGCGGACATCAGCATTTAGAACAGTGCCGGAGCCATAGACAAATTCATTACCGGAATGTACGCCGAGATACTCCGTTGGCTGCCGCTGATTTTCAAGACTAGAGCCAAGATAAATATTGCCGCGATTGGCTACCAAGAACAACATCAGAAATCCAAGAATTGCACCACTGACCACCACGCGGGAAAGTCCAGGGCGCTTGCTGCGAATAAGATACCATCCTACTGTCAGTGCGATAATAATCATGGCTGTTGGGCCACGCCGCGCTCCTAGGAGTCCGTGAAGCACCAGGGGAAAGGCGAAGAGGGCGATCGCAGCCCAGTCTAGTTTCGAGAGGGGACGCTGAATATGGCTGACCATAAACCAGAGTAAGGCCGGAACAGTCAGCAAAACCGCTTCTCTGGTGTAGCCCGATGCGCTTGCGCCACCACCATACGCTCGCCCATAGGCAGCAACGAGTCCGCCAACATTGGCGATGCCGTAACTAAACCCTGCGATGCCAATCAAACCTAGGGCGATCGCGGCTCGTTTCAGGCGAATTTGAGTTTGAGGCGAAAGCTGCCAAGAGAGAGAGTGCATTGGGTGCCAGCGATGATTACGGCTGCCGACAAAAACCCCAAAACACATACAAAATACGCCAAGTAAGTTTAGCGTTTGGACGTATTCTAACTGAGGCACAGATAGATAGGTTCTCAGCGCTTCAGCATCCTCTAGCACTAAACTCAGGGGCATATAGCTGTAGAGAAAAAGCAGCATTAATCCCAGATAAATCATAGGATGGAATGAATCGCGGCTGCGGCGATAGGCAATCCACAGCGATACTAGGGCGATCGCGCCGGTTGTAATGGCTAAGAACACAAAAAAATTGGTATCCATGGCCGTTATCCTCAAGGGTTAGGTCAGATGCGGAATCAGGCTGGCTAGTGCGGTCAGCAGGCGATCGCCATAGTGAGTCCAGGTAAACTGGGCGGCCCGTTGGCGGGCATTGTGGGACAGCCGATCGCGCAGGGGGCGATCGCTCACCAGTTGTTCGACCCGGTCGGCGATCGCGGTGGCATTTCGTACCGGCACAATGAACCCTTCTACGCCATCTCGCACCACAGATCCGCAATGGGGCGTGGCAATCACCGGTACGCCAAATGCGATCGCCTCCAGTTGCACCAGACCAAAACTGTCGCAAAGCGTCGGAAACACGAACACATCGGCGGCTTGGAATTCCTGCTGGATTTGGCTGCGGGGAACTGGCCCCACGTAGACCGGGCCATCAAAAGCAGGATGATACATGAGATTGGGCGGCACGGAACCGACCACCCGCACCTCGCAATCTACGCCCCGCCGTTTTAGCAACCGCGCCGCCTCTGCCAAGTAGTGACTGCCTTTCAGCAAGCGCACCGAACCAACAAACAAAATACGACCGCGCTGAGGAGTTGCTGGTTGATTGAGCCAATCTTCGGATAAACCATAGGGCACGAGATGAATGCGATCGCGGTTGACCCCAAATTGTTCGAGCGCCTGCTGCACGTAGGGCGACGGCACCAAAATGCGATCGGACACTGCCCATTTTTGGCGATCGCGTTCGGTTCCAGCCTGAATACAATCCATCGGTTCCGCTGGTTCTAACCCTGGAAAGGCCCGGTGTTCTTCGTCCAGAATGTAAGGAATTTCAGGACTGATGATCATTTCATAAACAGTGCGGAGTCCCTGTTGCTGGGCTTGCTGAAAGACATCAACATCGCTATTGATGAAATTGCTGTATAGCACGGTTGCACCGTGAAACTGTTGGGCGATCGCGGTTTGAAAGAGTTTGGCATGGGGAATTGGCGATCGCCCTAACCGCTGCTGGAGAGCGGTGAACAGGCTGGAGCTGAGGGTAGTGGTGACGCGATCGCGGGGGATGCTATTTGGAAGCCGTCGCCCCAACAATCGCCGGACTAGATTGGGACGGAAAGCGGTCGGCCATACCGTATCCAACAGGTTCAGCGGCGGCACCGAACTACACACATCGGTATAAAACTGTTGTAAAATGCCAGCCTCCGCCAAAATTGCCGGAACCGCATAGTGCATTCTGGCTCCGGCCTGCAATACGCTGACCCGCAACGTCGATACTAACGGTTCATTCTTATCTACATCAGCCTTGGTCATAGCGATACTGCGTTGAACCCTCCCACACATCAATAAAACGCTGCACAGTGGTCGCCCAGGTGACTTCCTGCGATCGCGC
>CAYSIR010000189.1:0-7980 GCA_964431105.1 uncultured Leptolyngbya sp. | reverse complement strand
GTGAGAAGGATTCCGCAGGAATCCTTCTCACAATCCAAATAGGATTGCTATATGCCTACATCTACGACCTCTGCATGATCAGCAAAGTGCCAAACTTAACTCGGCTTGACAGGAGGTTGTAGCGATCGTGGTTGTCGGTTGTCCAGGAGATCTGTCTAACAACCGCGTGCACCGGAACGACAGGGCGATCGGTAAGATCCCAAAGGTTATCTGCGTCCGGTGATGCGAGCCGTTAGTCAGCCCAGCAGAAGCCCCCATTATCTGGTGCGAAAGGATTGGGTGGGATGATTGAAAGTGCTTAGTTGACCCCCAAGACCTCAACATCCACCGGCGCAACCCCGGAGCTGATTAACCCGATCACGTGAGCCGCTGCCGCCGATAAATCGATGATGCGCCCGTAGGCATAGGGGCCGCGATCGTTAATACGAACAACAACTGACAGTCCTGTCTCAAGATTGGTCACACGCACCTGAGTGCCGAAGGGGAGACTGGGGTGGGCAGCAGTCATGGCGTTTTGATCAAAGACTTCACCGCTGGCGCTATAGTTGCCGTGGAATCCTGGCCCGTACCACGAGGCCATCCCACTCAACACTTGTCGAACAATGCTATCGAAGGCTGTCGATGCAGGCTCTTCAACTGGCAGCCCGGCAACTTCATCGAGCGGATCAGCACCGCCCAACAATCGCCGAATGCGATTTGTGGCTTGCAGGGCATCTTCCGCTACATTTTCAGTGGTGTCTGGCAAAATGGTGAACTCGTCGATCGCAACTAGATCATTGCCATCAACCTGAATCACAATGCGATCGCGCTCTTCGTCCCAAACGACTGAGATGGCACCCGCATCCACACCATCACGGTAGAGTTGATTGATCTGAGCAGCCACAGCGGTCGCCCGCCAAACGGGATCACCGGCATAGTCGGCATCCAGCAGCGTTTCTGATGCTGTCGCCACAGATGAGGGTTCGATCGCTGGTGCTTGGGGTTCTGACACCTTCACATCAGCGTCTGTGGGGGACTCTGCTGCATCATCAGCCAAAAATGTGATGACAGGAATATCTCGAACGTAGAGTGTCGCAGCAAAGCGGTCATCAAAGGGATGAGACAGAATGGTGGCGATCGCCTCTTCTTCAGGTGCTGAGGCAGCAGACTGATATTCGCCAACCTTGACGGTGGCTTCTGGCTCAGAAAATTGTGCAATGGCATCGGGTTCAACATCGGCGGTTGATTCCGCGATCGCTGCACTGTCCTCAGAATTTCCCTCAGATCGGTCATCGCTAACGACTGGGCTGGCATACCCCGAAGACACCGTTAGCGTTGAGAGAACCAAAGCGGTTGTGGTCAGACCACTCCATAGCTGTTGATAAATTTGAGTCATATACCCATCAAAAATGCGTGAACCAAAAGTGTATGCCCCTGCTGCATTGCCCAATCATGCGATGAGACAGGCGAACAGGCAGGTCAGAGGAAACTCATACTCGTTATGATTTCACCCTTCTAATCTGGAACTGCATCAGCGTAGCATGAAGTTTCTAGGCTGGGGATCAGGGATTTAAGGCGCAACGCTGAGGTGGGAGATGGGAATTTAGACCTACTTATCAATCGAAATATTCAGTGGCGATCGCTCAAAACAAGGATGGCTCAACGTTCTCGCGAATGTAAAACTGGCTTTACAACCACAAACACAGGTTTAGCAAGTGGTTAAATCGCCAATTTAGGCTGTGAGGCGGATCACACCCCATCCTTCCTAGGGGTTGAGATGGATGAACGCGATCGCAGTTGTGCTGCTATCCCAGCCAGGCTAATCATTTGAACCTTTAGCAATAAATTTTAATTATCGTTAAGCCCCTCAAAAATGGGAACCTGTCTCGGATTTAGGCGGGTACTGAATCAAGTTGGATGGGTTAAACCGATACAGTCGTCAGTGATGACCCGCTTGTTCAGCCTCAAACTGAGATAGAAGCAGAGAATGAAAGACTGTGATGCTGCATTCAGGCGATCGCTCTTCTCTTTGAAAAATAAGGGGTTTAGCGATCGTGCTGCAAACACATACGGGGGCCGTACAGCAAGACTGCCCTAAGAATGCTGAGTCTTATGTGTCTATCCATCAATCTTGCTAATCAACGCATCGAATCAAGTCTTGCAAGACTCAACTTGAGAACGACAATTGTAATCTCTTATGCAGGGATAGCCCTGTGGGCGATCGTCCATAGGCTACCGCTATCGCAGCAGCGGCTCATCCTGAATGGGTCAGCACTCTTCCAGTGATTTGCAGGCATCGCCATGGTCAGGCAGCGTGGTTGAATACCTTTGCCATTCCGCATCAATGCCCCCAAAGCGCTAAGCCGATCGCTTGAGAAGGTTTTGAGAGGCGTATTTCATGATCCCCAGCCCAATTAAACGGACTGGCTCACCTAGCCCGACTGTTCAGGTGCATCCATCCACACGGGATCATGACCTTGATGCATCGTCTTCACCCACTTCAGCCGCTTGGGACGCACGGATATGCGGGCAGTCGTGCTAGCCACTACGATTAACCAGTGCAGCATATACGCGGTTCCTCGTGTAGATTGAATCATGGCTCGCCATAGGGGAAGAGTCGCGCGGGGAGTGGGCGATCGCTCTGAGCCAAGTACCGCTTCGCGCGCCAAATACTCACCGCGATGGATGCGGCGTAGCCCAATAACCATACCAACAAGAGACAGTATGACCGTCAAACCCGTCATAGGGCTGAGGAGGGGCGGAGTGCTGCGAGCAATGGCCATCACCGTATCGGGAACAACCGCTGTTGGCAGCAGATATTGCGTCAGCCAGAAAACAAACAAATCTGCCGTTTTCTTAGTGCCTAAGCGGTTGCGGATAATCAGTCTCCAATAATCGAGGTAGCGCTGATACCCTCCTTCTGCCCATCGGTTGCGCTGATGCCAAAGCGCGATCGCATCGGTCACACCTTCCTCTTCTACTGCCGGAACCATGAGGAAATCAATATGCCAATGGGCCAGATGCAATCGCAGGGTCAGGTCTAGATCATCCGTAATGGTTTGTTCGTTCCACCCGCCACAGCCATCAAGGGCGCACCGTCTCACAAACTGACCGTTTCCACGCAATTCTCCAACCCCGCCGATAGCAATGCGCTGTTGCTGAAAGTAGCTATCCAGTGCCATTTCAGCCACCTGACCAGAAATCCAGAAATTTCTCGGCCGTTGGCGATAGCTGGGGTTGCCTTGCAGCACCGCTTTTCGCACCTGGACAGCCCCTACCTGCTCTCGTTCAAACAGTGGCAGCACTCGCCTAAGTAGGTCTTTGGGCACATGAGCATCGGCATCAAACACGGCAATAATGTCGCCTTTCACCTGGGGATACACCTGGTTCAATGCGCCAGACTTACCGCCTATCGCATTGGCAGGGCGATGAACAACATTGAGCTGCCTATACTGGAGTGCCAGTCGATCCAGCCGTTCAGAGGTGCGATCGCTGCTATTATCATCAATAATCCATAGGTCGTAGCGATCGCTTGGGTAGTTCAAACTACAGAGCGATCGCACCAGCGGCTCGACAACTGCTTCTTCATTCTTAGCTGATACCATAATCGACACATAGGGATAATGAGGAGCCTCATCATCCAAAATCGAATCAGGTGCAGCATTTGGATGCGCAAACACGAGCCGTAAAGAGTGGATGCCGACCATGGCAGTTAAGACGCAAACGCACCAAATCCCCCAAGATACTAAGTGCAGACCAATCGTAATTGCCCAAACTGTGGTAATGGCTACCGCGGCTTTGCGGCGACGTCCCGCTACTCCCCGTTCAAAGTAGGTAATGAGGTTACTAGACTGCTCAGGATCGGGAAGAAGCGGCTCAAGGGTGTCAAGATCGTCAACGTTAGAAATTGGGTCAGCATCGGAATCATGCATGAATGGGTTCGGCCTGTCCGGCATAGGTGACTAGTTGATCGGCGGGCAGGAACACAGTTGCTCCCGCCTGTCTATCATCATAGAACGTTGCGATTGTGACGATGAGCCGAGAAACGCATCCACGATCAGCACTTTGAGGGTGAGACAGTCAAGATTTGGGTTATCGAGTGGGTCGCGAAAACAGACGGAAGTAGAGCGATCGCCCCCATTCTTTCAAAGGAAAGACCAAGTAGGTCAGTGGATTGATCGTGACAATAATGGTGCGAACATCTCGCTTTGCCAGCGCAACCACCATTCTGGCGACCCAGCTAGCTGACATCACCCCGACTGGATTGAGATGGCTCTTGAACGGCCCCAAAATAATTTTTCGGATGACGCAGGGAGCATCCAAGCGCCGCAGGCTAATCAAGTCGCCAATTAAGCGCTTGGATATTTCATACAGTGGGCTAAAAGCGGGGCTAACTTCAGCTTCTGAAGTATTGACCCAGAGTTCTTTGGTAGCGCGATCGGTCGAGTCGTTGACGGTTTCAAAAAATATTTCTGCCAGTCGCCAAGCCGATAAGGCATTGACCTCTAGAGATGCCTGAATGCCGTCGGGGGTACGATCACCATGGACGTTGATGCCGTGGTTGATCACCAAAATATCAACTTGCCGCAAGCGATCGCGGAGTTGCGTTTCTTGCCCAGCCTGCCAGTTCACGACGTTCATGCGATCGGTATCCTGAAGCCTGTCGGAGGTTGTCAGGGCGATTGTCTTTGCACCCTGACGCATCAATTCGTGGATGAGGGCCTGCCCCATCGAACCGGAGGCACCCGTTACAGCCACCACTTTGCCCTTGAGCGATAGGCTAGTTCCCAGCACCTTATCCACCATCGTAAATGAGCTTGAAAAGTAGGCGTTGCTATTATCAAAATGATGTCGCCAGTGATACGTTCGATTCACAATCCACCGTGATGGAATCAGGGTCAATTCACCAGGTTCATGGGTGAGATCCGTCCACAGGAGCTTGCCCTGCGATCGCGCGATCGCAGAAACAGCGAACCCTAAAGTATACAGACAACCCAGCAAAAACCCGTGCTGCTGGGTCACACCCCAAACCCCAGCCGTTGCGACCAGCATGACCAGCGATTCGGGCACATCGTTGTATAACTGGGCTTTGCAATAGGTCTCTAAGTTTGTAATGGTGAGATTTCGGCGATAGGCTTTGTGATGCAAAGAATGAAACGGCTGGAGGGGGGCGACGTAATGTCCAGCAACGTGGTAACAGTCGCGCACCACCTCAGCAAGAGCGATCGAAGCTAGCCCAGCTCCAATCTGAATCAGAAAGAAAGACACATTCACGTTGATATCAGCGTTTTTTATACTAACGACTTAGGGTTATGCCGACAGCTCAGTAACGATGCAGTCGTTAATGCTATAGCTTGTGGTCTTTTCCCTGAATGTATTAAACGGTAATCCATGAAGGAAAGTAAACGGTTAGTACCAACTTAGTACCAACAATGTAGGGCTATTTGGCTGGGAGCGACAACTGAATGGGGCGATCGCGCCTACGGACCCTGTCTCCTTCACCAGAAACAGCGCATTTGCAACACAAAGGAGCGCTTGCCCAGGGAACCAGCGCCTTTAATGCAAACTATTTAATCCAAACGACAGATAACTAACCTCAAAGCCCGTGACGAGGATCGAACTCGTGACCTCACCCTTACCAAGGGTGTGCTCTACCACTGAGCCACACGGGCGAAAACAAACGTCGCAGCCTCATCCCATAACCCTGTTAAAAGAAGCCTGAACCGCTGATGGGCGCGATCGCTGACGAAACGCTTCCGAACTCTAATGCTTTGACATTGTGGATGGGCCGGGCTGGATTCGAACCAGCGTAGGCGTAGCCAGCGGATTTACAGTCCGCCCCCATTAACCACTCGGGCACCGACCCGCCCAATCCACAATTAAGTATCGTAGCATGGTCATTCTCAATTTCCAACTTTTTTTCAGGGTTTTAGAAATACGGCTGGAAATGATACGAGCCATCGTCTCGACAGGATAGCATCAACCCCAACAACGCCATTCAAGGCTGCGAAACACCTGCAAAAAGAGTTTCAAATGGCTGCTTTGGGGCTTCTGGGCGGGCGACAATCTCTACAACCGTGTTGACCGCATTGGCATCTGAAAGCGCTGCAACACAGGTATCCGCCACTTTAGTGCGGGGGATGCTGCCCTCAAACAAGGTATCGGCAGATGACATCACCACTGGGTTGGCATTGTCTTCATTTTTCAGCCCACCTGGACGAACGATGGTGTAAGCTAGCCCACTATTGCAGAGGTACGCCTCTGCCTGCTTTTTCCAAAACAGCACTAGCCAAAACAGGTTGAGCGGATGGAAAAACTGAGAGACGCAGAGGGATGACACCAAAATAAAGCGATTGATCCCCTTGCGTTTAGCCGCATCAACTAGATTTTTAGTCCCTTCATAGTCCACTCGGAATGGGCCGGTGAAATCAAAGCTGGGAGTGGCACCAGTGGCACAAATGATGGCAGTGCATCCATCCAGCGCGGCATCAATGGTACGGGGTTGCAGGACATCACCAACGGCAATATCAACCCCTTCTGGCAAAACAGATGTCGCCTTACTGCGATCGCGCACAAAGGCAGTCGTTGAAATCCCTTGGCTGACCAGTGCAGACACAATTCGCTGCCCGGTTTGTCCCGTAGCGCCTGCTACAAATACTTTCATTGACTTTTCCTTTTAATGAAACAGGTGGCTCAGCAAACCAGTGGCTCAGCTAGTGACAGTAGCGTCAGCAGCCGGCCTAGCGCGGTTAGCTTGAGCCGATGAATCGCTAATTGAATCCCCTAACGTGATGACAGGACTCCAGTCATTGAGTCAGGTATCGTCCTAATCAAGGTGTTCCATACCCACTTGCAGGATTCATATCTCCGTAAATTGACGATAATTTTCTGAGAGATTTGAATAGCTGGCGATCGCCTTTCCGTAGATCAAACATGGTGAACTGCCAGCATAAGGCATAGGCTATGACCAGGCATCACCGACTATTTACCCGCACATCGCGACAAACGATTCATCAATCGCTATGGTTTCCAGAAGAATTTCCTAAGAAAATTTCAGTAGCGGTTTGGCAAATGTGGGCATAATGGAACAGGATATTAACGATTTGTATAGAATTGTAACGTATTCTCTCATAATTCTCAGCTTTGCCACGGGGTCGCCCAGTTGTGCGCTGTGTTCAGTGTCATCTACGCCGCACTGATACTCGCGGCATGACGAAGTCCTACTTGTAAAGGAATTTGTGTCTATGCAGGCCAATTCAGCAGAACGCCAAACCTACGAATCTTTGGAACCAACCATGGGACTCGCTCCAAACTTGGTTGAGATTGATCCCCTTGAACCCTCTGTTGAATCGGGTGTGGCTCAACCAACTCACTTCAGCGGACATTATTCAAGCTGTATGGAAATGTACGCCGATGCGGCCACAGTGATCGCCTACCTGGATATGCATCCTGAGTGGTTTTACCGCTGTGCCCATCCAATGATGGCTGATTCGATTGGAAATGATAGCTATGCGCTGATCATCGGGCGCTTTGGCTCATTTGGGTACGAGGTGGAACCTAAGATCGGCCTTCACCTATTGCCCCAAGATCACGGCGTGTATCGTATTGAAACGATTCCCGTGCCAGGCTATAAACCCCAGGGCTATGAAGTAGACTTTCGTGCTTTTCTGCAGTTGGTTGAAGGTGAAGACGAGGAGCAAGTCATTACTCGCGTGGAGTGGGAGTTGGATTTGGATGTAGCCGTTTATTTCCCGCGTTTCATTCGGGCGATTCCCCAACAAATTATTCACGCAACGGGCGATCGCTTGTTGAACCAAATTGTGCGTCAAGTTTCTCGCCGCCTGACGCGCAAAGTTCAGCTCGATTTCCACGATACCCACAATCTGCCATTTCCGGGTCGCAAACGTTAGACGCGATCGCAAAACCATGAGAAAACCGGGAGTCCAGGGAGCATGTCACGTTTGCAAATCCCTGTATTGCCCTCATCCCCCACCCCCCTTC
>CAYSIR010000188.1:0-8016 GCA_964431105.1 uncultured Leptolyngbya sp. | reverse complement strand
GGGGGTCATTACCAAACATAGCAGCCGCTTCTTCTTGCCCATAATCCATTTTGTAAACTTTCGGGAACTCTGGCCAGGGGTTGCTAGATGCACGGGATTCGGGCGGCTTTGGCATGATTTCTAACTGAGTAACATGAGTGCAGCCTTGTCTGATACAAGTGCCGACACAATCTGTACCCGTGTCACCACCGCCAATGATCACTACATTCTTACCTGCCGCTGAAATATAGTCGTCTGTCGGGCTGCCTTGCAAAACGGTACGCATATTGCCAGTTAAGAATTCCATTGCAAAGTGAACCCCGTTCAGTTCCCGCCCTTGAAGGGGTAAGTCTCTGGGTTGAGTTGCGCCTGTACAGAGAACTACGGCATCATATTCGTTCATCAGTGCTTCAGCGGCAATATCTTTGCCAACCTCAGTATTGCAGACGAAGGTTACACCCTCAGCTTCCAATACATCGAGCCGGCGTGTAACAACCGTTTGCTTATCTAGCTTCATGTTTGGAATGCCGTACATTAACAAACCGCCAGGGCGGTCGGCTCGCTCATAGACCGTTACCCAATGTCCAGCGCTATTAAGCTGATCGGCGGCGGCTAGCCCTGCCGGGCCAGACCCAATCACTGCTACTTTCTTACCTGTGCGTCGAGCGGGAGGACTAGCAGTAATCCATCCCATTTCCCATCCTTTCTCAGCGATCGCATGTTCAATATTTTTGATGGTGACGGGAGGATTTGTAATTCCTAGCACACACGCGCCTTCACAAGGTGCTGGACATACCCGTCCCGTAAATTCGGGAAAGTTATTGGTTTTGTGGAGGCGATCGAGGGCTTCCTGCCAGTGGCCACGATACACTAAGTCATTCCATTCGGGAATTAAATTATTGATCGGACAGCCGCTAGTCATGCGGCTTAGGGTCATACCCGTGTGACAAAAAGGTGTGCCACAGTCCATACATCGTGCGCCCTGAGTTTGCAGGCGATCGTCCGGCATGGGTAGATGAAATTCATCCCAGTTACGGATACGATCCTGCGGTGCAACATCGGCGGCATTCTCACGTAAGTATTCGATAAAGCCGGTTGGTTTTCCCATGGTTTTGTATCTTCAGCGAAGGGCAAATAAATCAGTGCAAACGGTATGCAAACGGTATGCAAACGGTAAAGGCAGTTAACTGCCGCTGATGCGGGCAATGTCGCGAGCATTTTCCTCAAAGGCGGCAGATAGGGCTTCGTCTCCGCTCAATCCATCCGCGATCGCTTTTTGGATATGTTGCAGTACCCGTTTGTAGTCACGGGGCATCACTTTCACAAATTGTGGAAGCATTTCCTCCCAATGGTTAAGAATATCAGCCGCAACAGTGCTACCGGTATAATCCAAATGCTTCTGAATCAGATCATGTACTTCACGGATATCCTCCGGATTTTCGAGAAGCTCAAGCCCGACCATTTGGGTATTGCACCGCGTTGAAAAGTCACCAGCGCGATCGAGGACATAGGCAATTCCACCGCTCATACCCGCCGCAAAGTTTCGCCCAGTCATACCTAGAATGACTACCTTTCCGCCTGTCATATATTCGCAGGCATGATCGCCAACCCCTTCGGCGACCGCATGAATACCAGAATTGCGAACACAGAAGCGCTCACCCGCCAATCCTCGAATGTAGGCTTCGCCACCAGTTGCACCGTAAAATGCAACATTACCCGTGATGATATTTTCTTCTGGAGTGAAAGTTGACGCTTTTGGTGGATACAATATCAATTTCCCGCCGCTCAACCCTTTCCCAAAGTAATCATTGGCATCGCCCTCTAGTTCAAGAGTGACACCTTTAGGTACAAATGCGCCGAAGCTCTGACCGGCACTACCTTGGAAATGCAGGCGAATTGTATCTTCAGGTAATCCATCCCAATGATGCTTTGTGATTTCATTCCCAAGAATTGTGCCGACCACTCGGTTCGTATTGCGAATAGGTAACGTTGCACTCACGTTTTCACCACGAGCGATCGCAGGTTCACATAGCTCTAGCAGCGTTGTGATGTCCAGCGACTTATCCAAACCATGATTCTGGGGGATCTGGCAATAGCGCCCAACCTCCGAAGACACTTTGGGCTGGTAAAGAACAGCAGATAAATCTACGCCTTTTGCTTTCCAGTGGGCAATCGCCTTTTTAGGTTCTAATACATCAGTGCGTCCAACCATTTCATTAATGGTTCGGAAGCCTAGCTGTGCCATAATTTCGCGCAATTCTTGAGCAATAAACTGCATAAAGTTAACTGTATGCTGTGGATCGCCAGCAAACTGCTTGCGAAGTTCTGGGTTTTGGGTTGCAATCCCAACTGGGCAGGTATTTTTGTGGCAAACCCGCATCATGACGCAACCCAGACTGATTAGGGGAGCCGTTGAGAATCCGTATTCTTCAGCTCCAAGTAAGGTAGCGATCGCAATATCACGCCCTGTTTTCATCTGCCCGTCCGTTTCTACCGCAACACGGCTACGCAGATTATTCAATACTAATGTTTGATGGGTTTCCGCTAAGCCTAGTTCCCACGGTAGTCCTGCGTGTTTAATCGACGTTTGGGGCGATGCTCCCGTGCCACCATCAAACCCCGAAATCAGCAGCACATCAGCATGAGCCTTAGCAACGCCAGCCGCAATAGTTCCCACACCGACTTCTGACACTAGCTTGACACTAATACGAGCTTGACGATTGGCATTCTTCAGGTCATGAATTAGCTCCGCCAAATCTTCAATCGAATAAATATCATGGTGAGGCGGTGGCGAAATCAGCCCCACACCCGGAACTGAATGTCGTACCTTAGCAATCCATGGATATACTTTCAGTCCAGGAAGCTGACCTCCTTCACCGGGCTTTGCACCTTGAGCCATTTTAATCTGAATCTCTCTGGCTTGGGTAAGATAAAGACTAGTGACTCCGAAGCGACCAGATGCAACTTGCTTGATGGCGCTATTTTTCGAGTCTCCTCGCTCATTCGTCCAGGTATAGCGTTCCGGATCTTCGCCGCCTTCGCCCGTATTCGATTTTCCACCAATCCGGTTCATCGCGATCGCAAGGGCTTCATGGGTTTCTTTTGAGATTGAGCCGTAGCTCATAGCCCCCGTCTTGAACCGTTTCATAATCGCTTCAATCGGCTCTACCTCTTCCAGTGGAATTGGCTCTTGCTCCTGAAATTCCAGTAGATCCCGCAGTCGGAATAGCTGTTCGCCATCGGCATTAATCAGAGCTGCATATTGCTTATAAAGATCGTAGTTTCCTTCACGCACCGCCTGTTGAAGTAAATGAATCGCCTGGGGACTCAGTAAATGTTCCTCCCCATCTTTCCGCCATTGATACTCGCCGCCTACATCCAACGTTGATACATCACTGGGGCGATCGGGAAAAGCATGGCTGTGGCGCAGCAGTGCTTCTTGGGTCAAGATATCCAGATCAGCGCCTTCAATCCGTGATGCCGTCCAGGTAAAAAAGCGATTAATAACGCTTCGATGCAAACCGATCGCTTCAAAAATTTGTGCGCCTCGATAGCTCTGAATTGTAGAAATTCCAATTTTCGAGCCAATTTTAATTACGCCTTTGGTGACAGCCTTGACGTAGTTGTAGTGCGCCTTACGTTCATCTATGTTACTCAGCGTGTTATCCTGAATCAAGTCGCTGATTGTTTCCAATGCAAGATAAGGATTGATAGCTCCACAACCATATCCAATCAACACTGCAAAGTGATGAACTTCTCGTGGCTCGCCAGATTCTAAAACTAATCCTACTTTCGTGCGGGTGCCATTGCGAATCAGATGGTGATGCAACCCAGCCACAGCGAGCAAAGCAGGAATAGCAGCATAATCAGCATCCATCCTACGATCGCTCAAAATCAAGATGCTAACTCCAGATGCGATCGCCTCATCAGCTTGGCAATACAGATCGATCAACGCCGAATTTAAACCAGTAACCCCCTGGCTCGCTTCAAACGTAATCGGCAGCGTTACAGATTGGAAATCGCCCGTTCCCTGCTTGAGGGCTGCTAGTTCTATATTGCTGATGATGGGAGTGTTGAGCTTAATCAACCGACAGCTTTCCGGCTCTGGCTGCAACAGATTCTGCTCACGACCAATTGTCGTAACTGGAGACGTTACAATTTCTTCTCGAATCGAATCAATGGGCGGATTTGTGACTTGAGCAAACAATTGTTGGAAATAATCATACAGCAGCTTAGGGCGCTTGGATAAGACAGCTAGCGGCGTATCGGTTCCCATTGCGCCGATCGCCTCTACTCCATTTTGAGCCATAGGAGTCAGTAACAGGCGCAGCTCTTCATAGGTGTACCCAAATGCAGTTTGACGCTGATGCAATGGTAGATATGATTGAGGTTCCTGAATTTCAACTGGTAGATCATTCAAATTTACCAGATAGCGATCGAGCCATTCTTGATAAGGATGAGCCGTTGCACACTGGCGCTTAATTTCCTCATCAGCAACAATCCGCCCTTCCTCCATATCAACTAAGAACATCCGCCCTGGCTCCAAGCGACCCTTGCAGGCGATACGCTCTGGCTCAATGGGCAGAACTCCAGCTTCTGATGCCATGATTACCAAACCATCGTGGGTCACAGAGTAACGGGAGGGACGTAGACCGTTGCGGTCTAACACTGCTCCTATCATGGTGCCATCTGTAAAGGCAATCGAGGAGGGGCCATCCCACGGTTCAATCAAGCAGGAATGATATTCATAGAAAGCCTGTTTCTCCTGGCTCATGGACTCATGCCCTGCCCAGGGTTCTGGAATCATCATCATCATGGCGTGGGGGAGCGATCGCCCAGATAAGGCTAGCAGTTCTAGCGTATTATCAAAAATAGTGGAATCACTGCCATCTAGGTTAATTAGCGGGGTTGCCCGCTTCAAATCATCTCCGAATAACTCGGACTCGAACATTGATTGTCGTGCGTGCATCCAGTTAATGTTGCCGCGCATGGTATTGATTTCGCCGTTATGGGCAATGTAGCGATAGGGATGGGCCCGTTCCCAGCTCGGAAACGTATTGGTACTGAAGCGAGAGTGTACCAGCCCTAGCGCACTTTCCATATCTGGATCGCTCAAATCTGGGAAATAGTGTCCAACCTGCACCGGCATCAACATTCCCTTATAAACCAGGGTGCGGCAGGATAAACTAGTTGGATACCAGTACGAATCAATTTCTGCAACCCGAATTGCAGTGTGCGATCGCTTCCGAATCACATACAGCTTACGCTCAAATGCCCAGTCATCTGTAATACCAGAATTCTTCTGAATAAAAACCTGCTGGATAAAAGGTTCACTCGCCTTAGCTGTTTCCCCTAGCAATGCATTACAAGTCGGCACATCCCGCCATCCCAGCACCACTTGCCCTTCCTCGGCAACGATCTGCTCGAATAGCGATCGACTGCGCTGACGGACGGCAGGATCCGGTGACGTATAAATCACTCCAACTCCGTATTGACCCGCTTCAGGTAAGACTATATTTTCTGTTGCTGTGACCTTTTTCAAAAACTTGTGGGGCACCTGCATCAGTAGACCAGCGCCATCGCCTGTATTTGGCTCTGCACCTACGGCTCCTCGATGATCTAAATTTAGCAAGATAGTGAGCGCCTGCTCCACAATGGAATGAGAAGCTTCTCCTCTCATGTGAACAATGAACCCAACACCGCAGGCATCGTGTTCAAATTGAGGATCGTAGAGACCTTGTTTCGGCGGCAGAGAATAGCTATTCATTGAACAAAGGGGTGATAACGACAGTGAACTTCCCAGATATGTGAATTTCCGTTGTCACCCAGAATAATCACAGGCTGGGACATCCAAAATTGGAGTCAAGATTAAGAATAAGTAGAATAACCCTTGTCACAAAATCATGACTTTTGCAGACATCTTGCAAAGAGAGGGTATTCACACGCAGCAGGCTGCGAGGTATAAATTAGGAATTTGAACCGGGTCGAGACTAGCTTGCCCAAATTGCCACGGTCAGGCAAACAGAGGTCGTTAGAGTCAGCGCAGCAAACCACAAAGTGCTTTGTCATCGTATTCTCTAACGAGAAAGAAGTTTTGATGGTTCTCTTAATAAAGATGTCAGAGTTTACCCTGTTTTGTCGCAGCATTTCTTTGCAATTGAGCAGACAACATCTTCAGCGTTGCCTAAATGAAAGATGAGTTGACCCAGCCAATCTCTGTGCATAGGCTGTATTAAGCTGCTTAAGAATAAATTTGTTCCAGACATCGACAATCTAGATATTTAGCAGACAAAACGCTAAACGGATTGATAAAGAAACTTATCAAACAACCGCGATCGCTCCCTGAGAATGTCAGGATACCATTACAACATTAACAGGACAGGTTAGAAGCATCCGTTACAAAGCCAACTTTTCTTAGAAACGTCACAACCTTTCGCAGCCTTTAAATATTAAACCTATATTAAACCTATATTAAACCTATTCTTATCTATTTTGGTATGGCTGTAGCATACTTGGGTGGTGAGAGAGGTTTTGCTGCAAGTTGACGAATAAAACTAGCTACACTTCAATCAGCGGACAGGTCAGGTCTTTCCACCTCCTCGCCTAACACTCTGTGAACAGTTTCTGCATCTGGTGTTTTTATCAGCCAATCAGGGTTCCGCTAGTTCCCCGTAAAAAAATATTTTACCGCTCATTTAGAGTAGCGACATACAATTACAGCCTTAATTTGAGTTGGAATTGCCAAAATAAGCAGGATACACAAATGCAAATGCTGTTGAGCTAGGAATAATTGTGCCATCCAACTCCTCAACAACTACAGTTGAGAGCGTTTCATCCCATCGTCCGCGAATCGTTCGTCCAGCAAACTCAATCTCCTGAACACCACTCTGTTGAAGTTCTTCATGAATAAATGAGTAATGATCTCCGGAAAACTGGTTATGAGGTGTTTGACCGTCTGCCTGCCAAACATAGCTAACGATCGCTTTTGGGTGCAGCAGTAACTGATCTTGGTTTCGGACAGGGAAAATTAGTTGTTCATTTATATTGTAAGTTCCGTAAGGATAACCTTGATAATTTCGATTATACCCGGTACGAGTTGAAAGAATTTGGCTCTCTGGATATCGAGCAACCCAATCTGCAAGGGTTGTCTTAATCGCCGGAATCCTCGGTAATGATTGATTGACGTTCATTCCAACGATACCCATAGCCCAAGGTTGAGCGTAGAGGGTATCATCACTGCGATCGTACATTACCAAACAACTTTGGAATAATTTACCTGAAACTCCAAAGGTCATCTCCCCTCGCTCGAAGGCAACAATCGTATCACATAGAGGGCAGTAGGTAATCGATACATTAACTCCACTCACAGTATCATTCACGATCTCATGCCAATTCATAATATTGTACGGATATGCTTTGGCTTCTCCATTGATTACGATACCAATGACAATATCATCACCTTGAAATGGTGTTGTATCTACTGTGTCAAATTCTGGTGTATCGATGCTAGGGATGCCGTCTTTCGGTGGCCCACCGTTGAGTAAGTCATTTAGGTCAATTCGGGTTAGTTCTTCGGGGTTGACGTTTTGTTTTTGTAAATCGCCAAGTTCCTGACTCTGATCATGGACAACCTGAACGATCGCAAAGTGCTGTAGCTTAAAATTTTGCCAACCTCCTGCTTTGATAATACCAATGCCCGCAATAGCAGCGATCGCTAAAAGGAATATTACAGTAAATCGCTTCAAATCGTTCATCATCAGTCCTCCAGAATTACTGCCGTCAGGTTACCGAGTCCATAAACATTTCTGGGGGCAACGCTGCCGCCAAAAACATCTTGCACCATTCAACAACTGAGTCTGAATAGAGATTGACCCAATTGTCTAACGATGCTTCAATGCTGACACGCCAATGGGTTGATGAGTTTAATTCAGAATGAGAGATCGATGAGAACTTCCCGTGTTTAGTGATGACAGATATTTTAGTGTATAGCAATCCTATTTGGATTGTGAGAAGGATTCCTGCGGAATCCTTCTCACA
>CAYSIR010000187.1:0-8039 GCA_964431105.1 uncultured Leptolyngbya sp. | reverse complement strand
TACATGAACACCACTTCCATCCTGTGACTCAGCAATGCCCTATCCTCTATGCAACAGTCGCTAGATTTTCTGCTGCATCCACCGTTCCCCATAGACACTGCTGCTGATTGGTGAATGTAGATAAGCTCTGTGAGGACTGCTGCGGAATCCTTCTCAATAATCCTAGTCGGATCGCCACAGGACAAATGCTTTCAATCTGCTGTATGTTTGGACATAGCACCTGCGGGTAGACGTTGCAGACTGAAAGGAGCAGTTGTCATCAGTTCATGTATGTTTATGCATTTCTAAAAACATCCGCGACCACGCTAGACTTGCCAGAGGGATTAGTGGGGGCGCTTCAGGTTGTGGCGACAGAGACTCTGTCAGCCGTTGTTGAGCCTGCGATTCAGCCTGAAATGATCCAAGATGGAGACGATCGCTTTCAGCTTCAGGCGATTCTCTCCCACGATCGCGTCTTGAGGGACGTGTTCCAGCAATCGGACGTATTGCCGGTGCCGTTTGGGACGTTCCTGGTATCTGAACAAGCGTTGATCAATCATCTCACCACCCATCAGGAAAACTATCTGGCGAAGCTGAGTCAGGTAAAAGGTAAAGCGGAATACACAATTAAGGCTGAACCCATCGCATTCTCGATGGATTCGCCAGCGGCAGAACCCGCACGAGGGAAAGAGTATTTTTTGGCGAAAAAGCGCAAATTCCAGCGGCAGGAAGAGCATCGCCGACAGCAGGAGGAGCAGTTTGAGCAGTTGCAGGTGGCGATCGCCCAAGCCAGATATTCCAGCGTTCATAGCGCTCCCAAAGACGGCATTGAGCGCATTCACCTTTTGTGCGATCGCACCGCAGAGTCTGATCTAATCCAGCAGTTTATGGCTTGGCAGACTGATTGCACAACCTGGACATTATCACTGGGAGAAGCATTGCCACCCTACCACTTTGTATAAGGCGATCGCCGAGCCTGTGCGATGGCTCAGATGGAATGTGTGGGTTCAAATAAAATAACTGAATAGGTGCGTTAAATGGCAGGAATCTAGTAACTTATTGCCCAGCCAACTTATTAGCAAGCCTTAGCCAGCCTTAGCCAGCCTCAGCCAACCCTACTGCCATCGTCTATTATCAGGGTTCATGACCATTCGTGGTTCATAACCATAGACTTCCCTCTTGAATGACAGCATTAGCCTGCCATAGCTGAAACCACATAATTATCGCCAGGCTTATCTAGAATTGCGATCGCTCAGTCTACTCGTTCTAGCTGCCACAAAATTTGATTGCCCTCGCGCCGAACCCGCGACACAACCCAGTTTCGCCACACCCAGTTATCGCCTCGACTGGTGACTGCGCTGGCATTCACGTCCATCAAGTCTGCTAGTTCAGCACTGGTAATGAGGTATCCTTTTGCGGCGATTTCATCCGCCATTTGCAATGTTTCGACTGTATGCTTTAGCTGTGCGACCCGTAACTCTCTCGGTAAATTTTCAGACTCGAACGATGGGGATGTGTCTGACATAACAATTTTGGGGGATAGGGGTGCCGTTGTGCTATTGGATTGTATCGTTTCTTTAACCCTAAAATTAGCATTTTGTGAACGAATCCCATCATTTGCTGACGATTGCTTGGATGGTGTGGCCTTGGTTGGGCGAGGCGATCGCGTTCGAGACTTTTTCGGGGTTGCCAATGCCGGATGGTGCGTTAAGGAGGGGGCTTGTCCAATGGCATATCCGTGGGCGATCGCATCACATCGGTCATTGCCCTCATTGCCACTATGGCCGCGCACCACTTCCCACGTCAAAGGGTGATCGAGTTGCTGATTGACTTGGTGATGCAGTTCATCAAGTTCTTCCCATAGGTCTTGATTGAGAACAGCATTGCCGGTTGATGTTTTCCAACCCTTACGTTTCCAGCCGTGAATCCAGTTTGTAATTCCCTTTTTGACGTATTCACTATCGGTGTATAGGGTGGGGCTGGCTGTTTGCTGGCTTTGGATAAGCAACGAGAGGGCAGCGATCGCGCCCTGAATCTCCATACGGTTATTGGTCGTATTGGACTCTGCGCCCCCTAGTTCATGCACACTGCCATCCGCAAGATAGGCAACGGCAGCCCAGCCGCCGGGCCCTGGATTACCGGAGCAGGCTCCGTCTGTGTATAAGCTTTGAATAATAGGAAAGGTAGAATCTGCCATGGTTTTAGTGGATAGGAAATGATTAGGAGACGGTTAGGCAAGTTTCGCTGAAGCTCCCATCTTTACATTCAGAAATGGGTAGTGGTATTCATGTCATGATTTTGGGTGGGCAGTGCCCGTATAGCAGTGCTATGCATTACGCAAAAGTCGCCAGACCTTTTGCCTCACAACCTTTCTAAAGGTTATTCAGAATCCTCGGTTTTGAACCAAGGAATGCGGGTTTCAGCGAGATCTGCGTAATGGATAGATATAGCAGTGAGAGGGTTGATTAGGACGCTCTGGGGTTTCTGGATTCCCGTCTGCACGGGAATGACGACTGAAGTTGTCCTAACTTACCCACCCATTGCTATACCACCCAGAATCATTACTGATAGAGGGCTACCTTAAAGTGAAATCGTCATCTCGGTCGCAATCCAATTGGCAACGTTGGGTGGTGGGGCGGTGGTCGCTGGCGCGACTGCTGCGATCGCTCATCATTATCTACGCAATCGTTTGTTTATATGTGTGGTTTACGGCCGATCGCAAGATTTTTTTACCGCCATCTCCAAGCTATGAGCGATCGTCTGACTTACTGACGATTACTACCCACAACGGCCACAAGCTTGCCGCCGTCTATCTACCCAATACCAATGCCGCCTACACGCTTATCTACAGCCACGGCAATGCGGAAGATTTGGGACAGATCCGTCCAGTGTTGGAACTGCTGCGGCAGGCGGGGGCATCTGTGGTGGGCTACGACTATAGTGGCTATGGTCTCAGCGAGGGTCGTCCGTCGGAGTGGCAGTCCTACCAGGATATTCGCGCCGTCTATCGCCATCTGGTGGAAGAGTTGGACATTCCGCCAGCGCAGATTGTGGTTCATGGGCGATCGGTGGGGGGCGGCCCGTCGCTGTATTTGGCCGCGCAGGAACCGATCGCAGGTCTAATGCTGGAAAGTACATTTATCTCTGCATTTCGGGTAGTGCTTCCGTTTCCGCTGTTCCCGTTTGACAAGTTTCCCAATCGCGATCGCATTCAGCAGGTGAATTGCCCCGTTTTGATTCTGCATGGCGAAGCCGATCGCACCATTCCTGTCTGGCATGGGCAAGCCCTATATGAACGGGCATCTCAACCCAAGCAGGCAGTTTGGATCACTGATGCGACACACAATGACCTCGTTTGGGTGGCGGGCGATCGCTATGGCCACACCGTGCGATCGTTCTTGGATAGCCTCTAGCCGCTGGTCAATCAGCTTTCCAGCATTTGTAATTTATACAAACTGGCATAGAGTCCGCCGCGCTCTAGCAGTTCATCATGGCTGCCCATTTCAATGAGCCGCCCCTGTTTTAATACCAAAATGCGATCGACATTGCGAATTGTAGACAAACGATGGGCAATAATAATCGCAGTGCGTCCGGTCAACAACGTTTCTAACGCTTCCTGAATGATGGCTTCTGTGCCCACGTCCAGGTTAGCAGTCGCCTCATCTAGCACCAAAATAGGCGGGTTGCGAATGGCTGCACGGGCAAATGCAAGAAGCTGCTTTTGTCCGCCGGATAGATTGGCACCCCGTTCCCGCAGTTGTGTATCGTAGCCATCGGGCAATTGTTCAATAAACTGGGCTACGCTAGTTTGCTCGGCTGCCTGCCGGACTTGTTCAATCGGGTAGGTTTCACCCAGAGCGATATTGCTCTTTACGTCTCCAGCAAAAATAAAGCCATCTTGCAAAATCACTGCCATCCGTCGGCGCAGCTCAGACTGGGGTAAGTCGCGAATGTCTATTCCGTCTAGCAAAATTCGCCCCTCTGAGGTTTCGTAGAGGCGACAAAGTAATCGAATGATTGAGCTTTTTCCGGCTCCGGTAGGGCCAACTAATGCCACCTTTTCGCCAGGGCGAATTGTGAAATCTAAATCGTGCAGCACATATTCGTCAGATTTGTAGCCAAACCAAACGCGCTCGAACCGAATTTCGCCAGGTATGGGCGGGGCGACGGTTGCTGGCGGGGCAGCCGGAGTGCGATCGCTTCCGGGCGGCGGGGTTTGGGCGGTGTGATGGTCCGGATCGCGGATCTCGATAGGTTCGCTCATCAGGTCATGGAAGCGCTCCATTGCGGTCAGTCCGGCTTGGATGGCGGTAAACTTTTCGGCAAATTGACGCAGTGGGTTAAACAACCGCTGAGCAAATAAAATGAAGGAGGCCAATAAGCCTAGGTTCAACTGATCTTCCATAACCAACAGCCCTCCTAACCACAGCACCGCCGCGATCGCCACCAGCGCAATCCATTCCAACGTAGAGGACATGGCCGCATCGTAAAAAATGGTGCGATCGACCTCGCTAACATAGCGTTCGTTGACGGTACGAAAGAGATTGCTGTTGTAGCGTTCTCGCCGGAAAAGCTGCACTACATTCATACCCAGCAAATTTTCTTGCAGCGCAGCATTCAGACTCGAAAGCTCTTCGCGGGCGCGATAGTTGGAAATGCGGTATCGCTGTTGAAAAAAGAGAATGAGTCCGCTGACAGGCAGCAGTAGCAGCACCAGCATGGTTGCCAATTGCCACTGCAATGAAAACATGATGATGATGACCACCAGCATTGAGGCAAGGTCACTAAAAATACCGATCGCCCCGGTTGCAAATACGTCGCCCAATGCATCTACATCGCTGGTCAAACGGGTAATTAGTTTACCGACAGGGGTGCGATCGAAAAAACGAACGGATAGGGACGTTACGTGGCGGAACAGGTCAGAGCGAATATCAGCCGTAATCCGCTGCCCCACTGCCTGCACCAGATAGCCCTGGATGCCTACCAACACTAATCGCACAGCGATCGTCAGCACTAGCACCACCACCAAAAAGGTTAATCCCTGGGACAAAGTTTTGCCATCGAGAAACCACATGGTTGGCTCATTCCGCAGCAGCGAGATGGCTTGCCCAATCAGTACGGGCTGCACGGATTCAGCGATCGCCAACGGCAGCAGCAGGGACAGTGACAGAATCAACACCCGTCGATTGCGATGGGCATAGGGAATTAGCCGTGAAAAGAGCCGCCAATCGGTCATGGGGCGGCGATTCGTGCTTCGTGGGTTCAGCGATGCGCTAGTCATAGGGTTCTGGAATCGGCTCAGTGTATGCAATGGTACATAGTGGTACACAATTGCTCTTCCCTACTGTAGCGCACCCATTGACTGCCAGCCGGATGTGAACGCCTGGGGCAGAATTTTTCGTTCATCAATCAGGCGCTAGACCTGCTCGTAACTATCTTAAATAAACTAAATTAGTCCTCTATTGGTAAGGATTTTGGGTGATGTGGGCGTTGCCCACATCACCCAAAATCCTTATTTGAATACCGCTACCAGCTAAATAAGATTTTCGGACGGTAGACTGTAGCCATAATCCTGATTTTAGTTAGCTGCCCCACTGCCAGGACTTTCAATGCTGATTCCCGTATCCGCCGATCGCTCAGGATAGTTCCGATCGCTGCTGTAAGATACGTTCTGCAATTGCCAAATCAGTGGGTGTGGTAATCTTCAGATTGGTTTCCTCACCCTGCACAACCCGCACCGAAAGCCCACAGTGTTCAAATAAGGCGGCATCATCGGTCACCTCCCAGCCGCGCTGTCGCCCAGTTTCATGACATTGTTTGAGTTGAACAACATCAAATCCTTGGGGCGTTTGGGCTGCCCAGAGTTGACGGCGATCGGGGGTATCTAAAATAAGCTGTGAACCGGCTTCAACTACTTTTATCGTATCTTTGACGGGAATAGCGGCAATGAGTCCGGCATGGGTTTTAACGGCTTCAGCACAGCGATCGAATAGATTTGGTGTGGCTAGACAGCGTGCGCCATCATGGATTAATACCTGGTTGGCAATTGCGGGTAACTCTTGCAATCCGTTGTAAACTGATTCTTGTCGAGTAGTGCCGCCTTGAATAAGATGAACGGTTTTAGTTAAATCGAGGTTAGCTGCGATCGCCCTGAACTCTGACCAATCATGGGGTTGCCCAATGATGCCGATCCAGTGAATTGAGGTAGACGCTTTGGCTGCCTTCAACGTCCATGATAAGATTGGCTCGCCCAATATAGGCAGTAAGAGCTTGTTGCGATCGCCCCCCATCCGTCGCCCAGAACCTGCTGCTGGAATTAGTAAGTACACCGTTGTCTCAATCCTGACTTCATTAGAATAACTGAGCTGCGATCGCTTTGTATGAGGGTGCTGGTGATTGACCAAAGCCTGCCGGATGTTTGAAAATAGCCCTTAGACCAGAGAACTACCATGGGAGCTGACTGCCATCCCAGGAAAAAAACTCCCCGCTCTGTTCTTCTGTCAACCCATCCATGACGGCGATTAACTGAGATACGGTGCGATCGCATGAAAACAGTTTTTCGGGGGGAACGCTTCGCTGAAATGGCTGGGAAAGGCGAGTGTCTGTCGTACCTGGATGCAAGTTCACGATGATGGTCTTGGCTCGCTTGCGTCGATATTCAATGGCGGCTGTTCGCATAAACATATTGAGTGCGGCTTTGGATGCTCGATAGCCATACCATCCTCCCAAATGATTATCGCCAATGCTGCCAATTTTGGCGGAGATAGTGGCAAGCATATTGCGATCGCTGTGAGACAGTAACGGCAAGAGATGTTTGGCTAGCAAAACTGCCCCAATGCTATTTACTTCAAAATACCGTAACAGGCGATCGCGATCGAGCTGGCGCAAGCTTTTTTCTGGTTGCAAATTGCCTTCGTGCAAAATTCCAACACAATTGACGACCAGATGTAAGTGCGGAGTCATTGTGCTGATTTTTGCAACCATCTGAGCCATTTGGGCTTCGTCGGTAATATCTAGCGCTAGGCAATGTAGATGGGTATGGTGAGGCTCCAGGGTCAGGAGACCTTGGGCAGAGTTGGGCGATCGATAGGTTGCATACAGTTGAGACACCGAAGCATCATTCAAGAGATGCCGCACGAATCCTAACCCAATTCCTTGACTTGCGCCGACGACTAATGCCGCTTTTGGGCTGGGGTTTAATGTATCTTCTGTTTGCTCAATTGCCATAGCATATCCTAATGCTTAACGTACAACGACTGATGATTTATCTGCTTTATCGTCGTAGAATGTATCCTTTGAGCGCATCATTCGGAGGAGTTCAACCGAAGGTCAGCGGCGGTTGGGGCGATCCATCAACGTGAAGGATGGCATACGTGACTCTCGCTGGAGCCTCGGAGAGGGTGAAATGTCTTGCTGGCCCAACCGCAGCAGCGGAATACTGAGCAGCCCAAGCAAGATGGTGACACCGGTCATTAACCACACAGCCAAACGATTGGGTTGATAATCGTTTTGCTCAATTTGCCGAAAGACTCGGTTATAGCGCCATGCCGCCAAGGCAATGATCAAGACTCCTGCGATGACCAAGCAAAGTCCCAGCAGTTGGGAGTTGAAAACGGGATGCAAAGAGGAGGCTTCTTGGTTAATGGCGAGATTCAGTTGACTCAGAAAAATGCCGAAGCGGGCGATCGCAAAGCCAAAGCCAATTAGGGAAATTGATGTCCGTAACCATGCCAGAAAAGTCCGCTCGTTGGCTTGATGTTCTCGTTGGCGATCAGGCTGGGGAGGCTTGTTCATACAATTACGGCAGTGTGTGCAGCCATCATCCGACTAGAGTCACAGATGCCGCCTCATCCCAGCGGGTGACATGGAAAGACATTGGGAGCATGTCACGTTTGCAAATCCCTGTATTGCTCTCATCCCCCACCCCCCCTTCGACAAGCTCAGGACAAGCTTCTCCAATATTGGGAGAAGGGGAGAAAAACCGCTCAAAGTCCCTCTCCCAATCTTGGGAGAGGGATTTAGGGTGAGGGCGTAAAGGTGACATGCACCCGATCGCAACA
>CAYSIR010000186.1:0-8053 GCA_964431105.1 uncultured Leptolyngbya sp. | reverse complement strand
GTTGCTGTTTGACCGGAGAATCCCCCGTTTTCTAAACGGGGGAGTATGTCAAAGCGTTCAGTCCGTTCAATCTGTTCAACTTAATCTGTTCAACCCGTTTGACGTATTGGGCGACTAAGTACACACGGGCCCTCTCCCCCTCTGCCAAACGCTGCCAAAAATGCTATCCGTTACGCAGCGCTCACTAAGCCGCTGATTCATCCATCCCAAAACGGTAGTGGTATGCATACATGGATTTTGGGTGGGGTGGGCGTTGCTGACATCACCCAAAATCCTTGCCAATTACCAATAAAGGCCCCAAAACTAGGTACTTGAAGAATGGCGAGATGATGGGGCAACCGTCTAACGACAGTCTAACGGCCGTTGCGTGATAGCCCAAAAATGGGCGTAACTTGCTGCTCGAAGAGTGGGGAAGGCCGTAAAAGGCTCTGCGGCTTGCCTGCGCTGGTTCTGGGAGAAGCGGGTAGGGGAGGTAGAGTTTTGTGCTTCCCGCAGGGTGGGAAAAGCCTTGAATGTGAGGGTTGCAGGACTTGTGGGCTAGTCCCATTGATTGGGGGTGAGAATCACTTGCCCCCTTTTTGATGGATGGGCTATAGGCGGCGATCGCGGCTTAGGCAACTGCGATCGCCCCGGCTGACCGCAGCGTTATAGTCTTCCGAAGGTATCCCAGGCGGTTTCCTGGTGCTTCCAGCGATCGCCTATCCCAGGACAGTCGTGTTAGTCATGACTGGGATGCTCCCATCAAAACGCTCTATCAATCTCTTTATCAACGTTCTGTCAACGTTCTGTCAACGTAAAGACAACCCCTAGGAAAATTATGGATTATCGTGACGCGGGTGTAGATGTCGAAGCGGGTCGGGCTTTTGTGGATCGCATCAAAGCCATGGTTCACAGCACCCACCGCCCCGAAGTGCTGGGCGGCATTGGCGGGTTTGGCGGTTTCTTTGAGCTGTCCAGCCATTATCAGCAGCCGGTCTTGGTTTCCGGCACCGACGGCGTGGGCACAAAGCTGAAGGTTGCACAAGCCTGCGATCGCCACGATACAGTTGGGATTGACTTAGTCGCTATGTGCGTTAACGATGTCCTGACCTGTGGTGCAGAGCCACTGTTTTTTCTGGATTACCTGGCAACGGGCAAACTAAACCCGGAACAGCTTGCCCAGGTTGTGTCTGGCATAGCAGCGGGCTGCCACCAAGCGGGCTGTGCGCTCCTCGGTGGCGAAACAGCAGAAATGCCCGGATTCTATGGGGTGGGTGAATATGATCTGGCTGGATTTTGTGTCGGCATCGTTGAAAAGCCCGCCATCCTAGACGGATCGCGGGTGCAAGTTGGAGATGTGGCGATCGCTCTGGGCAGTGATGGCGTTCACAGCAACGGCTTTAGCCTCGTCCGCAAAATTATTGAAGCGACTAACCACACCTTTGCAGATTGTCCAGATGGCTTCGACGGGCAATCGCTGGGGCAACTATTGCTCACACCCACCCGACTGTACGTGAAACCCATTTTGTCAGCCTTATCGCAAGGGCTAGCCATTCACGGCATGGCCCACATCACCGGCGGCGGGCTACCCGAAAATTTACCCCGCGCTCTGAATGCTAATCAGTCATTATCGGTCACGGCGAGCTGGACAACGCCTGCCATTTTTACCTGGCTGCAACAGCAAGGGGCGATCGCCCGCTCTGAGATGTTTTCAACCTTCAACATGGGAGTCGGGTTTGTGGTACTCGTGCCGCCAAATGCCGTAGATGGCGCGATCGCCCACTTTACCCAACACCAAATCTCGGCCTGGGCGATCGGTGCGGTGATTCCCGGACAGGGCGAACTCATAATGGATACGATTGGATAATTTGATGGATAGCCCGATGGATAGCCCGATGGATAGCCCGGTCGCTCATCCGAATCATCATCAGATGTGAGCGCCGCCAGCCGCCGAACTTACACCCCTCGGTGATGCCAACCGTCAGCCTCCTTTAGCATTTGGTATGCATCCTTACATTTTGCTTGCATCCACCCTGATGAACTCGCTAGACTCGATCACACATCTTCATCGCAAACTCATTAACGCGCAATTCATCACAAAAACTGATCGAGGTTAGAGATGACGCGCCCCCGCCCAGCTAGGGGCAGCCATTATGGCAATGGAAGGTGATGGAAAGAGTTTGAGATTTACGAATGAGTCTACTGATTGATAACAGTCTCGATCCCCAGGGATGATCCCCAATGATGATCCCAGTTCATCACGGGTTTCGCACTAGCCCCGCTTTTGTTCAAATTACCTATGCTTGCCGTACCTGTTTTCCTAGTTACCTCAGTTGCCCTAGCGTTAGCCTCTTCCCCCCCATCCATTTGGCAAGGAGTTGCGCCCAGTGCTTGAACTTGAGTGCTTGCCCTATGCCGTGGGTCATGCTGGTGAAGGCGTTTGTTTATTGGTACGCATTGGCCCAAAACGCATTTTGCTAGATTGTGGACTACACGATGTTGCGTTTCTGCAAAGCAATGATTTGGCACTGCTGCCCGCCGATGTTGTTGTGTGTAGCCATGCCCATGGGGATCATGCCCGTGGATTGCTTGACCTGCATCGGGCGTATCCAGAGTTGCCGATTTATGCCAGCGAAGTCACGACCGAATTGCTGCCGCTAAATTGGCTGACCGAATCGGATATTCCTGAATTTTGCCATGCGGTTCCCTGGCGATCGCCCGTCACTATCCATTCCAACCTAACGCTGCAGTTTTGGCCGGCTGGTCATCTCCCTGGGGCTACCGCCACTCTGATCACCTACAGTACCCCCGAACGGGACTACACGCTGTTTTATACGGGCGACTTTTTGCTGTCTAGCTCTCGGTTGGTAGATGGCTTGCCATTGGATGAACTGCGTGGACTCAAGCCCGACATTTTGATTGTAGAAGGCAGTTATGGCACTGCCCGCCATCCCCATCGCCGTCAGCAAGAAAACCAACTGGCAGAGCGTATTCATCGTGCCCTAGAACAGGGGCAGTCTGTGGTGTTGCCGACGGAAACATTGGGGCCTGGGCAAGAGTTGCTGATGCTGTTGCGCAGCCATCATTACTTTACTGGACGCGATGTTGATATTTGGGTAGAGGGTTCTGTTGCCGATGGCTGTGATGCTTACCTTAAGCTGATGCCGTATCTGCCCAGTACGGTACAGAATTTTGCCCGCCATCAGCCATTGTTTTGGGATACGCGGGTGCGGCCACGGGTGCGTCGCTGGCATCATCCGGCTCAGCCCAGCACGGCTGGATTGCCGGATGGATTTTCAACGCCGTGCATTGTCCTGACGGATGCGATCGCCTCCTTTTTGAGCCACCCCCATATCGATCGGCAAGCTTGGCTTGTGCTATTTCCTGAACATCCAGGGCGATCGCACACAGAATTTACGCAGTGGCTAGCTCACTGCTTGCCGCCCAACGCCCAAACGCACCTTCAATCCGGACACTGGGCCGTAGACTCTTATCTGCTGGGCGAACACTGCGACGGCCCGGGCACCACCCAATTGATCCACAACCTGCGACCGCAGCACGTCATCTTTGTGCATGGCGCTGCTCAGTATCTCGCTGATTTAACCGGCTTGGATGAACTGCAAAGCCGCTATCATCTACATTCACCTGCGGCGAATAGCTTAGTCGAGCTACCGATTGGCGAAACTTTCCATCAACCGGCTCCGCCCGATCTGCGATATGAGGGCGAACTGACGGAACTGGAAACCATTGTGATGGTGACGCTGCCAGAAAATATGACCCACGATCCACGCTGGCAAAACTTTGCGGATACTGGCTTAGTTGAGGCTCGCTGGCAGGGAGATGAGCTGGTGCTGCGGGGAGTATCCCAACGGGAACTGCTGACCCAGGGGGATGCGATCGCCCCTGAAGGCTTAGAATGTTGCGAAAACTGCCGATTCTTCCGAAAACAACGATGCTTTGGTCAACAATCGCCGCTTTTTGGCTTTAAGGTAACTCCTGAAGGCTACTGCCCAGCATTCGAGCCGCGTACCTGATGGGCACGCCGCCAAGCGATCGCCCCACGCCAAACCTGACCTAGCAACCCCGACACAAGTCCCTAAACATCAATAGACTGACTCAGGCTATGCAGCTTGGTGGATCAGTCAATCAGCAAACCAGGCTGCTATCCACCCCAGCGGTCTCAGCTAGATCTCTAGACAGGCGATCGGCGGCCTGTTAGTCCAACCTTAACCAGATGTGAAAAAATCCTTTGCTAAGCTGATGGTGCTTCGGTTGCATGGGGGCACTTGTTGTCGATCACCTGCACAGATGAACGGGATAACGACTGCTTGAACCTGCCTCTTGCCATATCCGTCCGGTCGCTTGGGTTGCCATGGCATGAATGTGGGTCATCAAGTAGGTCTCGCAGCGCTTCTTCTGAATCACAACTCCTCACATCCATCGTTTCAACCCGCTATCTCTGAGATGCATTGGGATCAGCGGCTTGATCTGCGATTTCAACTATCCAGAACCGCGATCGCATCCTGCAATGGATCAACGAATAAATGAACCGTTATTGGGTTAATCGGTTAATCATTTAGTCAACGTGACTAACTCAACAGATGGCAATGACTTGCCGTCATCTGTTTCTAATCTGTACTGGGCTGGCGCACGATTCAAACCTGCATTCTGGCGCACCCTATTGGGTTGTAGCTGCGATTTGGCGTTCAGAGCCTCACTCATCTGAGTTGTAGGCAGACGCACCCATAGGTTTGAATCATTCTTCTGATGGCTTGTCCGTTTGGTATGGATGGAGGTGCGTCAGCCGTTGCGTCCGCTTTTGAAGTATTAGGGAGAAGCTCTGAGTCATGCATAGGCTACTATCTGGGCCACTGAGCATTGAATCGGTGACGATTGAGATTTCAGATTTACCCTCCTATCTAGCGGGGATTCGGATTGTTCAGCTTTCGGATTTACACTATGACGGGCTGCGGATTTCTGAACAACTCTTAGCTAAGGCGATCGCAGTAACCAACCGCGCCCAGCCTGACATTGTTGTGATTACTGGGGATCATGTTACCGATGACCCAACCCCCGCCGTCGCCTTGGCTGAACGGCTGCAATCGATTGACTGTCGCTCAGGGATTTATGCCATTCTCGGTAACCACGATATTGTGCCAGCGATCGCCCGGTCTACTATCACTCGCGCCTTTACCCAAGTTGGCATTCGGGTATTGTGGAACCAAATTGCTTACCCCTTCGGGCCAGCGCTACCATTGGTCGGTTTAGCGGATTATTGGTCACGGGAATTTAACCCAGCGATCGTACTGAGCCAACTATCGCCATCTATTCCACGCATTGTTTTATCCCATAATCCTGACACAGCCGTGCCGCTGCAAAGCTGGCGCGTGGATTTGCAACTGTCGGGGCACACGCACGGCGGTCAAATTGTGATCCCTGGATTGGGCCCCGTACCGACCTGGTATCAACAAATTCGGCGCTGGGTTCCAAAACGGCTAAGACGCTGGGTTCCCTATATGCGGGAAGACTGCCACAAAGTAGTGAAACATTGGGAGTGGGCCCAGGGATTGCACCAGGTGGGCAACAACCAACTTTATGTTAATCGTGGGTTAGGGACGTTTCCTCCGGCTCGGTTCTTTTGTCCGCCAGAAGTTACAATTATTACCCTCGTGCCTCAAACGGTGGAGTCAAACGAGCGATCGCAGCGCACAGCCTGTGTGCAATAGCTACATCAGACATACCCGCCGGGCTAAGTTGCAGCCCATATCTTTTTATGATTTCCCAAGTCCGGCTAGCAGATAGCTTAAGACGTTGTTGCGGGGTGGCTCCGCCCCTCAACCCCTCTCATGTCCTAACGTAAATGGCTACTGGGGTAATGGTGTTCATGTCATGATTTTGGGTGGTATAGGCGTCGCCCATACCACCCAAAATCATGACCAACAGAAGACTATCGCCACTGGATACTAAACCTGTTCAGTCATGAACCCAAATCGGGGTGACTGACGAGGATGCGACTCACCCATCAACAAAAAGGCAGGGACGTTACGAGTCCCTGCCGCACAGTATTCTGAATACGATGAAATTCTAGAACGGTTGCAAATTCGCTAGTAGACTAGCTAACACCCGCACCCGTAATGTCCGATGGCACGCTGCCACTGTCCTTAATGAAGCCACTGTAGGCTTCCATGCCATGTTCGCTAATGTCGAGGCCGATCAGTTCCTCTTCCTCCGTAACCCGGAGAGATAGGGTACTCTTCAAAATTGTCCAGAAGATACCGCTAACCACCACTGTCCACAGACCAATGGTGAGAATGCCCAAAATTTGAGCAATCAACTGGTTTACACCGCCGCCGAAGAGTAAACCACTTTCGGTATCAAATAACCCAACCGCTAACGTGCCCCAAGCACCATTCACCAAGTGAACCGAGATAGCGCCAACGGGGTCATCAATCTGAATGCTATCGAAGAAGTACACCGAGAACACAACCAAAATGCCAGCCACTAAACCAATGATGACAGCACCGAGGTAGCTCACACCTGCACAGCCTGCGGTGATGCCGACCAAGCCAGCCAAAATCCCGTTAATGATCATGGACAGGTCAGGCTTACCCGACATGATCCAAGAGGTCGTCGTTGCCGAGACGCCCCCTGCCGCTGCCGCTAAGTTTGTGGTCACGGCAATGAACGGAACAGCTTCGCTCGCTGCCAATTCAGAACCAGGGTTAAATCCAAACCAGCCGATCCAAAGAATTAAACAACCCAGGGTGGCAATGCTCATGTTGTGCCCTGGCAGTGCGTTAGGCTGGCCGTTTTGATATTTGCCAATCCGGGGGCCGAGAATGGCTGCACCCATGAGCGCCGCCCAGCCACCGACAGAGTGAACAACCGTGGAACCGGCAAAGTCACTGAACCCAGTCCCTAGGAAACCAATGTCAGACAGCATACCGCCGCCCCAAACCCAGTGACCGCTGATGGGGTAAGAGATCCCGGTCAGCAGCACGCTGAAGATGACGAAGTCGATAAATTTAATCCGTTCTGCCACCGCACCGGACACAATGGTGGCTGCTGTACCTGCAAATGCAGCTTGGAATAGGAAATATACGGGAACGGTCAATGTGCCGAAGTCATGTTCTCCTGTCAAAAACCAGCCAGTTGTGCCAATGAAACCACCAGCCGAACTGCCGAACATGATTGCAAAGCCGATCGCCCAGAAAGAAAGCGTGGCCAATGCAAACACAATCAGGTTTTTCGACAAAATATTGACGGCATTTTTCTGGCGACAGAATCCGGTTTCAAGCATCCCGAATCCGGCGTTCATAAAAATTACGAGAATTGCCGCAACCAAAACCCAGATGTTGTCAAGAATGATTTTGACCTCATCAGCAGTCATGGCTTCTTCTTGAGCCGAAGCGGCTAGGCCCCACACCCCAACGATCAATACTGCAAGGGGCACGATCGCTAACCATGCGAAGGAGCGATTAGGCAGCATTCGCTTTAATCTTTGAAAAAAGCTAACTGCGTCGGGCGCATAGGAAGACCCCAAGGTCTTCCTTCGTCTGCCACTCCGCAGCGCTCGTCGTGTCGATTTACTAGACATCATCACTGGACGTTCCTTAACCATTTAGCTGTAGGTGAACTTGCTAAGTTGATGCGGCGAAGCTTGAATGCTCCAGCGCTCAACCGGATTGCAACTAAAAAGCCACCGCGATCGCTCCTGAACCTCGCTTCAAGAACCCTAGCGCCCTAACGCGACCAGGGCTGGACTCTCGAAAGCGATCGCTGGATCAACATGATTCCACCAATTCTGCATCGATTGATTCTGTATAGGGAATCACACTTTTCTGTGCAGAACTATCTCAGGTCTAGGCTGCGTAAGGATTTAAGGAACTTTTAGCATTCTTCATCAGATTGCCATCTGTCAAACGATAGATGCGACTTTTGTAAACAATTGTGACGCTTTGCGTATTGTTCATCGCTCGTTGGTGCGATCGCGGAATGGTGCAACCTCGGCAGTCACGGCTGAGTCGCGTATTGGGCAGTGGTATTCATGTCAGGATTTTGGGTGGTGTGGGCG
>CAYSIR010000185.1:0-8068 GCA_964431105.1 uncultured Leptolyngbya sp. | reverse complement strand
TGTGAGAAGGATTCCTGCGGAATCCTTCTCACAATCCAAATAGGATTGCTATAACCCATTGGCTATTTGTGCCGGATATGATCGTAAATGCTGATGTATTGTTCTACGGGGGTTGTCCAAGAGTAATCATACTGCATTCCCCGCATCGCTAGCTCTTTGAATAATTTTGGCTCTTTATACCATAAATCAAGCGATCGCTCTAGTGCTGACTCTACGGCGCGGGTATCGCTTTCAAAAAAGACAAAACCGTTCCGTTCTTCGGGAGGATGCAGAGTATCATAGTCATAATCAAATACCGTATTGAGCAGTCCCCCAACGCCGCGCACCACCGGAACCGTACCGTATCGCAGCCCAATTAATTGCGTTAGCCCACAGGGTTCATAATTACTTGGAACTACAATAATATCTGCGGCGGCATAAATTAGATGGGCTAGTTCTTCATTAAAACTAAGCTCAAGATGGCAGATAGGACTATCAGCAAGGTAATTTTTCTCATGCCAGAACCAGGCATTAATTCCGGGTTCAGTTGCTGTTCCCAACAAGACAAACTGAGCGCTGCGAGCCATACTGTAGTACATGGCATGATGCACTAGATGCACGCCCTTTTGCCCGTCCAACCGCCCAATAAAGGCGACAAGCGGGCGATCGCTATCCTCCAACGATAGCCGTTCCCGTAGCGCTTTCTTATTCTTGAGTTTGCCGCTCATATCATCCACGCTGTAGTGCGCTGGGAGGTAGCGATCGCTTTCAGGGTTCCAGGTATCATAGTCTAGCCCATTTAGAATGCCACTAAATTTGTAGTTGTGCAGTTCTAGGGTATGACCCAACCCGTAACCAAACTGTCCATAGCGGGCTTCCCAGGCATGATGTGGCGATACCGTATTCACATGGTTGGAATACACAATCCCCCCTTTCATAAAATTCAGCGCAAAGGGGTTAAAATTATCTTGCAGGCGATCGTAGCTAAAATAATAGGGTTCATTATTTAGCCCCGTTGCCCATAGCACATCGGCTCCGGCAATGCCCTGATGCTTAAAGTTGTGGATCGTGTAGCAAACCCGCTGATTTTCCATGCCGTGCCACTTGTACATTTCAAAGAGCATGACAGGAACTAGCCCGGTTTGCCAATCATGACAGTGGATAATATCTGGGCGTTTATTGCTTTTCAACAGAAATTCCAAGGCCGCCTTGCTAAAAAAGGTAAACCGCATCTGATCGTCCGGCGCACCGTAGTAGCATCCTCGGTTAAAGAAGTGGCTGTCAGAATGGGGTTGAATGAAAAAACAAAGCTGACCATAGACCCAACCACAGAACACTGAGCAATGGACATCTCCCCCATTCCAAGGAACCCACAAATCGCGGTAGGCATCATGCAGCCCCCAGATGTGGTCATACCGCATACAGTCGTACATTGGCAAGATTAGCTCAACGGTGTGTCCTCGTAGTCCCAGTTCTCGACTCAAGCCGTACACCACATCACCTAAACCACCAGCCTTAATGACAGGGGCACACTCTGAGGCAATCTGTACAATGTACATAATGACTCCTTCGATTCATAAAAGTTTATTTTCTATGCTCTCATTCAATCACCTATGCATTACGCAAAAGTTGCCAGACCTTTTGCCTCACAGCTCTTCTAGCGGTCACTCAAAGTCCTTGTCTCTGAACTGAGGACTGCGGGTTTCAGCTAGATCTGTGAGATAGCATTCAATCACGGGGAGTGATAGATTGGATCGAAATTTTGAATCAGAGCGATCGCCCTTTTCAGGATACCGGATAACGGCTTGGCTACCCATCCCTTCTCAACAGTTCGATCGCCTTCCATTGGTCAGGATGTTTGGTGGTATAGGCGTCGCCCATACCACCAAACATCCTCACATGAATACCACGACTCCAGCCGTCACGCAGAAAATGCTAAACCTCCCATGCTTTCGTTCCAATATCAGCCAAAACTAGCTAGTTGAAGACAGCGGTGGAGCAAATGTCTAACGATTTTGACAGGATGGATAGAGCCGTAATGGATAACCGCGATGACGTGCCCTAGAGATTGGGTCAAACTCATCTAGATGGTTTGGGTTGGCGTTTCCTCAAACAGCAATTGTTCGATCGCTTGTTGGGGCAGAGGTTTATAAAAATAGTACCCTTGTCCAAACTCACACCCTAGCTGTTGTAAATAATTGCGGTGATCCTCCGTTTCGACACCTTCCGCCACGATCGCAATATCAAGGCTATGGGCCAAGGCGGCGATCGCACCCACAATTTCCAGATTTTCGCCTTTTGGGCCAATGCGATTGACAAAGGAGCGATCGATTTTTAGAGTATCCACCGGGAACCGATGGAGATAACTCAACGATGAATAGCCTGTACCAAAGTCATCAATACTAAGCTGAATCTGGCGCTCTTTAAGCTGCAACAACACATCCATCGCCGATGATGAATATTCCATAATCGCGCTCTCAGTGATTTCGAGCTTGAGGTGACGGCTATCGAGACCTGTCTCCATCAGGATGTGATCAATGCGCTGGATGAGGTTGGGTTGGGCAAACTGCCGCACAGAGAGATTCACACTGATGCTGAGGGGATGACTATCATTGATGCAAAGGGGCGATCGCTCCTGTTGTGCAAGGCGCTGCTGCCATTGTCTTAACTGCAAACAGGACTGCCGCAAGACCCATTCTCCCAGGGGAATAATCAACCCCGTCTCCTCAGCAACTGGAATAAACTCACTGGGAGACATACAGCCCTGGGTTGGATGCATCCAGCGAACCAGCGCTTCAAAACTGACAATTTTGCTCGTTGCTAGAGAAACAATCGGCTGAAAATGAACCGAAAATTCCTGATGTTCGATCGCACGTCGCAAATCAGTTTCTAGACTCAATTGCCGAACAACATGGGCGTGCATCGACTCAGCGAAAATGCGATAGCAGTCCTTTCCCTCTGCCTTGGCTTGGTACATCGCTGTATCAGCATCGCGCAAAATATCTTCGGGATGCTGATAGGTCGGTGAACTTAGCACAATACCAATGCTGACGGACATGAAAATTTCCCGTCCCGATAGCTGGAACGGCACACTCATGATTTGCTGCACCAACTCCGATAGCTGAATCACTTCTGACGGTGCGCTCAGCGGGTCAACCAAAATGGTAAACTCATCTCCCCCCAAGCGCATCAGGGTTTGCGTATCTGAGAGTCGTCCCTGCAACCGGTGGGCGATCGCCACCAGTAGCTGATCGCCGACTAAATGCCCCAGGGAGTCATTCACCGTCTTGAAGCGATCGCAATCGATAAACAACAGCGCAAACTTAAACGTTTCGTCCATACGAGTTTGATGTAGCACCTGCTGAAGCCGCTGCATCAAAAACGATCGGTTGGGCAAATTGGTTAGGGAGTCATGCCAAGCTAAGTGTTCTAGCTTAGCCAGTATTTGTTGGCGCTCAGTAATTTCATCCTGCAAAGCTTGGTTCAGCCCCTCTAGCTCGGCGGTTCGTTGCCGAACCCGCTCTTCTAATTCATCATTCAACACCTGTAGTCGTCGCTGGAGGTTACGAAGATTAAGATGGTTTTCAACCCGCGCCAACACTTCCGCAACCTGAAAAGGCTTGGTGATATAGTCTACTCCACCCACACTAAAGGCTTTGACCTTATCCAACGCTTCATCAACAGCACTGACAAAAATAACCGGAATCTCAGCCGTTGCCGCTTGGCTCTTCAGACGACGGCACACCTCATAGCCGTCCATATCGGGCATATTAATGTCGAGTAAGATAAGATCTGGCGGGGCAGCCGTAGCGCCCATCAATCCCATCGCTCCATTGATGACGCTTCTAACCTTGTATCCTTGCTCAGAAAGCACTGAAGTCAACAACCGGAGATTATCGGGAGTGTCGTCAATGAGAAGAATATCGCCCTTGTTGGGTTGCACAGTCATAGAGGCAGAGGAAGAAAAAGATGGTGCTTGCGGTAAGACGGAATGCGGATGGCTGTGGAACATAGTCAATGGCAGAGGAAACTCTATCATGGCAAATTAATAGCGGATCAACAGCAAACCTACAGTAGACGCGAGCCTAAACGATGACCGATGGGTGAGAACGGTTCCCAGATGGACTGTGGAAATAGTGCAGAATTATTCAACGCGAGCGCATCCGACGCTGTCCATCAATCGGCCCTAACTACCCGTTCTTTTCAAAGCAGAGTTAGACCGTGTGATGGGGCAATGCACGGCAATAGCGGAGGACAAAAGGACTACAACTATCTTACGTGCGATCGGTAGCGGTGGTAGATGAAGCGGTTCAGCTATCACCGCATGACTCTGTTGGAGAACAATGGAGAAAAAAGTTGGGCAATGGTATTCATGTCAACATTTTTTGGAGGGTTGGCTGCGGGCAGACGTTAAGAACATCCTTCCCACAAACCGACAATTGAACTGGCACATTCAAGTGCAAATGCGTTCAGAATGCTTAACCCCATGGTGCGGCTCTATCCTTTTACGTGCAATATGGGATCAAATCTGAACAGTTGACCCCTAACCGGCAAGGGATGACTGTTGTCATGGCAGATAGGGCTGAACTGCCGCTAGAATGCGATCGAATCGAAATTCTGTAACCATTTGCGTCAATTCTTTCGCGAGTTCAGGTTCCGTGTCAGTGATCTGCTGCACGCAGTCCATCACTTTTTCAGCATCGACTTGCCTAGCGGCGTTCTGGAGTGCGATGCGCCATCGTTCTGGGAGGTTTTCCACTGCATTGAAGACAGCAGAATTGAAGGTCGGAGAGAGCGGAACCGACGCACTGGAAGGACTATTTGTAGCACAAACGTACTGAAGGGAGAGGTGGGTTGCTATTTTTTCAAGCAGCACTGAATCATGAAAGGGCTTAATGACCACGTCGTGATGGACATTGTAGGCCTGGGTCGTTCTGGTGTCGTCATAGGCAAAGAGATCGGCTGTCATCAGCAGAATGACGGGCGATCGCTCTGAATTGGAGTGGGCAACAACAGGCGGCAGCGTAGGCAGGGCAGTCATGGCTAAGTTGTCATTCCATTGGCGATCGATGAGCAGTAGGTCGGGTTGCCAATGAATCCACTGGTGCTGCAACTCCTCCAGGGTATCTACACTTTTTACGGCAAAACCAATGGGTTCCAATAGTTTTTTCAACAGATGTTCGTCGCCGTCTGCTTCGGCTAGCAATACACGATAATGGGGCTGCCCTGGTTCTAACCCTACAATCAGGACGTTGGACTGAGTGGCGCAGTCTACTGTTTCAGCGATCGCTGCCTGAATATGAAAACGGAAGGTTGAGCCGTCCCCAATTTGGCTAGTGACGCTGATGTCGCCTCCCATAAGCCGTACAAACTGACGACAGATGGCTAGACCAAGTCCGGTTCCCTGTCGCGATCGCCGTCCTGACTCTGTTTGCTCAAAGGGTTGGAAAAGCTGCGGCAGTTCTGCTGCGGCAATCCCACACCCCGTATCTTCAACGGTAAAGCTCAAGGTGCAGATGGTTTCATATTCTGAGATAGAACTAGCGATCGCGTCGTTGTTTGACTGATCTAGCGCCACAGCTAGGGACACATAACCAGCGTCGGTAAATTTGAATGCATTTCCTAGTAAATTAATAAGAACCTGACGTAGCTTACTTTCATCGGTAATGATAAATTGCGGCAGGTGTGGATCGCGCTCAAACCGTATCTCTAATCCTTTTGAGCGCGATCGCAGTTCAAACATCTGTAGTAGCGTCTCTAATAATCCATAAAGGTCAAAGCGAGATGGCTTGAGCGTCATCCGTCCTGCCTCTATCTTCGACATCGTGAGGACATCGTTGATCAAATCTAATAAATGCTCACCGCTGCGATGGATAATCTGAACATAATCCTGCTGAGCGCTCGATAAGTTACGATCGCGCCGTAGCACTTGGGTATAGCCTAGAATCGCATTGAGCGGTGTTCGCAATTCATGGCTCATGGTTGCCAAAAACTGACTCTTGGTTTGGTTGGCCGTTTCTGCGGCATTCTTGGCAGCATGGAGGGCTAGCTCTGCGGCTTTGCGGTATGTAATGTCACGGGCAACCCATAGCACGGTATCGTCCGAGATGGGAGACACTTTTGCTGAAAACCAAGTGTTCTTATCTTCAATGGGTAAGCAATACTCGACGGTGACATCTTGACGATAGGAGGAGGGACGGCGATCGCGGCTAAAATACTTAGAGAGTCGATGCAAATAAAATGTGCGCTTAATGGCATCTAAAGCAATTGCTGCGACATGGCGAGGCAGCACATCATGGACAGTGCGCCCGATTCGCTGTATTCCTAGTTTATAGGTAAGGTGAGGGTTGGGCTGCCGATATTTGAGATACCGTCCAGCTTCGTCAAATACGATAATAGTGTCGGTCATTGCTGCAAACATAAGATTGAGATCAGCTTGAGCTTGCAGGCGATCGCTCATTTCTTGCTGAAGTTGCTCGTTTTTAGCTTGCAATTCTAAGGTTCGTTCAGCGACCTTATGTTCAAGGGTTTGAGAATAGCGCTCTAACTCTTGCTTCGAGAGCAATAGGTTATACCACAGAATATACGCTTTATTAAACGTGGCTGCACCAAACAGGGCAATCAACGCTGGCACAATGGGTATCCACCATCCAGATAAGAAAAATAGGTAAGCGATAATCCATAGGGAAAGTCCAGTCACTGCTAGGCTAATGACTGTGCTGAGAGGCGATCGCAATGTCCAGCCATAGACGCCACCAAGGATGGCACAGATTATAATCCATATCCACTCCAATGGCTCCGTCCACGGATTGAGCAATGGGCGACCTTCCATCGCCGCGCTTAGGATCTGGCTCATAAAATCAGCATGAACATAAATGCCTGGAATGCCTGGCAAGTTGGTATAGCGATCGGAGAGCGGCGTCTGAAAGCGATCGCCCAAGCTAGCTGCCGTAGTGCCAATTAACACAATACGATTGGTCAGCAGTCCCTCTGGAATGTCTTCATTCAAGACATCCTTTAGAGATATGTTTGGAAATTGATCGATAAGATAGCGAGGACTAGACATGATTTGATAACCACCCGCATCTAGACGAACGTAACTGCCCGAATAAGGAGATAGCGGACGAAAATTAGCATAGCCGAGTCGCAAATGCTGGTTGTCGCCTTCTACTATCTCAAGTTGAATGCCTTCCTCCTCCAGATACATTAGCGATAGCCGCGTTGCAAATCCTAGTACAGTCTGTCCATTGACATCACGAATAGATAACAAAATGCGACGCACCGTACCATCGGCATCAATCACAATATCACTCGCGCTTATCTGCTCTAGTTCATTCAAGATTGGCGACGGTGCAACGGCTGCCCCGTAGCTATCGCCGATTGCTTTTTCGATGCCAATTAGGTTCGGCGTATTGTAAAACACATTATTAAGCTGCTCCTGTCCCGTGCCAACAGGCAAGTTACGATAAAGGTCTAGTCCGATGGCGCGAGGATTGTGAGCCGCAATGGTCTGAATGAGTTGAGCCAGGGTTTCATCCGTAATCGGCCATTGCTGCAACCATTCAATATCAGTTTCGCCAATCGATACAATCACAATTCGCGATTCTGGAAACTCAGGAGGGCGCGATCGCACAAAATAATCTAGCGCTGCCCATTCAAAAAGCTGCAAGCCACCCGTCAACCTCAGCCCAATCACAGTTCCGGCTACCAAAAAAGGCACCATCATGATGCCACGCCATTTCCATAACTGCTGCTGAACTTGCTGTTTGACACGATGCCACATGAACGTCAAAGGTAGAAGGGCTGGCGCTCGGATTGATAAAACCTCTAGGGCTTTTATCCTACCTTAAAATGGACTAAGCTGACTCAGCGTAACTGCTACGGCTAATTGACTGACACAACTTGAAGACCCTCACCCCCAACCCCTCGCCCAGAGGGCCTATCCATGACGCAGATCTCGCTGAAACCCGCATTCCTTAGTTCAAAAACGAGGATTCTGATTAACCCTTAGAAAGGCTCTGCTGCAAAAGGTCTGGCGACTTTTGCGTAATGCATATAGCAATCCTATTTGGATTGTGAGAAGGATTCC
>CAYSIR010000184.1:0-8102 GCA_964431105.1 uncultured Leptolyngbya sp. | reverse complement strand
TCAGCCGATCGCACAAAGCTCAGCGAGACAATATCAACCCCTTGCTGCACCCCAAATTCCAAATCTTGCTTATCTTTATCTGTTAAAGACGGTAGCCGCAGATTTAGGGTTGGAAAGTTAGCCCCCTTATGGCTTTTGAGCAGTCCTCCAACAACAACACGGCACCGCACGGCTGTTCCCTGCACTGCTTCAACTCTGAGTTCCATCAACCCATCATCTAGCAACACTGGAGTTCCCGGCTGTGCTTCCTCTGCTACATAGGGATAATCAATGGTGATGGACGTTCCAGAATTAGCATCAGAATTTACAGATTCAGAGCCGTTTGGCAGGGGTATCAGCGTAATAATCTGATCGACATCTAGCTGAATCCCATCACCCGGCAGGTCGCCAACCCGAATTTTTGGGCCCTGCAAATCTTGCAAAATGGTAAGCGGTAGCTCTAACCTATCTGCGATCGCCCGTAGTTCTAAAATTCGCTTGGCGTGGTCTTCGTAGTGACCATGGGAAAAGTTAAGCCGTGCCACATTCATTCCACTAAGCAAGAGTTGCTCAATTACGTCGGGGGAACTACTGGCTGGGCCAATGGTAACTACGATTTTCGTCCGATGAGTCAGGGGGTTCATGCTGTTTCTCCATAGTCTATGATCGTTATATTCAAGCGATCGCTAACATTGCGACTGACTAGCGGTCTTAAATAACCCATGAGTTGATCCATTAAGCTCAACTGTACGAGAAGAATCTTGAACGAACCCTTCTCACCATTTTCATAAAGTCGCGATCGGAATCGGACGTGTGAACAATACGTGACTTACGAATGATAGGCTCCGTAAAACAAATCCGCAGGAACGTTATCCATCATCTGAATAAAATTGCTAGAATCACCTAAAGCATCTATCAGCACCCGATGAAAGCTCAATGTGCCCAATAGATACATCAAACGAATAAATTAACGTATTTTGCAGTTAACCATGCAGGCAATAGAAATGACTATCGGCTGTATTGCTATGCGCTGATGCTGCACCTTCGCTGAATACAGGCAAGCAATCTTAAGCCAATCACATCTTACTACTCTTTACCTATAACCGGTCTAAAGGAAACGTTACACCTTTGCCGTGCATTCCAGTGTTGCCGCCGTCCCGTTGCGATCGCCCCTCTGTCCAGTCATTTAATGGCGAACAACTTGAATAGTTCCAACTTGAATAGTTCCACATACAGGACATCATGGAAATCAATGCGGAACGCTGCAAGGACGTGATCCCCAGCCGTCATGGGTAGTGGTATTCATGTAAGGATTTTGGCTGGTGTGGGCAACGCCCACACCAGCCAAAATCCTTACCAATAGAGGACGACCCCGTCATGATCCCCAACTATCTGATGAGCGATCGCGACGTTGATTGATGGCCCTCACCCCTTCCATCCAAAGCTCGTGAATGTATCAACCAGAACAGGTGAGGCAAGCCTATCTACTTTTGGACACGGCATTCATTAAAACGATCGGTAGTAGTATTTATGTAATCATTTATGGTGGTACTGGCGACGCCTACACTACCGCAAATGATTACAGAGGACTTAAACTTTCTAGGATTGTGCTAAGGAGACGGCCGAAGGTTTCAAGGATGGCCGAGCCAGGTGGCTCAACGAGGTGACAATTGACCGTTACCATTTACCGTTACCATAGTTAGAGCTATTCCCAATAGCGCTAAGCTTTTATGGGGGGCGATCGCATTAACACCCATCCCTCAAATCGATTCCCCAGTCAGTCTGCTGATTGACTGACCCAACCGCTAAAAAGCTGATTCTGCTCTAGGTTGAGCTAGCGGCGGGGTAACCCAGCAAACGTCTGCGCTGGGATATCCCAACCGGCTCCTGTTTTTCCAGCCAATAGAGTCATGATGTCACCTGAACTGATTATTGCAACAACATTCATTGCTGCATTTATCCAAAGTGTGGCCAGCTTTGGCTTTGCGCTCATTTCAGTCCCCATTCTAGCCAGTGCGTCTAGCCTCTCTCAGGCGATACCCCTGGTGGCGGTGGCAGGGTTTAGCAGTAACGTTCTATTGTGGGCATTCTATCGGCAATCACTTCAAATTAAGACCATACTCCGGCTTGTAATTGCCTCATTGATTGGATTACCCTTCGGTCTATTGCTTTTACAATGGGTTAATGAATCCATTCTGCTAGCCATTTTAGGAATCGGCCTGATTTTATATGCAGTTTACGCGCTCCTTCAGCTTCATTTACCCAAGCTTAATTCCCCCAACTGGGCCTACGGTTTTGGTTTTGTTTCTGGAGTTATGTTAGGTAGCTATAACATTCCGGGGCCGCCAGCCGTCCTCTATGCCGACTGTAAGTGCTGGACTCCTGAAGAATTTAAAGGTAATTTAAACGGCTTTTTTATGGTGAATGCGATCGCGGTCATTGGTGGGCATTTCCTTCAGCATCGGATTACGTCCGTTACGTTGCAATCCTTGGCGATCGCTCTCCCCGGCATCATCCTTGGCTTTGCGCTTGGAACATGGCTGTCTGGGTTCATCAACCCTGTACGATTTCGGCAGGCTGTACTGATTCTCTTAATGATGATGGGAGGGCAGCTCATCTTGCTGGCGACGGGAATGAGGGCTTGACTGGTAAACGTAATTCCTCTCGCTTAGCATCGTAGTCATCGCACCCCCGACAGGATAACTCAATGAAGGCCCCAAGGGAAAAACTGATACACTAATTCAAGCAAGGCAGAGATGCCAATACCCTCAACGGTAGTTATGGCCGTCATCTCTATTGTATTCACTGTTCATTGATTGAAGGAATAAATAATTATGGGTGCAGGTGCAAGTCAGTCCTCAGAACCAACCTCTGATCTAACCCAACTTGACCTCAATTCCCTCTGGCATCCGATGGTTCAGCATCGCGCCTTCACGACTACCCCGCCCAAACAGATGAAACGAGCGGTGGGGTGTCGTGTCACGGATGCTGAAGGGCGAGAATATCTTGATGGAATTGCAGGGCTATGGTGTGTCAATGTTGGCTATGGCCGACAAGAGCTAGCTCAGGTTGCCTATGAGCAACTGGTTGATCTTGCATACTTTCCGCTAACCATGAGCCATGAGCCAGGTATCTTACTTGCCCATAAATTGTTAGACCTACTGGGATATGAAGGAAAGGTCTTTTTCTCAACTAGCGGTTCTGAAGCAAACGAGGCGGCGTTCAAAATAGCTCGACAATACCATGCCCAAACGGCTGAAGCGGGTTCCGTACCTCGTTATAAAATTATCTCTCGCTACCGTGGCTATCATGGGCATACGATGGGCGCACTAAGTGCGACAGCTCAAGCAGAACGCAAATTTAAGTATGGGCCGCTTGTGCCTGGTTTTCTGCATGTGAGTCCGCCTTATTTTTATCGACATGGAGAAGGACGTTCTGAAGCTGACTATAATCAGTCTGTGTTGAATGAGCTGGAATATACGGTTCTCTATGAAGGGGCGGAAAGTATTGCCGCCATTATCGTAGAACCTATTATCTCAGGTGGTGGTGTAATTGTTCCAACTCAGGGGTATCTGAGGGGGGTACGGGAACTGTGCGATCGCCACGGCATTTTACTTATCTATGATGAAGTCGTGAATGGTTTTGCCCGTACCGGTAAAATGTTTGGACACCTGCACTGGGGCATCGAACCCGATATTATCAATTTTGCTAAGGGCATCACGAGCGGCTATATGCCCCTGTCGGCTACGGTTGTTAAACAGCATATCTTTGAAGCATTTTTAGATGAGCCTGGAACTAACTCCCATTTTCGCCATATCAATACCTATGGCGGCAGTCCAGCCTGCACTGCTGTGGCTAACCGCAATATTGACATCATCGAACGTGAGGGATTGTGCGATCGGGCGGCAGAGGTCGGCGCTTATCTAATAGCCCAACTCCAAGAATTGCTAGATTACCCTATTGTGGGGGATGTGCGAGGGAAAGGGCTGCTGATTGGCATTGAACTTGTGTTAGATAAAATAACTAGAACGCCACTAGACAGCGATCGCGTCGCCGCTGTGATTCGACATTGCCTAGAACGAAACGTCATTGTTGGGCGCAATTCCAACACGGTTCCCGGATTTACGAACGTTCTCATTCTGGCACCGCCGTTGGTATTGACGTTTGCTGATGCAGATGAAATTGTGGCGGCCCTCACCCATGCGATCGCAGCCGTTTCGGAAACCATACTGAATCAGTAGCCGAAAATGCCTCAGCCAAGCCGCTTTTTCTCCTGTTGGGCTAGGCTGACGGCATCAGCTTTACCTGATTAGGACAGACTCGCCCCGCTTCAAAATCAGAAATATTGGATAACGTCGTATGGGCGATCGCTTCTAGAGCATTACGAGTAAAGAAAGCTTGGTGAGCGGTAATGACTACATTTGGAAATGACTGAAGCAACTGAAAATTCTCGTCTTGAATAACCTCGCCTGACAGGTCTTCAAAAAATAAATCTGCCTCTTCCTCATAGACATCAATACCGAGATAGCCAATTTGCCCAGACTTAATGCCATCGATCGCAGCACGAGTATCAATCAGCGCACCTCGGCTAGTGTTAATCACCATAACTCCAGCTTTCATTTGCTGAACTGCATTGTGGTCAATCAAATGATAGGTGGCAGGTAATAATGGACAGTGCAGCGAAATAATATCAGATTGGGACATCAGTTCAGGCAGTGATACATAGCGCATTCCCATATCGGTACACACCGAGTTAGGATGAATATCATACCCCAGCAATTCACACCCAAATCCATGCATAATCTGGCTAAAGCACTGACCAATTGTGCCTGTTCCAATCACGCCTACGGTAGACCCATGCACATCAAATCCAAGCAGTCCATTAAGGGAAAAGTTATCATCGCGGACACGATTATAAGCACGATATAGCTTACGGTTCAGCATTAAAATTAAGCCGACAGCATGTTCAGCGACCGCATAGGGAGAATAGGCCGGTACACGCACAACCTGCAGCCCACAGGCTGCTGCGCCAGGTAAGTCTACATTATTGTATCCAGCCGATCGCATTGCAATCAGTTGGGTTCCATTTTCAGATAGCGATCGCAACACAGGCGGATCTAGCTGGTCATTGATAAATGCACAAACTGCCGGAAAACCTGCCGCCAAACGAATGGTGTTAGGTGTCAACCGAGCTTCATAGAACACAAGCTCATGCTGAAATGTTTTGTTAGCCGCTTCCATAAACAACTGGTCGTAGGGCTTGCAGCTAAACACAGCAACTCTCATATCATAATCCTCAGTAGCTGATCAATATCGACAGGCAGTGTGAACGAGTAAAATGATTGAACCACTCTGGTCATTCAGTTCTCTATTGGGTCGTCCTCGATTGGTCAGGATTTTGGGTGGTGTGGGCAACGCCTACACCACCCAAAATCCTGACATGAAATCACCACCCTCTATTGTTCTCCATCAGCCATGGGATTGCTAGAAGGAGGAAAGAATAACTCTGCCTAGCGCTTCAGTGCCGCTTCACCCCGATTATAGAGTTCACGGGCATAGTCGGTCCATGTTCCCTGCCCCCAATACCGAAAGCAACTGGTTTCAACTAGCAATACATAAAGCAGTGCTTCCTGGTAATCAGGCGATTGGGTGATGGATGAATCTGCCTGAACCAATGGGTCATACGTTTCATGAAATAAGGCACTGAGCCGGTTCATTGGGGCCAAGACATTTTCGTATCCCTGCACCCAGCTTAAGTCATTAGTCCATGAAGCGCCATCCATACTGAACTGATGATCCGTCTCCTTCAGCTCCTTAATCGCGGCTGCCACAGCTTCGGGGGTGGCCTGCTCCACTCGCTGCCATATCTTGTGTTGATGGACGGCTTGGCAAACCGGATAATCATCTGGCGTTATCCCAGAGGCTTCTAATAATTCCAGATATTCTGTGCCATTGATTCCAACAGTTCCTTTGACTTGGCGTCCATTATCTTTAATTCTTTCCCAAAGAGGGACAAAATCACGGGGAAACTCATTCATCATAACCCCGCCGTTTTCTCCGTCCGCAATTTGCGTGACGCAGGAGGGAATTGTTTTACCATTAGCGATCGCATGGCCGCGACCGTTGGCTTCGTGGTAGGGCTGCATCTGAGCGACCAGTTTCGTATCTGACCCTTGGGTCTTAATGAGGGCAGTAATGCTGACCGTTTCTCCCCTAGAATTACGAGCAGTGAGACGGTTCGGCACATATTTATCGTCATGCCGTAGCCCGCTTCCGTCCAAACGTTCAACGGAATGTTCCTGCACCATCAACCATTTGTAACCGCACTCATTCAGGGCTTTAATATATTCGTATAACACATCAGGGTGATTGGGCAGATGCATTTCCGGCGGCGAAAATCCTTTAACGCGGCGCAGTGCATCGTATCCAAAAATGGCTGCGAAATGATGCTGCCAGGCTTGAATGTGCAACTTAATGTCAGGAATTGGAGTGGATGGAACTACAGCATGGCTCCACAGGGTTCCAAGCCATTCGACGTAGGGCTGATACTGGCGATCGCACGCGAGTTTCTTCAAATTATCCAGAATATCATCGCGGCCCATTTGCCGCAGCCCCCAGAGTAAATTACCTGAATAATCTAGCATGATTCGAGGATTACCGCCCTTGCTGAGAATGTCGGGAATAAAATCACCCATGCGGCTGTAGCACCAAGCAAATACGCTGGCATTGTGGTTATCCCCTTCACCCGCGTGTTCAAACATGTATTGCAGATTACAAATCAACTCTCCATTCATCCCCGCTGGAATCGTGGGTTGATGCATGTGGAGGGCACAGGCAAATCCAGCATTGATATGTTCTAGCGTGAGGTTAGTATCCGGTAAAAATATTGGGTCGGTATGTTGTACAACCGAAGTAATGTCTGCTTCCCAACCACAGATATTCGGCATCCCTGAGCGAATTTCATCCAGATTGGGATGGTTAGAAATAGCTGCTATCATTTTTATTGTATCCTTTTATGTATTTTTCTAGGGTAGTCCTCGATTGGTAAGAATTTTAGGCGGCGTCGCCTACACCACCTAAAATCCTTACATGAAACCACTACCTTTTTCTGGTTCTGTACTTCTGACGCTTTCAAGGCTCAATCCGCAGCGCTAGTTGACTAAGCTACCTAGACTAATTTAGGGATCTGACTCAAATAGAGGTTGCTTTCTCCAAGCTTGAAGTTAGATCAGTTCTACCGCGCTTAATCCAGGGGGATGTCCCTAAGCTGACAAAACTGGCTAAACCCCAGCTACCGAGCGGGGCAAGCCTGCTTCCTATCTGGTCTAAAACCTTGCAAGGGAGAGGCTTCCATGCTTAATTCAGGCTCGTTTGTCAGCCAATTAGGGTGATAATCCCATTATTCTGATGCGATCGCAAGAAGTGAGGATAGGGTGGATTCACGCAACCGGTGGGGCGCAGGGAGCAGCGCACCGCCTAAAATCTTGACCACGAACCATTCGCTGGGATGGCCGGGATCACTAGGACGATTTTAGACAAGGCGATCGCCCAGCTAGCCACCCAGCGCAAACAGCCCCATGACGCAAATTGAGAGCAACCAGCCAGGACTCAACAGTACAGGATAAGCGTCGTTAATTCTCCAGATTCCATAGTGCGTACTCTACTTATTTCATTAGAACAACTGATACCATCATGCCTGATGTTTCCTAAGATCATGAATTGACATTCTTAAACAAATCCGAAGATGTAGCGACTATCATGCGGTAGTCCTGTATTGATAGAAAGCTGTGGTGACGTGGGCAACGCTCACACCACCCCAAATCCTTACATGAATACCCCCACCCATAATGTTAGTTTGGATAGCGAGATTCCCTCTCTGTTTAACCAGTGTTTAACCAATTTGCCTCTAAACATCATTGCGGGTTGCGGTTAGAACCTGGTTGGCTAACAAACTTCGCTCAACCCTAACTACGGTGCAGTCCAGGAAGCCTGGTTCCTATCTTGTTTAAAATCTTGGGCGCGGTCTTCGTACTTTGTGCTGAATTTTTTGTTAGTCAAGCCGCTGTTAGAATATAGCAATCCTATTTGGATTGTGAGAAGGATTCCGCAGGAATCCTTCTCAC
>CAYSIR010000183.1:0-8108 GCA_964431105.1 uncultured Leptolyngbya sp. | reverse complement strand
GTTTGTCGGAAGCACTGGAGATGGGTGTACTTAGTAGCCCAACATCTATGCATTACGCAAAAGTCGCTAGACCTTTTGCCTTACAACCTTTCTAAGGGTTACTCAGAATCCTCGTTTTTGAACCAAGGAATGCGGGTTTCAGTGAGATCTGCGTAATGGATAGCTTGTCGAAGGGGGCTGGGGGATGAGGGCTAAATTGCAAAAGTGACCTGCTCCCGATCGCTCTGTCCCTCTTGGCGTTGCCTCTCAACTAGAGGTACGAATAAACCGTGTTGAAACGCATTGCGCTGATCTTGCCCGACACTCACCGGGTTCTGCATCTTCCAAGCGTTAGAGATGGGGCAATGGAGATGACGGTTGGCAACTGTTGGGCATACTGGATAGGAATCACGCCTGGGGCAGATCACAATGGTCGATATCGATGCTGGTTTGCTGATTCTGTGCCAATGCCGAGTCTGCCCGTGCGATCGCCGGTGAATGAACCCATTGTTCACCGGATTCGCACAGCAGTCAGGGTGATTTTATGCCATCAGCAATGTCCAGCTTTTTTCTGAAAACCCCACGAAAAACCCTACTAATCTGAGGCAGATTACCATGATTCCTGTAATTTTGGCTGGTGGAAAAGGCGAACGTTTTTGGCCCCTCAGCCGCCGACAGCGCCCTAAACAGTTCTTGAGCCTAGATGGAAGTGGGTTGAGCTTATTGCAGGCAACGGCAGAACGGTTGCTGCCGCTGGCGGAGGGCTGGTCAGGATTGTGGGTCATCACCGCATCCCATTTGGCGGATGGCGTGCGGGAACAGTTGCCAGCGTTGCCCGAAGCTAATCTGCTGGTGGAATCTGAAGGGCGGGATACGGCTCCGGCGGTGGCCTGGGCAACGCTGGAAATTGCCAAGCGCCACGGCGAAGATGCGATCGTGGGATTTTTTCCGGCAGACCACTGGATTGCTGATCAGACCGGTTTTCAAACCACGCTGACGGCCGCAGCAGAATTGGCAAAAACCCAGGGGGCGATCGCGACCCTGGGCATTACCCCCACCTATCCTGCCACGGGCTACGGCTATATCCAGCAAGGGACAGCACTGGGCCACGTTAACGGGCTGGCTGCCTTCAAGGTCGATCGCTTCACTGAAAAGCCCGATCGCCCCACTGCCGAATCCTTCTTGGCAACCGGGCAATATAGCTGGAATAGCGGAATGTTCATCTTCCAAGCGGGCACAACCCTAGCAGAACTGCGCACCCATGCGCCTGACATCATCAACCCTATCTGCGAATCTGGCCCGTCGGTCTATCCCCAATTGCCCAAGAAAAGCATCGACTACGCGCTGATGGAAAAAACTCAAAAAGCCTGTGTCATTCCGGCTAACTTCGGCTGGGATGATCTGGGTGACTGGAATGCGCTGGAGCGGTTGCTTAAGCAAGATGACCAGCCGAACGTGGACATTGGGCGGCACGTTGGGCAAGACAGCAAAGGCTGTGTGGTCTATAACGGCAACGCTGAAGAGGTGATTGTCACCATTGGGCTGGAAGATGTGGTAGTGGTGCGCGATGGCAGTGTGACGCTGATTGTAGATAAACGTCGGACGCAGGACATTAAGCCAATGCTGAAGCGGCTGGCATCGGAAGACGATCTGAAGGGGCTACTGTAGACCATCCGCTGAGTTTGGGCAGCGGCGGCGATCGCAATGTGCCTGCATTGCATCCGGTCTAAATCCACCCTGAACCCTTCCAGAAACCTTGGCCGCACCGGTCATCACTTCGACACAACGCAGTAAGCTTGAACAGGAGCGATCGCTGTTTTTGACGGTTAGCCAAAAGCGAATCAGAGCGGCGGCTATTTCGATCATTTCAGCCATTTCGCAGCCGTTCGTAGCAGAATAGAGCATATCTTGATGATGGCTCGCTGCCTCCGCGATTTTCTCACCCCCGTTAGACCCTGACCGATAAGGACAATGTTGATGAAGCGCCAGAAGTTCTCACCATCGCCTGTGCTGTTGCCCAGCATTGCCCTATCTGTGTTGCTGTCATTGACGGATGCGATCGCCCCTACGACCTCCCCAGCGATCGCCCAAACGTCTGGCACAGCAGAAACTGTTGACCTTGAAGAACTAAACCGCACTACAACTCTGTTTAACGCCATGCTGGTGGTGTTAGCACTGCTGTTGGGAACGGCGATTGCGGGGTTGTGGGTGCTGCGGCGATCGGTGGTGCGCGAAGTCACGGTCATTGTCAAAGATCATCTCAATGAACTGACGGATTTAGAAGATCGGATTGCGGCAGCCCATAAAGACCTGCGATCGCTGTTGAAAGAAACCGATGTGTTGGCTGAAGAACTGGATGATGGCGTCGTCACGTTTCAGCGGGATGTGAAGGCACGGCGGGACGAGCTGAGTGCGCTGCTGACCGATTTTGCACAACTGAAGGAAAATGCCCTAGATTCCATTGACGAGCAGTTGGGCGTATTTGAAAAACGGCTGAAAATGTCGGAGGGAGAACTCTCGACGCAGCTATCAGACATTCAACACGCCCTCACCGCCGCGCAGGACGAATCTCAGCGATCGCTGGGGCGGGCAGAACAAACCTATGCTGACCAACTGAAGGAGTTGGGCGATCGGGCCCAAAAGCACTATGCCCAACTCCTGAAGCAACTCACGGATCTGGAAGCCGACTTTGTACCGCAGTTGGACGTTGTGCGGGAACGCACCGAAGCCCAGGTACAGCGTCAGGCGAATCTCATGATCGATAGCCTGAACCAGCTTGAATCGGGCTTTGCTGACCAGATTTCTACTCTGACTGGCCGCGCCGAAGCGGAGCAAACGAGCGTCATTGCTAACCTTAAGCAGCAAGCCGCCGAATTTTTGGCACAGTTTAACGGCATCCAGTCTGAGGTGCAAAATCAAAAAAGCGCTATTTTGCAAGGCTTGCGCCGCCAAGAGGCGGATTTTGCGGCACAGTTTTCGGGCGTGCAGGCCGAGGTGCAAAGCCGTCGGGATTTGGTGGTCACGAATTTGGAAACGGCAACGGGTGAGTTTCGCGCCAAGTTTGACACCCTAGCGATCGATATTCGCCAACAGGCTGATTCCATTTTGTCGAGCCTGACGCAGCAAGAATCTAATGCTGCCGATCGCTTGGATGATTTGCAACAGCAGGTGATGCGGCAGCGGGATACAGCGCTAAGCCAGATGGAACAGGCGACGGCTGATTTTATGGGGCAGTTTAACCGCCTAGAAGCCGATATTCAGTCTCAAAAAGAATCGATTCTCAAAAATCTGGAGCGGTTGGCTAACGAGTCGGCCAATTTGCTCAACGATTTGCGGCTGGCAACGGATACGCGACGGGGGCAGGCGTTCAATGCGCTGGATGGGTTGGTGGATGAGGTGCGATCGCAGGTGGATGACCTCAAAGCTGATGCCCAGGATCAGCGATCGCTCCTGCGGCAAAATGTGGAAAAACTGGAAGCCCGCTTTGCTGCCAAGTTGACCGAATTAGAATCTAGCTTAGCGGATGACAAAACCCAAGCCCTGGAGCGCGTGGCGGCGATCGCCCAAGACTTATCTCAGCAACTCAATGACCTGCAAACCCAAGCCCAGCAGCAAAAAGACGCAATTTTACAAGACTTAAAACAGGTCTCGCCGCAGGTAATTGCCGCCGAATTTGTCCAAGACGTGGATCAGCGCTTGGCGGATTTGGGTAGTCAACTGGACTTGCTGCGCTCGAATCAGCCCCAGCTCTTCTTGCGCCCTGATGACTATCTCACCCAAGGCGATGCCCTGATGACCGAGGGGCGTTACCGGGAAGCGATCGCCCAATATGAGCAAGCCCTTGATTTGCAACCCCAAAACCCTAGGATTTGGTACAAACGCGGGCTAGGCTTACAAGAACTCGATCGCAATGAGGAAGCGATCGCCTGCTATGACAAAGCCATTAACCTGGATGCCAGCGACGGCACCCTGTGGTATCAACGGGGGCTGGCGCTACGGGAAATGCGACGGTATGAAGGGGCACTAGCGGCCTTCAACCAAGCGCTAGACCTCCAACCGGCTGACCACAAAACCTGGCTAAATCGCGGCATGACCTTGATGCGCCTAAAGCAAGCTGAAGAGGCGATCGCTAGTTTTGACAAAGCCCTCGATATTAAACCGGATTATCACGAAGCGTGGGTCAATCGCGGGGTCGCGTTGGGCAGCTTGCAGCGCCATGAAGAAGCCTATGAATCATTCGATCGTGCGGTGCAGTGTCATTCTGATGATGCTGTGGCTTGGCTGAACCGAGGCATGGCGTTGGAAATGGTGCAGCGCTATGAGGATGCGATCGCCAGCTTTGACCAAGCCCTCAAGCACAACCCCCAATCGGCCAAAGCTTGGGACAAACGCGGGGCTGCCCTCCTGCAACTGCGGCGCGATAGTGAAGCGATGGATAGTTTTAACCAAGCCCTACAGTTGAAGCCGGATCACGCCAACACGCACTACAACAAGGCAACCTGCTACGCCATGCAGGGGCGGACTGAATCGGCGTTAGAGGCTCTACAGGCTGCGATCGCGCTGAAGCCCCGCTATCGAGAAGATGCTCAAGCCGATCCGACCTTTGCTGAACTCCATCCACAAATTGCCCAGTTGCCCTAATCCATCCTCAGTCTATGTCTGAGAATTGGACATTAGCGAATGAGCGTCGGCTGCGTGGATGCCGTTGGCAACCGTTATGTATCGTTCCCCGATTCCACCGGGTAAGCATCGCCCTTGGAGTGGACTGGGGACAAAGGTTGGGCTGACTCAGCGATCGCAACGGCATCAGCGAAATCCGACGATTCGGTGCGATCGGGCGCTCCAAGGCTCGTAAAGGCGGTTTCATCAAAAAAGGCATAGCTATTTTTGCCCCCTTCCTTGGCACGATACATCGCCGCATCTGCTTTGATGATTAACTCATCAGAGGATTGGCTATCGATAGGATATATACTGATGCCCAAACTGGTCGTAACGTTGATCGTTTTTCCTTCTAGGGCAAAGGGCTGAGACAGGTTGGCAATAATTTTGTCGGCTACGGTTTGAATGTTGGACTTAGCCGGAATGGCAGGCAGCAGAACAACGAATTCATCCCCCCCAAGGCGAGCAACCGTATCACTTCCGCGCAGACAGTTTTTCAATCGGTTAGCAACGGCCTTGAGCAATAAGTCACCAATGCGGTGACCGTGGGTATCATTGATTTGCTTAAATCCATCTAAATCAAGGAACAGCACTGCACTGAGTCGATCGTTGGCTAGGGCAATGTCAAGGGCTTCTTTCAGGCGCTCTTCAAGGAGTTTGCGGTTGGGTAAGCCGGTGAGTGCGTCATGATACGCCATTTGCCGCAAACTTGCGCCAGCTTCTCGCAGTTCTGCATTGGACTGTACTAGCTCTGCTGCTGTCCGCCGCAGCTCGTCCTCCATGCGTTTACGCTGGGTAATGTCGTGAATGACGCCGACTAAAAAAATGTTACCTGCTGAGTCTTTATGGAGCGATCGCTTGGTCGCAATGCAGTAGGTTTGTCCGTGGGCATTGGTAAATTCGCCTTCGGTTTCGGTCCCCAGCCCTGTCCGAATAGCCTCTTCATCCTGCTGCCAAAATACATCCGCTTGGGCATCGGCTAGCACGTCCCGTTCTGATTTATCCAGCAGGCTGTCAATCGATTGACCGACAAAGCTGGCGTAAGCTTCATTCAGAACAATCCATTGATGGTGGGTATTTTTGACAAAGACTGGGTCAGGAATGGAGTTAATGATGGAATTTAGAAATTCTTTGGACTTGTGCAGTTCTTCTTCAAGGTGAGCCAAGTAAGCCGTAATGGCGATCGCCGAGACGGTCAGCGCTAATCCTGCCGGAACCAACGGAAGCCACCATCCGTTTAGAAAGGCACTATAACAGATGATGCTCAGCCCACCGAAGGACATGAGAATGACCAAAAAGGAGCGGGTGGGCGATCGCAACCCCCAACTGACCGTGCTACCGATCAATGCCCAGCCTAAGATCCACCCCCATTCCATCACCTCTGGCCAACTGGTAATCAGAACGCGATCGTCCATCGCCGCGCTCAAGATTTGGCTAGTAAAGTTGGCGTGCAGTTCCACCCCCGCCATGCGTTCAGCGCTGCTGCCCGTGCCTCGGCTAAATGGCGTTAGCACAAAATCCTGTAGGCTATTGGCGATCGAACCGATCAGTACGATGCGATCGCGGAAATATTCGGCGGACACTTCATCAGCCAGCACATCTGTGAAGGGCACCATATCAAACCCGTTAGCCGGCGCGCGAAAATTGGTCATAATCTGGTAGCCGCCTGTGTTGACTCTGACATACCCGCCATCGTATGGCTGTAATATTTTGAAGACAGCATTTCCAAGTTGTAATTCATCGCCCGCAGACATCGGTTCAATGTTTTCGTCTGCTAAGTACAGTTGGGCAAGTTTGAGCGCAAAACTGGTTCTAAAGCTGCGGTCGCCGTTTTCGTCCTCTTTCCACCAGTAGAGGAGCGATCGCCGTACCTGACCATCCACATCAGTCGAAATATTGTTGAACCCCACCTGTTCCAGTTCAGCCATGAGTTTGGGTGGGTCAATGCCAATGCTGTAGCTATCCGGCAGTTTCTCAATCGCGATGAGATTGGGCGTGGATTCATACACGGCTTGCAACTCCTCGTGACCAGGGTCAACGGGCAAGTCGCGATAAATATCCAAGCCGATAGCACGCGGTTCGTAGGCTGAAATTCTACGGATTAGGCGGGCCATCTGTTCATCCGTAATCGGCCAGTCTCCCAATTCGTTTATATCGCGATCGTCGATCGACACTACCACAATGCGATCGTCCGGTTCTTCAATCGGACGTAGCCGAAATAACTGGTCATAGGCTGACAGTTCTGCTGTGCGCAGCAGACCAATCATTCGTATCAAAATAATTACGCTAGTTGTTCCTAGCGCCGTCAACCAGATGCGGCGGTTTTTCCACAGCAGGGTCTTGAGCCATTTAGCACTCATAGGTCAGGTTGCCTGAAGAGGGTGACCAAGTGATAACAAAATTATGGTAAAGGCTGACGGTAGAGACGACAGTGTGCCCAATAGCAAGGCTGACAGCAGCGACTGAGCGATCGCTGAAGTTCCAGGATAGGGGGCATCCTACGTGTCTGACAAAACTTGCTAAATCCTAACCATTGAGCGGGTCAGGAAACCCCTACATTGTCTAAACTCGGGCAGTTTCCGTGCCCAAGGCCGACTCTTGTGTCAGTCAATTAGGGGGCAATTAGGGGGCAATTAGGGGGCAATTAGGGGGGTGTCCCAATGTGACCACGTAGCCTTTAAGCGATAAATCTGAGGAATGAATTTGGAAGATGAATTGAGGGGGAATGCGTTGCCCACGGTCGTGGCAACAGTAACTTCAAGCGTCTGAGGCGCTCGCCCTCCTGTCGGCAGAACCGGTGAAGCAGATTGAAATGGCCCTGGTCAATAGCGACGGAGTTTGAGTGGGAGGATATTCGCCGGTTGATTGCGAGACTTGATTGCGGGACTGGCTTGGCGGTAGGGTGTGCCGCATGATCCAGAGCGGCGCTTGAACTCAGGGTTGAATGTGAATGCAAGTGTAAAACAGGCTCTCAAATCTAGGCTGGCACAATTAGGGACTCCAGAATGATGACTGAATGCGCTCAGAGGCTGAGGAAATGCACATGATGGGAGATTAAACTTTATCACTCACAGAATAGCGATCGCATCAGTCTAATCTCTCAATGGTGGCTGTGTGCTGCGATCGCGAGATCACGCCTGCGTCTGAAAGACACAGCACTAGAATTATCTGCACGGGCTGTTGCCATCTATGCAGACAGCTACAGGGTGCGATCGGGGTAGGGACTGGACAATGGCTAGAGATGTTCAGGATAGCCTGACTGAGCAATTTAAGGGCCGAGGTTAGGCGGCATGAACTACTCCGCAGAACGGCGGTGATGATGAACAACGATAAAGATGGATACATCACCTTGAGTTGGCACTGCCCAGGCATACCTAAATACCGACCAGGCTGAACCCGATATGCGATCGCACCTTCAATAGTCTGCCCTCACAGTACCCAGTTTTATCTATGAAAGTGCCGATTAACGA
>CAYSIR010000182.1:0-8205 GCA_964431105.1 uncultured Leptolyngbya sp. | reverse complement strand
GCGTTGTCCACACCACCCAAAATCCTCACTAATAGGGGGCTACGAGCAGCCTCTAGAACACATCGGCAGGGTCAGCATCTTGGACTTTGCGAACAGCGATCGCCCCTGAAATGCAGCACATGAGAATTGTTAGACCAAAAATTACACTACTCCGCGCTAACGTCATCGAAATGGGAAGAGCAGTAGCGTTCTGCGTTAGATTATACAACCCTAGGCAGAGTGCGAACCCAGGGAAATAGCCCAGTATAGATAAGATTAGGGCTTCTTGAAAAACTACAGTTAATAGATAACGATTCGTATAACCCATGGCTTTCAGAGTAGCATATTCTGCGAGGTGATCTGAAACGTCAGTATAGAGAATTTGATACACGATCACGGTGCCCACCACAAATCCCATCAGCGTACCTAAGCTAAAAATAAATCCGATCGCCGTGCTGCTTTGCCAATAGCGGCGCTCAAAGTCCATAAATCCCTCTTTAGTCAGCACCAGTACATCATCGGGCAGTTTTTGGCGCATCGCTTCAGCAACGTTTTCTGCATCAGCTCCAGGTTTTAGGCGAATCAGGCCGACATCAATGCCTGCGGGCGATCGCCGTTCAAAAATTCGCAAAAAGTTAAGATCGCTAGTGACTAAGTTGCCATCTGCGCCGAAAGATGCACCCAGTTCAAATAGTCCACCGACCCGCACCCGACGGTTGCCAACTTCTGTTGTTACAGTGCGCCCTGCTTCAAACCATTCTGCGACTGGGCCAAACTCTTCCCGCGAGGCCCGATCAAATAACACAACATCTTCTAAGGTAATCTGATTGGCGTAGCTTTGCACAGAAGCAATATCGAGTACCTTATCTTGAGGAGGGAAGCCCATAACCATAATGCTGCGGGTAATGCGACTGTCGGGATTTCGCCATAGGGCAAAATCAAGATAGAGGGGGCTAATGGACTCGACTTCTGAAAATCCTAACGCTTGGTACAGTCGTCGCCGTGAAATCTGATCCATGGCAATCAGGGCATTGGACTGGGGGCTAATCAGCACGATATCTGTATTTAGCTGCCGATGCATGACCACTGAACTATCGAGTAAGGCATCCCGAAAGCCTAGCTGCATAAACATAAGGATGACCGCAAAGCCAATGCCCGCCAAAGCTACTAAGAGGCGAATACGCTCGCGGCGAAGCTGAAGCCAGGCTAGAGGAATGGCAAGAAGCATAGTGAGAACTCCATCCGTTTTATGGTGTTGCGCTCAGCAAGCTGACTACTGCTATCCCACAGTTTTGAGCAGTCGGCTGATTTTTAGGCTAGCTGAGCGATCGCTGAGTTGAGGAACTATCAACAATCAACAATACAGAGGTGCTGTAGAGTCGGGTCAGCATTGCCGGTGATGATGCCACCGCAAGATTGAATATGCTGCAAGTAGGCGATCGCTTCCTCAGTAATGGGTTCACCGGGCAGCACCACTGGAATACCGGGCGGATAGGGACAGATTAACTCAGCACTGGGTTGACCGATCGCATCGGCGATGGGCACCGGGCGACGGGAGCTAAAAAAAGCCTGGCGCGGCGTGAGAGCAGGGGAAACGACGGGCGGCAACGGCATGAGTAGCGGTCGATGCAGAGGCGATCGCGCCCGTTGGGCAAGGGTTTGCAATCCATCAATGAGATGCTGAATGTCGTTGCGGGTGTTGCCTAAGCTAATCACAAAGGTGAGGTGATGCAGGCTGGGCAATTCGGCTGTGATGCCCCAATTATTCAGCATTTCATCGGCTTGGAATCCAGTTAACCCCAGCTCTCGCACGTCAATCGTGAGGCGAGTGCGATCGCGCTGATGCACTCCCGTCAGCCCATCAGTCAACGGGTCAATACCGGGAATGCGGGCGATGGCATCGGTAGCCCAGTCGGCCAAGTCTATTGTATGAGTCATGCAACGATGCCCATCGGTAGCCATCTGCTGTCGGGCCGCATCCAGAGACGCTAACAGGAGATAGCTGGGACTGCTGGACTGGGTGAGGGCTAAACTGGCACAGAGGCGATCGCGGCTAAGGCGATTGCTGTGGCCGAGATGGAGCATTGCCGATTGGGTTAAGGCTCCCAGGGTTTTGTGGATGGACTGAACCGCAAGGTCTGCACCGGCGGCGATCGCTGGGGTAGGCAAATCGGGGTGGAAGGCAAAATGAGCGCCGTGGGCTTCGTCGATGAGTAGTGGAATGTGGTGCTGATGGGCGAGAGCCGCGATCGCACCCACATCGCTACAAAGGCCGTGGTAAGTCGGAGACACCAGCAAAATGGCAGCGGGAGCAGTAACAAGGGCTTGGGCGATCGCTTGGGGATCAATGCCGGTGGGCAGTTGCCAAGTGTCATCCAATTGCGGCGACACCCAAACAGGCATGGCTCCCGACAACATTAACCCGGCAATTACGCAACGATGGGCATTACGAGGCACGATGATGCGATCGCCATCCCCCACGGTAGCCAGCATTGCGGCCTGAATGCCGCTGGTCGAACCGTTAGCCAAGAACCAGGTTTCTGCTGCCCCAAACGTTTGGGCTGCCAAGCATTGAGCCTGATGAATCACGCCGTCTGGCGCAAACAGGTTATCGAGTCCTGGCAGTTCTGGTAGGTCAGCCCGAAAAACTGCCGACCCAAAGCGATCGCGCAGGGCGGAGGAAATGCCCTGTCCACGTTTATGACCGGGGGTATAAAATGCAGCATGGGGGCGTTCCGCCGCCGCCCAAACCGCATTGAGCAATGGCACATCATCGGGATCAAGGTTAAAACTGCATCGATCGCCCATCGGGTTCTCCAGTGGCTAAGCAAGGGGTATATTCCAATTTTGCGGGCCAACGAGGACTGAAAGTTTCAGCGAGATCTGCGTAATGGATAGCAAAATTGGGAGAGGGATTTAGGGTGAGGGCGTGTGACATACACCCGTCCTTGATTGGTAAGGATTTTGGGTGGTATGGGCGTTGCTCATACCACCCAGAATCCTTACATGAATACCACTATCCCCATTGGAATGGGTTCAACGTGTTCGCAACGTTGACCCATGCGTCTATGCGTAGATGTGACAGTAGCCCGCCAACTTGTGGGACAGGTGCGCAACTCCGCAGGCTGAACGTGCTGTCGGATGCCTCAAACCTAGACTCACAAGACTGGAATGCCCCCTAAGCCAGCCTGCCATCTTCCAAGTGCGCCACCTGATCCGCTACGTCCATGATGCGCGGGTCGTGCGTCACCATCAATACCGTTGTACCCTCTTCTTTAGCCAGCGATCGCAGCACTTCAATAACAGCATGACCGCTTTTGGAATCGAGAGCGGCTGTCGGTTCATCCGCCATCACCAAACAAGGGTTGCCGACTAGGGCACGAGCGATCGCCACTCGTTGTTTTTGTCCGCCGGAAAGGTCGCGGGGCAAATTCAAGGCTTTGTCTGCTAACTCTACCCGTTCCAAAATATGCTGAGCAGCGGCATGGGCATCGGATTCGCGAAGCCCCTGCACTTTCAAAGGCAGCGCCACATTTTCAACCGCTGTGAGGGCAGGAAACAGGTTAAAACCTTGGAAAATAAAACCGATATGCTGCAACCGAAACTGGGAAAGCTGCGATCGCTTCATTGACCAAATGTCTTGTCCAAGCAACTGCACCGTGCCAGACGTTGGCGTGAGAATGCCGCCCAAAATCGACAGAAAGGTCGTTTTCCCGGAGCCGGACGGCCCCATCAAAAGCTGGATGTCTCCACGTTGCACAGTTAAGTTGACATCTTTCAAAGCATGGAAGGATTGCCCGCCATTGTGGAATACCATATTGATCCGTTCTGCTGCGATCGCAGAGATAGGCTCTGACGCGATCGGAGTAGACCCGGCCGTCAATTGACGGCAATGTTTGGGCGTTGGGCGATTAGAAAAAGTCGTCATACTCGATCATTGCGCGACAGGGCAGCACCCACGCTGTCTGCCCAACCCACTCGTAAGGCAGCGCAGGTGAGTTTAAGGCATTCAGTCATCCTAAAGAGCAAACATGAAACGTGATTTAAGGGATACCAGCTTATCCAGTGGTTAAAACCAGGGGTGTAGCGAGGAAAGCCTACAGAACCTAGCCCCAAACACTGATGCTCTGTGGGGTTTCAGCACCGCCTATCTCCATCCTAATCGATAGCAGGCCATCAGCGAATTGCCCAACCGTTAACCAAACACATTCAGATTGGCAATACTAGACAATTGCCGCAGTACCCAAACGCCAGCGATTGAATTACCGATCGCATCTAGCGGTGGACTATAGCAAGCGATCGCGCCCTGGCGCGGCACCACTGCCAGAATAGCGCCACTCACACCAGACTTGGCGGGTAGCCCGACCTCTACGGCAAACTGCGATGAATATTCATACAAACCACAGGTCATCATTAACGCCAGCACGGTCTGTCGATGGGGAGCAGCGATCGCATCAGAAACAAGCAACCGTCCGAGGCGCGCCAAATCGGTAATCGTAGCGGCGAGACAGCAGACCTGTTCATACATATTCAACGCAGCAGCAGCGGATGACAGCAGTTGCCCTGATTGGCTCAGATACTTGACGATCGCTCGGTTGCGATCATTCGGAAGCGATCGCACCGAGTCCAGCACCATTTGATCAAGGGTGAGGTACGTCTGCGCTTGATCGTTCATCCAATCACAGAACGCCATACAGCCATCGTGATGAAGGAGCGCCAATTGACCACACAGGGCGATCGCGCCGCTGTTCAGCATAGGATTGCGCGGAAAACCCTGATCGAGTTCAAGCTGGCTCAAAGAGTTATAACTTTGATCCGACGACTGCATCCCCACAGTGCTAAAAACGGTCTCCATGCCCACCTGCTCTAGCAAATACAGCAGCAAAAACGGCTTAATAACACTCATCAGCGGGAACCGCAGGCAGCGATCGCCCACTCCCTCCTCTCGTCCAGTCACTGTAGAAATGGCTAGGGCAAAGCGATCGGGCGGGATCGATCCCAATACTGGAATGTAGGTGGGCAATCGCCCTAGATCTGTCTGTCGTTTCGCTTCCAGCGCACAGTCATTCAGCCACGCCTGAGAAACCACATCTAGGGGAATACAATCAGATGACATCACCGCATTTCCTTGAACATAAACGCACCTAGGACGTGTGTGAATTATAGACATCCGCCGGGATCAGCCGTGACGCAACTGCTTCAATCCGATGGCCATGCTACATCGAACGTACCAGTTATATTCATTCAACCTAGGATGTGCCATTTGTGGAGCCGCCTAAGCCGATCATTGCAGAGCGATCGCTCCCGCATAGCGCTTTGCTGACCAATCAGGCGGTCAAATGAATGCCGACTGTTATGCAGAACAATGGGGCAGATTCCCATCATGATGGGAAGATGGGCCGCAGAGAGTTGGGTGGATACCGACAGGAATCCAGAGCAGCAAGGGACAGACCTATAGAAAATCCTGATCACCCAAGGACAGCCCCCAAAAATTGGATGCGATCGCCCCTCGTCAACTGGTCGCAATCATGATTAATATGAAGAAAGACAAAGAATCCCTAGCCGAATCGTCATCCGTTGGTTTATCTGTATGATGTCATCGGTAAGACAGTTGATTCTAACGTCTCTCCAGTCTGGGTATGGTGTTCAGGCTCATCCTTGGATCGTCCTTTCTGTTAAGCCAGCGGTGGGCATATTTTTATCGCTCCGCTATTCCGTTACCATTATTTAATGATTTATGATCGAATGGTTGGGTCAGCCTAGGGAGACTGACACCCAGACACCCCTAAGCAAGGCTCTAGAGAAGCATTCTACTTCTTAAATGTTGGCGATTCAGCCAGGCCTCACCAACCTCACGAACTATAGAAGCGACTCTAAACACCTCTAAACGTAGTCATCAACGCTATTCGTCGCACTGAAGCTAGAGAGCAAACATGAAAAAAGACATCACGCGCTATCGCAATATTGGTATTTTCGCTCACGTGGATGCAGGCAAAACCACCACCACTGAGCGGATTCTGAGGCTGACCGGCAAAATCCACAAGATGGGTGAAGTGCATGATGGTGCGGCAACAACTGACTTCATGGAGCAAGAGCAAGAGCGCGGAATTACCATTCAGTCAGCCGCGACCTCTTGTTTTTGGAAAGATTACCAGCTCAATATCATTGACACTCCGGGACACGTTGATTTCACCATTGAGGTGTACCGTTCGTTAAAGGTGCTGGATGGCGGAATTGGTGTGTTCTGCGGTTCGGGCGGCGTTGAGCCACAGTCTGAGACGAATTGGCGCTATGCCAATGACTCAAAAGTGGCGCGGCTCATCTATGTCAATAAGCTTGACCGAACAGGCGCAAACTTTTTCAACGTTGTCAAGCAAGTTGAAGAAATTTTGGCCGCTAAGCCCTTGGTGATGGTGCTGCCCATTGGCGTTGAAAATGACTTTAAGGGTGTGGTTGACCTCCTGACCCGCAAAGCCTGGATTTGGGATGATTCTGGCGATCCGATGAATTATGAGATCCAAGATGTCCCGGCGGACATGGTGGATGATGTAGAAACTTACCGCGAAGCGCTGATTGAAACGGCAATCGAGCAGGACGATGCCATCATGGAGCGGTACCTGGAAGGTGAAGAAGTAACCATCGACGAAATCAAGCAGTGCATCCGCAAAGGAACCAACACGCTGGCCTTTTTCCCGACCTACTGCGGTTCTGCCTTCAAAAACAAAGGGGTTCAGTTAGTCCTTGATGCCGTAATTGACTACTTGCCCGCCCCGGCTGAAGTTCCGCCGCAGCCTGAAGTTGACCTCGAAGGTCATGAAACCGGGCGATATGCAATTGTTGACCCAGAAAAACCACTCCGTGCTTTGGCGTTCAAGATCATGGACGATCGCTTTGGAGCCTTAACGTTTACTCGGATTTACTCCGGCTCCATTTCTAAAGGCGACACGATCTTGAATACAGCCACCGGAAAAACGGAGCGCATTGGTCGCCTCGTTGAAATGCACGCTAATTCTCGCGAAGAAATCGATACAGCTCAAGCGGGTGATATTGTAGCGATCGTTGGTATGAAGAATGTCCAGACCGGGCACACGCTTTGCGACCCGAAAGATCCAGCGACTCTGGAGCCAATGGTCTTTCCTGACCCGGTTATTTCAATCGCTGTTAAACCAAAGCAAAAGGGCGGCGATGAGAAAATGGGCATGGCGCTCAGCAAAATGGTTCAAGAAGATCCGTCCTTCCAGGTTGAAACCGACCAGGAGAGCGGCGAAACGATCATCAAAGGGATGGGCGAACTTCACCTTGACATTAAGGTTGACATTTTGAAGCGTACCTATGGCGTTGAGGTCGAGGTTGGTAAGCCACAGGTTGCATATCGTGAATCGATCACCAAGCGCATTCAAGATAGCTATACCCACAAGAAACAGTCTGGTGGTTCGGGTCAGTACGCTAAAATCGACTACGTTATTGAACCGGCTGAGCCTGGTGAGGGCTTTCAGTTTGAATCTAAGGTTACGGGTGGTAACGTACCTCGCGAATATTGGCCGGCTGTGCAAAAGGGATTTGAAAGCAGCATCGAAAAAGGATTGCTGGCAGGTTATCCCTGTGTTGACATGAAAGTGACTCTTGCCGATGGTGGCTTCCACCCGGTTGACTCGTCTGCGATCGCATTTGAAATTGCAGCGAAGGCCGCCTACCGCCAAACCTTCTCGAAGGCGAGTCCACAGTTGCTCGAACCCGTGATGAGTGTGGATGTGTTTACTCCTGAAGATTATATGGGTGATGTCATTGGTGACTTAAACCGTCGCCGGGGAATGATCAAGTCCCAAAACCCAACGCCAACGGGTTCTCGCATCAAGGCGGATGTGCCGCTGAGTGAGATGTTTGGCTACATTGGTGACTTGCGTACGATGACATCAGGGCGGGGTCAGTTTTCAATGGAGTTCTCCCACTATGCGCCTTGTCCGTCGAACGTAGCCGAGGTTGTAATCAAAGAAGCGAAGGAACGTCAGGGCGTGGCATAATGCCGATGGCATCCTAGCTGCAACTGAATGACCCAGAGCGATCGCGCCTCATCCTTGTTCTCCCATTGTGAGCAATGTCCAGAGAGCGATCGCTCTGGGTTTGAATGGGGTTTTCGGTAAGCCGTAGGTTATTGGTGAGCCTAAGACAGGCAAATGTCTTGGGTGCATGTCACCTTTACGCCCTCACCCTAAATCCCTCTCCCAA
>CAYSIR010000181.1:0-8223 GCA_964431105.1 uncultured Leptolyngbya sp. | reverse complement strand
CTGTGCGGCCCCAAGTCGCCCTTAGCGCCGACGTTCTTGCAGTTTGCGGTAGACGTCCCGCAGGTCAACGTGGTGATGAGCGATCGCCACCATTGTGTGATAAAACAAATCGGCCACTTCTCCCGCAATCGCATCGGCATCATCATCCTTGCAGGCCATCACCACCTCCGCCGATTCTTCACCAATTTTCTTGAGAATCGTGTTGTCACCACCATCAAACAGCTTGCAGGTATAAGACTCTGGATTGGGATGATCACGGCGATCGCAAATAACCTCAAACACCTGCGACAAGGTATCCGCAGGCGGCGGAGACACTCGACCATCGACTTGATGGAAACAGCTTCGCTCCCCGGTATGGCAAGCAATATCGCCCAGTTGTTCAACCATCACCAACAGCGCATCTGAATCACAGTCATACCGAAGCGATCGCACCCGCTGTAGATGCCCCGACGTCGCTCCCTTATGCCACAGTTCCGAGCGCGATCGGCTCCAGAACCAGGTTTCTCCCGTTTCCATCGTCTTCATCAATGACGCTGCATTCATCCACGCCATCATTAGCACCGTGCCATCCAAATAATCTTGGACAATGGCCGGAACTAACCCCTGATCGTTGTAGCGAATCTGGTCAACCGGAATCGCCAGCGTCTTGGGTTCAGAAGTTGTGACCGAATCAGACATAATCTCACCATCCACAACGAACATGACTCATCCGCAAGCGATCGGTCAGAATGGCGGCCTCACTGTCAACAGTGCCTCCTCCAACTTGCGATCGCCTGTAGACTCAATCATCCTACAGAACTGACTGTAGCGCTACAGCCGTACCGAACGGCTCCAGCTACGCGCCCCCCTCACTCAATCCCGCCCCCAGAACGATCGCACAGACATCGCTCGCTAAGTCCTGCATTCCAAAACTAGATGACGAACGGCAGCCACAGCCATTAGGCAAATTGCACGACTGGTGTGGAATAAATGGCTCAGGAAGGGCGAGGACTCCCCTCAAAGGTTGCATCTTTGCCTCAAAATGAATAATCTTGTAGCGCACGCGCCTAGCCATGGAGCCACCGGAGCGGGGTTCACTACAATTCAGGGTGATTCAGCCAGTGATGGAACAACAGCGGCCATTCAAACCGCTAGCTTAAGGATTCTAAACGGTACTCACAAAACAGACAGGAGCATTCTAAACCTCAAGGGCTACACTAGAATGGGGCAAAAATAGGGCAAAATTGGCAAATTGCACCCATTCCTAATTTTTATAGATGATGCGTTCAAAATTTGAGCATACAATAATGACTTGTGCGATCGCGTTTATTGCAAATTGCACAGGAGATGCCTGGGAATGCCGCGTTCAATGCTAGGATGCACCGACATCTAAACCGGTTATTCCGCCCTATCCGCCTATAGTGCTTCAGTCTCCCATACCCTGCGCCCTCACCATTTTTTATGATTTTCTATATTCAGCGTGGGCGTTCACTGCGTTGATCAACCGCTAGCAACTTCGTTCCATCGCCCTGACCAGCCTAGGTCTTCAAGCGTATTTCCTTTACTCACCAGAGGAGTCCATTGTGGCAAGTCACAAAATTTTGGTTATCGACGACAGCCGGGTCATCCGCAACATGGTCAAAGATATGCTGCCGAAAGGAAACTTTCAAGTATTGGAAGCAAAAGACGGCTTGGAGGGAATTAACACCATTCGCCAAGAGCGCCCGAATTTGATTATGCTGGATTTTTTGCTGCCTCGCATGAGCGGGTGGGAGGTCTTCCAGCAGATTCAGGCACAGCCCGACCTCCGCGCACCGCTGGTGTTGATGTCGGGGCGGAAGGAAGAAGTTACCGAAAAAATTCAGGAACCGTTCGAGTATTTTGAGTTCATTGAAAAACCGTTTGAACAGCGGGAATTGGTAGAAGCGATCCGCTCGGCGATGAGCAAGTTCCGTAATTGGCCGGCTCCAGCAACAACAGGCGCACCAACCAGTGCCGCTGCTGCCGCAGGCTCTGCCGAAATCAAAGCCCTCCAGGCTAAGGTTGAGAAAATGCAGGCTGAAATTGATATGCTCAAGAAGCAGATGGTGCAGATTCTCACGTTCATTCGCCAAAAGCTGAAGTAAGCGATCGCATATCCAACGATCCTAGCGAGGCAGCCCTCCAGACTTGAAGCGAACAGCCGCGACAATGGTAGGATAACAATCAGCTAGGGGTGCCTGTGATGGAAGTCCAGGCTGAGATTACACCCTCAGAACCTGAGTCTGGGTAATGCCAGCGGAGGGAAGTGTTGATTGCGGTTTCGATGAACCTCAACGACGAGCGATCGCGGTACGGCAACGATTCTGCCGTCTATGGTCTAGGCGTACACTCTGACCCTATCTGTCAGTTAGCGGTTGGTGTAAATGGCGGTTGGGGCGTTGGGTCTGAACGATGAGACGCGATCGCGAGGGGCTGAATCAAAACTGGATATTGCATAGATGGGTTGACCATTGACCGGCCTATCCCCTAGCGCTCATGATTTCTTAGGGGGTAGCTTATGTCTATTGCTGCGATCGCCTTGATGGTTACATTAGTGACGGCTGCAATCTTTACCTTAGTTGGCCTTGTTAACGCCAGCCGTCGCACCATCAATCTTGAAGATTACATGGTCAGCCGCAACCAATTCGGTGGATGGATGGCGTTTGCCACCGTTGTTTCATCGGCCATGGGGGCTTGGATTCTTTTTAGCCCCGCCGAAGTTGGCGCAACCAGCGGGTTAGCAGGCATCGTTGGGTATTGTATTGCCCAGGCCGTACCGTCGATTGGGTTTGTGTGGATTGGCCCACGCATTCGGCAATTGATGCCGCAAGGGCATTCCCTAAACGAGTATGTACTGTACCGCTTTGGCAATGCCATGTATGCCCTAACGCTGGCAATTATTGCTTTTTATATGCTGGTGTACCTAGTGGCCGAACTGACAGCGATCGCCAAAGCTGTCAATATTTTGGCGGATGTGCCGCTCGGCTGGACAGCGCTAGTCGTCATTACCGCCACATTTATCTACACTACCTACGGCGGCCTAGGAACAACCATTTTTACAGATGCCGTTCAGTTTGCGATCATCACGCCGCTACTGCTCATTGTGCTGGCGATCGCCATTGGAAACCTAGGCGGACTCAGCGCCGCACTAGCCCCCGTTCAGCAAAACGCCCCCCAGTTGCTCACCTTCAACAACGGTCCAGCCATCAAATTTGGCGCAACGTTAATTATTGCGATCATTGCCGCCGAAATGTTTAACCAGAGTAACTGGCAGCGGGTCTATGCCTGCCGAACGGATGGAACCGTGCGGCGATCGTTCCTGGCATCAGGATTGGTTATCTTACCGATGCTATTTATTGCCGGTAGCTTAGGTCTCATCGCCATGCATTTCAACCTAGAGAGCGGGTTTGATGTTGCTTTTTTTACGCTTCTGCAAGAATTGGCAGTGCCACTATGGGCGATCGTGCTAGTGCTGGTCTTGGCGCTAGCGTTAGTGATGAGCAGCCTCGATAGCTTACTCAATGGACTCATTAGTGTACTGATTATTGATTTGCGGCGCTTGCTGCCTCGCACAACCCCATCGGGACTATTGCGCTTTTCCCGCATCCTGACAGTGGCCGTCAGCATTCCCTGCATTCTCATTGCCGCCCAAGGCTACAACGTACTGTATCTATTTTTATTGGCAGACCTAGTGTGTGCCGGGGCGCTGTTTCCGATTCTGTATGGACTGTACTCCCGACGCATTAGCGGCACCTCTGCTTTTGTGTGCAGTGTGTTCAGCATTGCGGCCGGAGCGCTGTTCTTCCCAAAACCAGACTTTAGCCCCTGGCTACCGATTCCATTGGGTGGAGACTTACTCATCAGCTTTGCGGCTCCTGTTGTAGTTTCGGTCGTTGGCGTATTGGCCTGGCAGTGGGTCGAAACTGCAACTGGGCACACCCATGAGTTCCCGTTTGAGCAACTGCAAACCCGTATTCGTTCCTACACTGAACAGGACGTTACTCCAGTTCACAAATAAAATAGGCGATCGCTCTTTGCGCAAACTTTAAAGGGGCGGATAGTCGTTATTGGTAAGGATTTTAGGTGGTGCGGGCAACGCCTACACCACCCAAAATCTTCACATAGATACCACTACCAAGGGGCGATCGTCTAGATATTTATAGTTAATTTGTAGCAATCCCAAATGGGTTCTGAATAAAAAAGGGCGTTGTGAGAAGGAGACCTGCGGACTCCTTCTCACAATCCAACTAGGATTGCTATAGATTAACTGAGGGGCTGGCACGCCTAATCATCAGATAAAGACATTTCAAAAGAGTTTTGATAGACTTGAACAGCCAACGATCGCCCTTGCCTTACACTTAGCCCATGGCAGTCCTAAATGAGTTGTCAATGAAAATGGGTGTCCTGAGAAAGAGTCCTGCGGACTTGTTCACAATTCAAATAGGATGGCTACCGAACCGCTCATCATTACCTCACTCCAACCAACCATATATGACTTCAATTAACCGCAGACTGGCTAGCACTGGCTTTTTTCTGGCTTGTCTTTTGTGCATTGAACTGCTGCTTAAACAATATCGATTTGGAGTCTCAGGAGAAACATCCTTTGCCCCTTATAACATCAGAATTGGCTGTGAATATGTTAGCGCTGTCATCATCTATCTGCTCTGGTTCAAACAGCGCCTTCGCACTCAGCACCCTGAACCCACTGAACCATCGCAAAAACAGACCGCTCCAGCCTTTCAACCCATCCTTTTATCATCCTTATCATTCCTACTGCTGGCATTCATCGCCTACCCAAACACCAAAACCGATATTTACACCTATCTTCACTCTGGCCTGATGATGTTGGATGGCATCAATCCCTATATTGTCCCGGCTGGCGATTTCCCATCTCCCCTATCGACCTATTTCGACTGGAATCAGACCTCCACCTATGGCCCAATCTCACAATTTATCTTTATTCTATCGGCGCTGTTCCTTCGTTTTCGCATCCTTCTCGCTGTTTACATATTCAAACTATTTTGCTTGGTTTTTCACATTTTCAATGCATTTCTCATCCATCGCAAACTCAAATTTACGCCCGCTGGGTCAACGCTCGTTCTGGCTTATCTTGTTAACCCGATTTTACTATTTGAACTTGTCAGCCAAGCCCATTTAGATATATTTCTCTGTACATCACTTATCCTTCTAATCAGCGCCATACAATCTCGTAAACTTTTGAATGCTGTATTGCTGGTATGGGTCGGTTTTTTCACAAAAACTCTGCCGCTGATTTGGATGCCGCTCATCGGCGCACACATTCTAAAAACGCGAAAAATTCGGCTGATTGCTCTATCTATATTCCTTTCAATTTTGGTGATTGCTGTCGGCTCTCTAACACTCCTAGAAACGCCGAGCGCTTGGATCAGTTTATTTAACCCAGGGGTTTCGGGCAGAGCCGATCGCTCTATTCATTTATTTTTAGTCACTTTCTTTAGGCATTTACCGAACCTATTGCCTAGCGCATTGAGTGGCGAAAATGCTTACCGCGTCTATCTTTTGTCAAAGTGGGCTAGCTACCTAACCTATTGTTCCCTGTATGCCGTTGCTGGCATCAGTGTCTTATTTGGATTCCGAGTGATGGGAATTGCCAAACATCTAAGCCCAGAAGATTATCTGATTTTATGCCTTGGCTGGGCGACGCTGTTTATATTTTGGGTGGCAACGCCCTGGAATCCGTCTTGGTATGTCACCATATTGATTCCAATCATATTTCTGATGATGCCCAGGCGCGATCGCCCCATTCAAATTTTTGTAAATGCAGCTTCAATTTACTGCATTAGCAGTTCTACCTATTTTATTCTAACATTAGCAGGCAGTCCGCCCGCATTCCTCGCTATCGATTCATTGATTGGCTTTGTGCCGACGCTAGCCTACCTGGCATTCTCAAGACAGAATCTTATTCCAGACGAATGCTATCTAGCCGAGAAAGCTGAATCATGAGTATAGCTGAGCCGATCGCTCTACCCAAGCGACCATCAACAACAGGTATGGGTTGGAGCAGGGCAACTGTGGGCAGTGCCATCAACTATTTCCATCGAGAGAACGTCCTTTGAACCTTCAAACTTTACTTAATCAAACCCTTATCGTACTCGGAATTGCGATCGCGCTACTTGCCATCTATGGATCGAGCCAGCGGCGATCGCCCCAGTCCCCGACCGATGGGCCGTCAACGCCGCCGAACAGCAGCGATTATCCAGCTACGCAAGACGATCGCCATCTATCCCAACAGGCGATCGCCCAAGCGAACCTCGTCAGTTTCGAGTGCTTACAGACCTTGCTGACCAACTATCCTAGCGTTGTGAAAATGGCGCAGGCAAAACCCGACTTGCCTGTAAAAAATATTGTCCCGATATTTACCCCATTGGATAATGTGCTAGAGCAGTGGGGCTATGCGGCCATTGGTCAGCCTTGGGAATTGGTCAGCTATGACCCGCAACTGCATCAGGCAGATGTTGCCGATATTGCAGTTGGTGAGGCGGTCTATGTGCGATTTGTAGGCTATCGGCAGGGCGATCGCATCCTGTGCCCGGCGAAGGTGAGCCGATCGCTTCCCTCCATTGCCCAAACCGATTAAGCTAGCGCTAGAGTTGTTCACTTGGCAGAATGGGGCAGAGTCAGCATGACGGCGATCGCCATTGATTTTGGCACCAGCAATACGGTGGTTGCCATCCAAGACCCGACGACCCAAAAACCGCAAACCCTGCACTTTGAGGGACTGTCGCGCCGCATCCAAACGCCACGGGGCGCGGTGAGTGTGATTCCTAGCTTGGCGGTGGTCAAGGATACGAACACGCTGGTGTTTGGTGAACCAGTGCGATCGCAGCGTTTAGCCTTTGCCATGCCGGAGCGATCGTTTCAGTCCTTTAAGCGGGATCTCGCCGCCGATTTTCAGCCGCCGCCGCGTCAACTCGATGGGCAACTCTATTCGGCGGCGGCCATTTCGGAAGCATTTTTAACTCAAGTATGGGAGCAAATAGGTAAGCTAGATATCGAGCCGCGTCATCTGGTATTTACCGTGCCGGTGGGGGCATTTGAGCGCTATGTGGACTGGTTTCGCACGATGGGCGATCTATTCCAGGTGCCGACGGTGCAGATGGTGGATGAATCAACAGCGGCGGCGTTGGGCTATGCCGTGCGGCGACCGGGTTCGCGGGTGTTGGTGATTGATTTTGGGGGCGGCACGCTGGATTTGAGTTTGGTGCGGACGGTGGCGACGAATGCAGGGGCGCGATCGCTCAAGGCGGAGGTGATTGCCAAGTCGGATGCCTATGTGGGTGGGGTGGATATTGATCAGTGGATTGTGGAGGATTATCTGCAAACCCTGGGGCGCGATCGCGAAACAGTGGGCGAATTAGCCTGGCTGACGCTGCTGGAACTAGCGGAAAAGATAAAAATTCAGCTTTCCATGCAGGCAGAGGCAACGGAAAGCTGGCTGGATGATGAAACGTTTACCGCCTATGAGATTCGCCTAAATCGAGATGGCTTGGCGGAGATTTTGGAAGCCCGTCAGCTATTGGAACAGGTGCGGCGGGCGTTGGATGAGGTATTGGCGATCGCTCAGTCGAAGGGCGTGAGTAAGTCAGACATTGAGCTAGTGCTACTGGTGGGCGGCAGTTGCCAAATTCCAGCGGTACAGCAGTTGATTCTATCGTATTTTGGGCGGCAAAAGGTAAAAATGCATAAGCCGTTTGAGGCGGTGGCGCATGGGGCGATCGCCCTCACCCAAATTACCGAAGTGGATGATTATCTGCGGCATAGCTACGCAATTCGGCTATGGGAACCCTACAGCAAAACCTATTCCTATTTTAAGTTATTTAATCAAGGCACGAAATATCCCTGTGTGCGGCAGGAGCCAATTACGTTGCAGGTGGCGCAGGAGGGTCAAACAGAAATTCGGCTGGATATTGGCGAGGTGGCAGAGGTGGCGCAGGCGGAAGTGACCTACGATGAACAGGGACGCATGACCAGCAGCAGCCTAAATCGCCAGGAGTCCTATCGATCGCTGGATACATCCCATGATCAGGTTTGTGTGGCGCATTTGGAGCCGCCGGGACAGATGGGGGTCGATCGCATTGTGGTGCAGTTTGAGGTGACGGCGGAACGGGTATTGGTGGCGACGGTGCGGGATTTGCTAACGCAATCGCTGTTGGTGGATAAGGACGCGATCGCGAAGCTTCAGTA
>CAYSIR010000180.1:0-8261 GCA_964431105.1 uncultured Leptolyngbya sp. | reverse complement strand
GTAAACAAGAATGGGCAATGTGCCAAAGAGTCCGCCAGCCCCCTTCTCACAATCCAAATAGGATCGCTATGGCAGGAGCCATTTCGTTTAGGACATGGGATTTTGGGTGGAACGGCTTCCCACAGAAAATCCCTAGGGTTTCTGCCAACGCCATAGCTAGCCATCTTCAATTCGTCCACAACCTCAGTTGAACCACCGCCTAAATCGCTCCACATCAACGCCGCTCGCATCCATCTCAAGCAAGTCGCGCCACAACCCGCCAAGCAATCTAGCGAAAATGTTATCCTGACATAAACTTGCTTCACTCAAGCATGGCTTGACCACTATCGGGTGCATTCCGTGAGTCTTCTGTGTTTCTACATCAACTCTGCTTGGACATCATTTGGACATCACACTGATAGGGTAAAACATTCAGCACCTCAGTCGGCATTTCAATGAACGTGAGGATGTCCGCACTGTTGCGAGCAGTTCCAAACGCGCTCTTGCCCCCTGAAAGCTAGCGCAGCGAAAGCGTCTGGCACGGTTCATCAGTGTACCGAGCCATCCAATTAGGGGTAGTGGTATTCATGAAAGGATCTTGGGTGATGTAGGCGTTGCCCCACACCACCCAAAATCCCTAGCGATAGAGGACTACCCAGTTAGGCAGATGAATGGTTTGATGGAGTCGCGGCAAGGCTCTCGGCTAGATTGTCCGAGTTCCTACAGCCACCCCAAATCCGGGGTTCTCGCCGATGGTGAGCTTGCCAAAAGTATTGACCAATTACAACCTTAAACTGATGGCCGCGCTATTCATGGTAATTGACCATGTCGGTGCGATTTTTTTTCCGCATATCACAGCGCTTCGATGGATTGGGCGCTTCAGTCTACCGCTGTTTGTCTGGCTGCTAGTGCAGGGAGAAACCCATACTAAAAATATCTGGAACTATGGATTGCGGCTGCTGCTGCTAGGGATTATTTCACAACCCATCTATGTCTTGGCGTTCGACCTTCAGGGTACCAGAGATTACAATATTCTCTTTACGCTGTTGATTGGGCTAGTGTGCCTACGGTTAGGGCGTATCTTTCCTAATATTGTTGCTCTGCTAGTCATTTGGATCGGCGGCGCTAGCTTAGCTCACTGGCTCTGTGTTGATTATGGTAGCTACGGTATTGCCATGATTGCATTTGTGAGCCGGTTTAAGCCGACGGTTATCTGGTGGCTTTGCTGGCTAGGGTTACACGGTATGGTCTTTCACCCTCATCCTGGTTATGCCATGGTTCAGGGATGGGTTGTCCTTGCGCCGCTGTTCTTTCACATGGCCAATCGAGAATACGGTAAACGGGTTCGATGGTTTTATGGATTTTATCCAGGTCATTTACTCATTCTTTATTTAATCTATTTTTGGCTAAATACTTGATTTTACAGTTCGACGAACTGTAAGTTGGCTGGGTAGTCCTCTATTGGTCAGGATTTTGGGTGGGCGTGTCCCACCCAAAATCCTGACATGAATACCATTACCATTGGCTGACCATGGATCGGTTGAGTTTCATTACCTTGAGCCGACCTCCGCAGACGTGTCGTTGGATTGTGCTGTCGCTAGCCCAAAGTAGCATCAGCGCTGTCCGGCAATCAGGTCAAACCATGGCCCTGTTTCCCAACGCGATCGCCCGGGTTAGACAAGATGGCTTCAACCCGGCTAAGTGATGGCTAGAGAGGGTATTCCGCAGTAGTATTAAATGAGTTGGGACTGATGCAAAGTTGACATCTGCGATCGCGCTAACCCCTGATTATCGGCGTACTTCAGTCATGATGGAGCGATTTAGGTTCAGCGATCGCATCCCGTTTGTGCATCAGCAATATGCATTGTATGCATCGATACCGTCCCCATCCTGTGTAGCATAGAGCGTGCGGGAGTTGGCTCAGCCGCTGCACGTCAGGTATGGCAACAGCGATCGGGGAAGACCATCAGGACAGCCAGTCTGCGATCCGACTCACCTTTACCTCTAGGACATCATGGCAGGGCATCAGAATCACACTAAACTTAACTCTAATGTGCAAGCCAGCGCCCCAGAATCGCGAGGTTTTTGGCGATGGACAGGGTTCGCAGACAAAACCCTCTGGAATGTGCTGGAACTTTTGGTTTTGCCACTATCGCTGATTATTGGGGCCTGGTATTTGAATGGTCGTCTGAGCCAACAGCAGCAAGTCTTGCAAACCCAAGCCGATGAGCAGCAGCGGGTAGCGCAATTGACGATCGCCGAATCACAGCAGGACACTCTCGATCGCTACATTGAGGAGATTATCAGCGAAATTGAAACTGGGCTACTCGACACAGAACCCAATGCCCAACGTCGCAACATTGCCCGCGCCCGTACTTTGTTGACCTTGCGATCGCTCGATGAAGACCGCAAGATGCTGCTATTGCAATTCATCTATGAAGCCGGTCTGATTAACAATTCTGATACTGTCATTTCGCTACAGCAGGCTAACCTTAGCAATCTGGATCTCGATCGCGCCTTCTTGTCTCAAATTAATTTGCAAGAAACGGTGTTGTCCAACATTGGCTTAGCCGGAGCCAAACTGCAAGGTGCAAACTTTAGCGTCGCAGAACTGAGTCAGGCGGCGCTGGGAAATGCTTTTTTGTTTGAAGCTAACTTGAACCGGGCAGATTTGAGTCGGGCTGACCTGAACCAAGCCATTTTGGTGCGGGCTAACCTCAGCGGTGCAGATTTGAATAATGCCAATCTTCAGGGCGCATTTTTGGTGCGGGCCAATCTGCGCGGTGCTAACCTGCGAGATGCCAATTTACGCAATGCCAATTTAAATGAAGCCAATCTCAGTTCGGCAAACTTGGACGGCGCGGATCTCAGTCAGACGTTTTTGTGCGAAACGATTATGCCCGATGGTGCTGTAGAAAACCGTGATTGCCGTTAGTCGGTTGCAAAAATGGCGCGATCGCTCTTAAACGCTTTGAACTCCAGGGCATTGCCGCTGGGGTCAGTTAGAAATAAGGTGGCCTGTTCGCCCACTTCACCCCGAAAGCGCACATAGGGTTCAATCACAAACTGAACACCCTGCTGGCGGAGGCGATCGCTCAGGGCTTCCCAATCTGCCATTTCCAGAATCACGCCCCAGTGCCGCACCGGAACTGCTTGGCGATCGACTGCATTCGTGGTCGTCTGGCGCAGTTCATCCGGGCTGAGATGCGCGGTTATTTGGTGTCCAAACAAGTTGAAATCAATCCAGGTGTCTGACGTGCGACCTACAGCACAGCCCAACACCGTTTCATAAAACTGTCGGGCGGCGGCTAAGTCGTGAACCGGAAATGCGACGTGAAAGGGTCGAAGGGTCATGGGCGATCGCTCCTCAAACTTCATTTTTTATAAAATACTCAGAACTGTTGTAACCGAAAAGTTATCTAACCACGAATGTTAGACTTGCTTTAGAGATTTTACAGGGGCGATCGCTTTGGCTTTAACGGTCGTTCGGGGTTTTACAATTGGGTGATCTCAACACCTAAAATCATCCTCTGACGTTACCCATGCCGACAGTTCTCCAGGTTGGGCCCTACAGTTTCATTTTCTTTAGCTCTGACAGAGGTGAACCTGCGCATATTCATGTGAAGCGCGATCGGCAGTTGGTTAAGTTTTAGTTGAATCCTGTTTCGCTAGCCAAAAATCGAGGATTCAAAGATCACGAACTCAACAATATTTCTCGGTTAGTAGAGGAGTACGAACAAACATTGTTGGAGGCTTGGCATGACTACTTTGATACTTGAGTCAGAACCCCTTGCAGCACAGGTGAGTGTGACTGATGAGACGTTAGTTGTGGACTTGGTGGATGGACGATGTTTGATGGTTCCTCTATCGTGGTATCCCCGTTTGTTCCATGCATCTCCAGCAGAACGGCAAAACTGGCAACTTCTGGGAGATGGCTATGCGATTGAGTGGACTGATTTGGATGAACATATCGGTGTTGAAGGGCTGTTAGCGGGTCGGTCGAGTGGCGAGAGTCAACAATCGCTAGAACGGTGGTTGGCTATACGAGGTCTGGTTAAACGGACGAATCAAACGGATGGTTGAGTGTTGTGGAATGTTGAAGAAGGATAGCGATCGCGCCTCAAGGTTAATGCTTGATAACGGCTTTGTTGCATGATCAATTCCTTGATATACAAGGGTTTGAGAAATCGGATGTACCTTAAATCACCCTTTTTTCGATATTTCAAGTGCTGAATCCCTTGATTTACAAGGTTTCTTTATGCAACAACACCCTTGATAACTGCTACTTCAATCGTTAGCGCACCTTGTTTAAGAGACTATTTTGAATACTGATTTCCTGATGAAATTGGGGTTGAGAGAAGTAGGATAGACCTAAAAGAGGCATGGCGATGAACATTAACTTAGAACTCCCTTCAGAGCTAGAACATGAGCTATCCACTGAAGCCTCTCAACTGAAGCTTCCCCTGACAGAATATATTTTGCGCGTTCTGGCGTTTCGTCCCTTTCTTCAAGATCCGCCGCAAACTGGGGTTGAGTTGGTAACGTACTGGGAACGCATTGGGGTCGTAGGTTCACGTCCCGGCATCCTGAATAGTCAGGAATACGCCCGCGAGTTACGTGAGCAATCAGACCACCGAGAGCAGGTCTAGGTCGCGAATGTATCTAGTGGACACCGATGTCATGATCGACATCCAACGAGGCTACACGCCAGCCATCACCTGGTTCGCAGCTCAAGGTAAACTACCCAGTATTCCTGGCTTCGTGGTGATGGAACTGATTCAGGATGCTCAAAATAAGCAACAAGTTCGCAATGTCTTACAAATGGTTGCGCCGTTACCAATGGTTTGGCCGACTGAAATAGATTGTGCGCGGGCCCTGTCTGATTTCACTGCTTATCATTTATCTCACAAGGTGGGTTTGATTGATGCATTGATTGCAGCTTGTGCAGTTGGACGTAATGCAACGCTCTGTACCTTTAATATCAAGCACTATCGGGTTATTCCAGGTTTGATGCTAGAGCAACCGTATGAACGATAAGATATTGAATATTTATTGAGATTGAGTAATGAGTAGGTCAGAATTCATAAAGTACGATCGCCGAGTTCCCAAAATTGGCATCATTGTCCAGCGCGATCGCTCCATCATAATCTAGTCACCCTATGATGGAGAAGAGACTTAAATTAGGAAACTTTGATGCAGCCGATTAACCGTGCGACTTGCTATCCACTGATTTTTTGCACAGTCGCTGACCTGAACCATTAAGATACAGACATCTTATCCTTCTGATCCCAGTACGATCGCCATCCGCCATATTCAGTAATCTCCAACTCCCCTTCACAGAGAATCGGTTCACCAATCACGCCCAATACTTCTTCCCCATCGGCTAGACGCACTTTGCCAATGCTTAGTCCGGGTGGTTCCTGCAACAAAATTTGGGCCAGGCCTTGCACCGGCACGGACCAAATTTCCAGCGCCACCGATCGCCCCCCCGTTGCCACGCGAATCATAGCGGGATGGCGATCGCCAATGGACCACAAGCGATAGCAGGGTTCTGTTTCTGCCTCCCGCACGAACGTTGCGCCTGCGGCCTGCATATTGCCGTTTAGTTCCAGTCCCCGCATTAGCGTTCCGTTTACCGCAAGCTGCACTGAGTCCATTGGCATTCCTTGGCATCGCCATCAACCGTCAGCATCCTACCAGAATTGCAAGAATTAGGGGCATTCACCGGGTGCGATCGCGGTATCTTGGTAAGGAACTGATGACGCGGCATTGACCGAACTGCACTGCTATGATTTCCACGATCGCGTACTTAAACGAACAGGTTGAACGGGCACTGATAGCGGCCTTTGGGGATGAACTGGCGGGCACTGATCCGGTGCTGGTGCCGACGACCCATCCCAAGTTTGGCGACTATCAGGTGAATGTGGCCATGTCGTTGGCCAAACGGCTGAAAAATAAACCAAGGGCGATCGCGGAACAAATTGTCGAAAATTTGGATGTATCGGATTGCTGCGAAGCGCCGGAAATCGCTGGGCCAGGGTTTATCAACTTGCGGCTGAAGACGGACTATCTGCAAGCGCAACTGGCCCAGATGCAGCAAAGCGATCGCCTGAACGTGCCGATAGCGAAAGACCCACAGCGGGTGATTGTGGATTTTTCCGGTCCCAACATTGCTAAGGAGATGCACGTCGGGCACCTTCGCACCACCATTATTGGCGATTCTCTGGCGCGGATTCTAGAATTTCGCGGTCATGACGTGCGGCGGTTGAACCATGTGGGCGACTGGGGTACGCAGTTTGGTATGTTGATTACCCATTTGCGCGAAGTTTGTCCAGAAGCGATCGCGGATGACAGCACAGTAGACTTGGGTGATTTGGTCGCGTTCTATCGCCAAGCCAAGCAGCGGTTTGATGCAGATGCAGATTTTAAGGAGCGATCGCGTCAGGCGGTGGTGGAGTTGCAGTCGGGTGATGCCGATGCCCGCAAAGCTTGGCAGGTTCTCTGTAACCAGTCGCGGCAAGAATTTCAAAAAATCTACGATCGCCTCGATATCCGCATCACCGAACGGGGCGAGTCGTTTTACAATCCGCTGCTGCCCGATGTAGTGCAAGATTTGCAAAACCAGGGATTGCTGGTGGAAGACCAGGGCGCGCAGTGTGTGTTTCTAGACGGCTTCACCAACAAGGACGGCAATCCCTTACCGCTGATCATCCAAAAATCGAACGGTGGCTACAACTACGCCACAACAGACTTAGCGGCGATTCGCTATCGCACCCAGCAAGACCAGGCGGAGCGGGTGATTTATGTGGTGGATGCCGGACAGTCAAACCATTTTGCTCAGGTGTTTCAGGTAGCGGAGCGGGCTGGGTGGATTCCCGAAGGCGTAGAGTTGGTTCATGTTCCCTTTGGTGTGGTGAAGGGGGAAGATGGCAAAAAGTTCAAAACGCGATCGGGTGAAACGGTGCGGCTCAAAGATTTGCTAGACGAAGCGGTGAACCGGGCCCGCCAGGATCTCACCCATCGTCTGGAGCAGGAAGGCCGTCAGGAATCGGATGACTTTATCGCCCATGCGTCCGAAACGGTTGGGATGGCAGCGGTGAAGTATGCTGACCTCAGCCAAAACCGCACGAGCGACTATATTTTCAGCTATGACAAAATGCTAGCGCTCCAAGGCAATACGGCTCCCTATATGCTCTACGCCTATGTGCGGGTGCAGGGCATCAGCCGTAAGGGAAATATCGATTTCAGCACCATCGACCAACATACCATTCACCTAGAAGATGACAGCGAATTTGCGATCGCCCGTCACCTGTTGCAGTTTGATGAGGTAATTACGGCGGTTGAGATAGATTTATTGCCCAATCGTCTGTGTCAGTATTTGTTTGAACTCAGCCAGAAATTTAATCAGTTCTACGATCGCTGCCCGATTTTGCAAGCCGAAGAACCCCAGCGTACCGCCCGGCTGGCTCTGGCGAACCTGACGGCCCGCACGATTCAGCAGGGACTGGCGCTGCTGGGAATTTCAGTTTTGGAGCGAATGTAGAACAATAGGCAAATCACTGGCCGGCTCTGTCCCGCCTAGCTCTCAAAGTCCTACAACTTTTGGATTGAGTATCCGCTTGCGATATTCTGCCTCAGTCATCACATCATGTATATCCTGGAGGCGATCGAGGAAGACTAACCCTTCTAGGTGATCCAATTCATGTTGGAAAATGCGGGCGATAAAGCCTTCCAATACATGGCGCTGGAGCCGTCCCTCAGGGGTAGTGTACTCTACCTCAATCGTCTTATAGCGCGGCACTCGGCCGCGAATGCCCGGTACACTCAAGCAGCCTTCCCAATCGGTCACCACCGCATCGGAGCGATCGATAATGCGAGGATTAATCATCGCGGTTGGCAGCATTTCGGGAGCATCGGGGTAGCGATCGTTGGGGTGCGATGCAACCACCAAAATGCGATGGGAAGCGCCCACCTGCGGCGCAGAAATCCCAACGCCCTCGGCAGAGACTAACGTTTTCATTAAATCATCAATCAAAGGCTGCACCCAAGCTGCTTGCACCCTAGAAATGGGGCTGGCTGTTTGGCGCAATATGGGGTTCCCTAACTGAGCAATCAAGCGGTTTTCAGCCATGTTGACCGTCCTCGTTAACCATTCTCGTTAACCATTCTCGCTAACCGTCGTGGGTAGTGGTATTCATGTAATGATTTTTGGTGGTGTGGGCGACGTCCACGCCACCAAAAATCATTACCAATAGAGAAATACCCCGTCGTGAACTCATCTA
>CAYSIR010000179.1:0-8357 GCA_964431105.1 uncultured Leptolyngbya sp. | reverse complement strand
TTGGGAAGAATTTTGGGGGTATGGTCGTTGCCTAGACCACCCAAAATCTTCCCATGAATACCACTAACCTAAGTCCTGTAGCAATCTGTAGCAATCTGTAGAAACAAATCTGGTGGCTTTTACATCGTGCAGACTTGAGTAAGAAGATGTTGTTCAGATAGGTATGCAACCTAGCTGCTTTTTACCGGACGAAACGGGTTCAAAAAGTTGACCAATTGATAAACTTGACGCGACTGAATCCAGACGCGACCGTTGCCTCGGAAGCGGCAGACCAATCCTTCACCGCCAAAGATCGCCGTCTTGAAGCCGCGCAGCGACAGCCCGCCTAGTGCTTCGACGCTGTATTGCAGGGAATCTTCAAACGCCACGATATAGCCGGTATCGACCACATAATCGCCGGCGACTGGCACTTCAATAACTGCGCCGTAGGAACTAAACCAGAGGTTGCCCCGCCCCGTCATCCGCAGCAAAAACAGCGCCTCGCCGCTAAAGAACCCCTTAAAGCCCTGAAATTGGGTGTCAATGGTGACGCTAGGGTCAGCGGCGACAAAACCAGCCGACTGTACCATGAGCGATCGGCTGCCATCGAGTAAGTAATGCTGAATATCGCCCGGCACGCCCGGTGCCAATACCAAATCGCCGCTTTTGCCTTCAGCGGTAAATTCACTCAGGAACAGCGATTCGCCGCTGACCATCCGCTTCAGCCCCCCTGCTAGGCCGCCTTTAATTTTGGACTTCATGGTGATGGAGGTATCCATCGCTGCCATTGCGCCAGCTTCGACCATCATGGTTTGCCCGGCTCTAAGACGCAGGGTAAGGGATGCGTAGGCGGGAGAATGTTCGATTGTATATGCAGTTTCTGTCATGGGTTGGGGTTATCCAAATGCTGATAGAACAACAATGCTTAGCGAGGCGGTAACATCGAGCCAACTTTTTGCCCGAAGGAGCGTGGATGATGGGTTTGGCAGAATACTTTACCTCGTCCTTGAAATTTGCAGACCAGTCCTTCACCGCCGAGAAATGCACCAATCCAGCTTGAGCCAGCTTTGGTAATCGAAAAGTTGAGGGATTGCTCGAAGGCAACGATGTGACCGGTATCGACGACATACTCTCCATCTACATCAATATCGTAAATGCCGCCGAAGGAGCTAAGCAGCACGACTCCCTGCCCGCTTACGGTCAGCCAAAAAATTGATTCGCCCGAAAAGACAGATTTGAAGCCTTGGAAGCCGAGGTCAATATCTACGCCGGGGGTGCTAGCTAGATAGCCGGTGGACTGCACAACGAGGTTTTTACCGTTCATTTGATACAGCACAATATCGCCCATGAGCTTGGGGGCTAGAAAAATCTCGCCGGGGCGATCGCTGGTGCGAAAGGTGCTGAGAAATAAGGATTCTCCAGCCAACATCCGCTTCAGCCCGCCCATGATGCCGCCGCCCTTTCCTTTGCGGAGGGTGGTATTGGGAATAATGTGACCGCTCATGGCCACCATGGCTCCGGCTTCGGCGACCAGTTCTTCTTGAGCTGCCATGTCAATCTTGGCGATCGCGCTATCGGGCTGGTGGAGCAATTCAACCTTCATAACTCAAAATCCTGTATTGTCTAAATTGATCTCAGTTGTTAGAAGTGGGATGGAAATAATTGGCGGTTAGTTTATTTTAACTGATTCGGTGCCTACCGTAGCCTTGGGCGAACAAATTTTGCCAATCCATCAAGGCTCCGCGATTGCAGGTAAATTAAGCCGTTTCCAGTTAGCTTATTCACCAAACCTTCGCCAGAGGTCACTGATCCCAACAGTCCGCCCGACATTTTTACATTCATCTGAATCGACGGTTCGTAGGCTACCAAATGACCGGTATCAACCACAAACTCACCATTGACTTGGCGCTTTGTTAGCCCACCATAAGCGCCAAAAAAGACTAGCCCCTTCCCACTCAGCTTTAGCTTAAATAAGCCTTCACCTGAGATCCAACTAGCCAACCCCGCCCACTGTACGCCCATATTGACGCCAGGGGTGCAGGCAATGAATGCGCCCGGTTGAAAACAAATGGAGTTTCCCTTCAGTTCTACGACTTCAATATCGCCGATGGTCGATTGGGTCAGAACTATTTGCTGCGGCTGCTGCGTCGAATTTGAAAATGTATTGACGAAGAGGGATTCGCCGCCCAGAAATGCTTTGAGTAATCCGGGAATTAGTCCGCCTGAAAATTTAGTGTCCATGGTTGTAGCGGACGACATACTGGCCATGGCATCCGCTTCGGCGGTGATGCGATCGCCTGGGTTTAGGGTCAAGAAAACAGTAGCAAACGCTGGCTTATAACGAATTTCGTACTTCACAACCGCATTCTCTTAAAAACTCTCAGGCAGATTCTAGCCTCCACCAGTGGCTGCGCTCTAAAACTGAAACAGCTTGACATCAAACTGTCAAAAATCTTTACATCATCCGTTCCGGATGGGCGTACTCGGTGCATTAGGCGGTTCAGGCGAACCCACTAATGCACCCCCAAAGCGACACCAACCCGACCATGATTGTATTGTCACTGGATCGTCACTATTCGCCCCGTCGGGTAGACACCCGATCGCAGGATGGTTAGGCAGCGGTGCGATCGGTAGAGTAGTCTTACGCAGACACACCACATTCACAACTGGGAGGTGACGTGATGGATAGTTCAGTTTTTGTGCAGACATTTGTTGCCGTCTTTGTGCTGGCAGATGCTTTGGGAAATGCGCCGATTGTGCTGGTGTTGACAAAAGGGATGGATGCGCCGCAGCGGCGGCGAGTGATCGATCGCGGTACCTTGGTTGCCACAATGGTGCTGTTGGGGTTTGCGTTGGGTGGTCAGGCTATTTTGGGTTATCTCCACATCAGTATGGCTTCCCTCAAAATTGCCGGTGGCTTGCTGCTGCTGTTGATTGCGCTAGATATGCTGCAAGGAAAATTGGACACTCCGATTGTTGAACAGGAGAAGGATGTAGCCATTACGCCGTTGGCGTTGCCGCTGTTGGCGGGGCCAGGAACGTTGACTACGGTAATGATTTTGATGTCAGAATCGTCGCAGGCACGACCGAGTGTGGCGATTGGTATCGTGAGTGCCATGCTGGTCACTTGGCTAATTGTGCGGCAGGCCTCGCGCATCGATCGCTGGATTGGGGCTGAGGGGGCGCTGATTGCTACCAAACTGTTGGGCTTTTTGCTAGCTGCGCTGGCTGTTGAAATTGGCAGCGGCGGCATCAAAGAACTGTTTTTGAGTTAGTTCAAGCATTCCCAGCGATCGCATTTCGTCGGCAGAGAGCATCCAATTTTGCAGCTTTTTGCCAAGGCTATGGCAGTCGCCATTTTGGGTAGTGTTCTATTGGGTAGTGTTCTATTGGTACGTGGGCTGGTGCGGGCAATGCCCACGCCAGCCCAAATTCTTATATGAACATATATGGATACCATCACCGAGCAGTTTATGGCGGATTCGGACAAGATTGCGTAGACTTTGACTGCACCATCTAGACATCACTGGTGCTGAGTGATCCAGTATTCAAAAACTGCTTGACTCATTTCAGCCGATGGGTGGATGAAGACTGCAATTCGGATGTTCGCTATGATTGCGGCATGACTGTTGTATTACCCGCATTCAGATTGGGTCTCTGGTATGAATAACTTTTGGGCGATCGCTGTCGGAATTAACCAATATCAGAACTTTCAGCCGTTGGGCTATGCACAGCGGGATGCAAGTTTGCTGCATCACTTTTTTGTGGAGGAGGTCGGTATTCCAGCCGATCACTGTACGCTGCTCACCGAAATCTCACCGTCGATTAACCCCCACGCGGTCTACCCAGACGGTGCAAACATCCGTGCTGCGATCGCCCAAACCTGTCAACAGCAGGTTCAGCCTGGTGATATACTGTGGGTCTTTTTCAGCGGGTATGGGGTGCGGTTTCAGGGGCAAGATTATCTAGTGCCGATTGACGGCCATCCAGAGCAAATTCCTACGACGGCGATCGCCATCGACAACCTGATGACCCTGCTGCGGAACACGCCAACCCGCAACATTATCGTGGTGCTGGATATTAACCGCAGCCAAGGGGCGATCGACGGGCAGCGGGTTGGGCTGCAAATTGCAGACTTGGCGGAACGCTATGGCATCAGCACAATTTTGTCCTGTCAGCATGACCAGTTTTCCCATGAAACGCTGGCGCTGCGGCACAGTTTCTTTACCGCAACCTTGCTAGAAGGGTTGCGCTATGAACGCTGTGTGACGCTGGATGCCTTAACCCAATACCTAAGTCAGCGCTTACCGGAATTGACCGATCACCACTGGCGACCCCGCCAAGATCCGCTGGCGATCGTGTCACTCGACCAAAAATATGAGTTAATTGTCCCTAAGGAAATTGCATTGGTCAGTGCGCCCAATCGCCCGACTCCTGAACTACCGACGATTTCGGCTGGAGCCGCTGAGTCTCCTGGGAGCGATCCCGTCCTTCCGTCCATGCCGCCATCTGCGCCACCGTCCTTTACTCCGCCCTCTGCTACTGTGCCGAACTCATCTTCCAATTCAACCCCACCGTCAAACTCGACGACTGCGCCCCGTTCCCGGCTGAGTTGGGACTGGCTCAGTGATCCATTCTGGCGGCAGTTTTTATCCTGGGGCAGCCTAATGGTGCTGGCACTGCTCGCAGGGGTTTTGATTGTCAATCGAGACGATTTGCTGGTGACATCGTCGCCGACCGCGATACCCTCAGACGTTCCAGCCAGTGCAGATGAGATGGACGCTGTGGCTGATATGGATGGCGAATCTGGAGCGGTGACGGGGGCAGATGCCCTGAATCGAGCGATGTTGGATGAAGCGATCGCATCGTTGGTCAGTCCTCGCGCTGAATCGCCTGTTAATCAGGCTACCGACTTTCGGCGGGCGATTAACCTGGCGCAGCGCATTCCCAACGGTGAACCATTCTATGACGAAGCCCAAGAATATATCCGGCGGTGGAGTTTAATTATTCACGATTTTGCCCTGGCTCGTGCTGCTCAGGGAAATTATCGAGCCGCGATCGCAACCTCTCAACTAATTCCGATTGACCAAACAGAGCTACAGCAGACCGTAGCAGATACATTACCCGTTTGGCAACAGGGAGCCGCCAATCAAGATATTTTGGATCGAGCAAAGGCATTGACGCGATCGCAGCAAGCCTCATCCTACAATGAAGCGATCGCCCTTGCCCGCCGCATTCCCGCCGGTCAGCCCCTCCATGGTCAAGCGCAAACATTGGTGATGCAGTGGAGTCAGGATATTTTTACCTTGGCACGGGCACGGGCTGGGCAAAATAACTTCCAAGGAGCGATCGAAACAGCCGCGCTAGTACCTGAAGGAACTCCGCTGTATGGCGATGCCCAAGCCGCCATTGAACAATGGCGATCGCAATTGAATGCAGAATCATAAAATGGCTGGAAATACTGCGATCGGGCAGCATCCAACTGTGGCAAATCCATAGCCCCTCCTCAATGCCGCTGCCCGTTACAAGGAGCGCAAAAGTAAGATATGTCCTGCAATCATCTCAGCTACAAACCTGAAAGTTCATACTCGCGATCGATGTGCCAACGGTTGTTTTTATAAATCAGTAGCGTTAGGCGATCGCACGTAAACTGTTCCTCAAATGAGGTTTCCTGCAATTCTAATCTAGCCGCTTCAAACGTTTGGCGGGTCAGATTGCGTGACGCCACGGTGACATGGGGCGTAAATCCGCGTTTTTTAGCGATGCTATCTTCAATGGCCAGATCCTGCAAATGCTGCATTAGGGCGGCTTGCAACTGCATCAAACCCGCTGTTTTTTCGACATGGATGTATAGTACCCGTGGCGCAAATGCGGCAAAACCTGACAGCCTAATCGGTACAGGAGGATGATTTGGGGCAAAATCTGACAGCACTCGATAGAGGCGATCGCGCTGCTCTAACCCCCACAAAAACGGCGGTTGCAGAGTAACGTGAGGAACAACTCTAGCGGTGCGAGTATGGTAGCGATCGCTCAATTGTTCGATCACATCCCTTGCAGCATCTTGCACAGAGGGGGGCAGCAGCAATGCGATAAAGAAACGATACTCAGCCGATCGGACTAATGGCGACATCACTAGATAACCCACCTATCTCTAACAGGAATCACGCAACGGGTTGACGACCTCGAAGCGATCGCGCCAGCACACCGCCATCCCAAACTCTATTATGATAGCTTCGGACGGATCGAAAGGAACCCCATGAAACACTACACCTGGAACAGCTATACCTGCGCCTACGATCGCATCGCGCCAGCGGGTGAGGCTAGCGGGCCGCCGCTCCTGCTAATTCATCCCATCGGCGTGGGGCTATCCCGCTGGTTTTGGGAACGTTTCATTGCGGCGTGGTATACATCCGGGCAGCAGAATGTGATTTACAATCCTGATTTGCTAGGCTGCGGCGACAGTGACTTACCTCGAATTGCCTATCGTCCTGAGGACTGGGGACGACAGCTCCAGCATTTTGTGACCGAAGTTATTCAAGAGCCAGTCATTATTGTATCCCAGGGAGCCTTATTTCCAGTGGGCTTATCCTGTGCCCAATTATTTCCAGAAAGGGTGAAGGCGATCGCCCTGTCTGGTCCACCTGCGTGGCGATTGATGACGACCCCTACCCAGCCATCTCAGCAAAAACTGGCCTGGAATTTATTTGATACACCCCTAGGATTTGCGTTTTACCAGTATGCCCGCCGCCGCAACTTTTTAGCCTCATTTTCAGAACGGCAGCTTTTTGGCAATCCAGCCGATATTGATGATCACTGGCTCGATCGCCTCCAGGCAACCTCTAAAAAAGCGGCCAGCCGTCACGCTGTCTTTTCATTCTTATCTGGCTTTTGGCGACAGGATTATCAACATGCGATCGAATCTTTGCATTGCCCTACCCTTGTGCTGTTCGGCAAAAAGGCCTCCAGCGTCACCAAAGGTTATGTAGAAAGCGCTGAACAACGGTTAGCAGCTTATCTAGACCATCTTCCCAACGGACAAGGTCGCCAAATTTCTGGACGGAATGTGTTGCCCTATGAATCTACCGATGAGTTTGTCAACGTTGTGCGTGAGTTTATGACATCGCTAGATGCTTAGCAATCAAACGAAAAATGGCCGGTAGTGGCATTCATGTAAGGATTTTAGCTGGTGTGGGCAACGACCACACCAGCCAAAATCCTGACCCATAGAGGACTCCTAAATTGTTAAAACTAGAAAAACGCTAAAGCATACGAAAATATGGTAGTACCAAATTATCAAAGCTTAATGTTACCGCTTCTGAGGTTTGCTGGCGCTCGCCAAGGAGAAATCACAACAAATCAGGCAGTTGAGGCTCTAGCGCAAGAACTAGAGTTAAGCGAAGAAGACTTGAGAGAAATGCTGCCAAGTGGAACCCAATCCACGTTTGGTAATCGAGTCGGTTGGGCTGCAACATACATGAAAAAAGCTGGATTACTGGAGCCTACACGAAGAGGGTATTACCAAATTACGGCAAGAGGGCAGGAACTTCTTACTCAACATCCTACTACTATTAATGCGAAACTTCTTGAGAACTATCCTGAATTTCTCGAATTTAAAAACCTGAAAGGCAACCGATCTAGAAGTAATGAAAGTGACGACCTGGACACATCAAGTTCTGATTCAGATGTTACTCCATCAGAAGCTTTAGAAACAGCTTATGAGAATCTTAGGGACGAGCTAGCAGAAGAGTTATTAGTTAAGCTAAAGAAAACCTCGCCTACCTTTTTCGAGCGTGTTGTCGTTGAACTTTTAGTTAAAATGGGATACGGAGGTTCGCGTTCTGATGCTGGACGAGCGATCGGCAAAAGTGGAGATGGTGGTATTGACGGCATTATCAAAGAAGATAAGCTTGGTCTAGATGTTGTCTACATCCAAGCTAAACGTTGGGATAGTACCCCTGTTGGTCGTCCTGATGTGATGCAATTTGCTGGGGCACTGCAAGGACAGAGGGCTAGCAAAGGAATCTTTATGACTACGTCTCGATTCACAGAAGATGCCAGGAACTATGTGTCTCAGATTGGCAGTAAAATTGTTTTGATTGATGGTGAACAATTGACGAGTCTGATGATAGATAATGACGTAGGTGTGTCAACAATTTCTCTCTATCCAGTTAAGAAAATTGATGGTGACTATTTTGACGAAGGGATCTAAACATCGGTAAATTATAGTTCCTCTAATCGTGCCTTCTGATATGGCCATGGCTAGGTAAGTTAGAACAACGTCGGCGGTCATTCCCGTGCGGAGGGGAATGCAGAAACCCCACAGCGGGTGCATGTCACCTTTACGCCCTCACCCTAAATCCCTCTCCCAAGATTGGGAG
>CAYSIR010000178.1:0-8369 GCA_964431105.1 uncultured Leptolyngbya sp. | reverse complement strand
TGCCTTTCCCCAGGCGCTTGACCAATATAACTAATCCTTTTTGACTTTGTCAATACATTGGAGAAAAGTCGCTAAGCGTGGGTTCTGCTAATGGTTTCAGGGATCTGCGGGGCAGTTTTAGGGAGATTTCCTTTGATCAGCTTGAGGAATTTCTTTGAGTTTATCTGCGAGGGGTAGTTGCTCATGGGAGTTTGAGAGTTTTGAGGTGCCTGTATGGAGGCGCAGGCTGTTGGAAGGCAATACGCTGGACTGGTGTATGCTCTGCTTGATCGACATAAGAATTCTGTGCTGGGCGCGAAAGATGCCCCTTACGAGATTTTAGACAGTGTGGGGATCAGTGAACCCGACCTGGGCAGTGGTTAGGGTTTGGCAGGTTTTGTCAATTAACTAGGGTGTCTGCCTGTTGTTGTGGGTGTTGTTAGCTTGGCTCAATTCATAACAATGGCTTGGTTCATAGGATAGTTTGGGTAGTGTGTCGGGAGCTGTTGACCCCGATTTTTTTGCACTAACTCTGAAGGCTGGTTTGAGTCAGTTGTGGATTCAAAGCGGCTGGATTCTGAAGGTTCAAGGACTTCAATGATGGGGGAGAATGGGATAGGCAATTTGTGAAGGAGTTAGGTCGGGTGAATTTTCAAACGGTTATTGCGACGCTGAATCGGTTTTGGGGCGATCGCGGTTGTTTAGTGGTTCAGCCTTACGATACGGAAAAGGGGGCTGGAACAAAGAGTCCGCATACCTTTTTAAGGGCGATCGGGCCGGAACCGTGGGCTGTAGCGTATGTGGAACCTTGTCGGCGTCCATCGGATGGACGATATGGCGAGAACCCCAACCGGGTGCAGCACTATTATCAATATCAGGTGCTAATTAAACCTTCGCCAGAGAATATTCAAGATGTGTATTTAGAATCGCTGCAAGCGCTGGGTATCAAATCTGAAGATCACGATATCCGATTTGTGGAGGACAACTGGGAAGATGCGGCAGTTGGCGCGTGGGGTGTGGGATGGGAAGTGTGGCTTGATGGGATGGAGGTGACGCAGTTCACCTATTTTCAGCAGTGTGGTGGAATTGATTGTCGGCCGGTTTCCATTGAGATTACCTATGGTTTGGAGCGGTTGACGATGTATTTACAAGATGTGGATGCAATTTTTAATTTGCAATGGAATGATCGGTTTACCTATGGTGACGTGTTTTTGCAAAGTGAGATTGAGCATTCGACTTATAACTTTGAGGCATCAGAGCCTGAAACGCTGTTTACGCTATTTGGAATTTATGAGAAGGAAGCGCAGCGGTTGATGGAGCAGGGGTTAGTGCTGCCTGCGTATGAGCAGGTGTTGAAGTGTTCGCACACTTTTAATTTGCTGGATGCGCGGGGTGTGATTTCGGTGACGGAGCGAACGCGGTACATCGGACGGGTGCGATCGCTCGCTCGAAAGGTGGCGCAGTCGTATTTAGAACAGCGTGAGGCACTGGGTTTTCCATTGCTTCAGGCAGCAGGGCGTGAGGTTGCCTAGTCGAGGTGGAGTCGGGATGGCATAGTAAATAATGTTTACATTTACCGATTCAACAGAGGGGCTGAAGTGATGGAAAGTTTGGGTCAGCGTTTGAGCGAGTGGCTAGAGCCGATCGCGGCTGGGTTTCGGGGATTGAATACGCCAGAACCCATTGTGCATTGGGGTCATCCGGTGATGATGGGGGTTGTGGTGTTTGCGATGGGTAGCTTTGTGGGGCTGACGGGCTGGCGTGGGCGATCGCTGGCAGCGGGTGAGGAGAAGGTCAAAAATTTCAGTGAACATGCCAAGCTGGCTCCGTTTATGACGTTGTTTATTGTGCTGGGATATACGGGCGGCATTTTATCGCTAGTGATGCAGCAACAGCCAATTTTACAAAGTCCGCATTTTTGGACGGGATCGCTGGTGATTGGCTTATTGGTAACCAATGGTGCGATCGCGGCGACTGGCTTTGGGAAAAATAATCCTGGGCTGCGGTCTGCTCATGCCTATCTGGGCAGTGCTGCACTCTGCGTCATGTTTCTCCATGCGGTGCTGGGGCTAAAGCTCGGATTGGCGATTTAGTGCGATCGCCAATTGTTCGACCACTGAGCGGGCTAATTTCTGAGATGGCTCAGAAACCGTATTAATGCAGCGGCAGGGCGCTGAGTCTCTGGGTGCATTTACTTGAACGTCCATGACCAGCATTATTGTTTTTTGCGCAGCCTATGTCTTGGGGCTACTGCTCACGGCGTGGTCTGGCGCTTTGCTTGGGATTCCGATCGGCATCTTGATTTTGGCGGGTTTAACCATCCTGATTGCTGTTGCGCTGCCGCGCTGGTGGATCATGGGATCACGGACATGGGCGATCGCAGGCTTGGTGGCACTGATGGCGTTTGGCTATTTGCACTGGCGATCGCCCATGCCGGGGGATCAAGATATTTCGTTGTGGGCCAATCGGGATAACGCCGTGGAAGTGCGGGGTGAAATCATTAATGAACCGCGCCTGACCCGAAATCAGGCAGTGCGATTTTGGCTAGCGGTTGAGGATTGCCGCATCAACGAACCGGGGGAGCCGCCTAGGGTCGCAACGGGCAAACTATATGTAACGATCCCGTTGCTCCAGGGAACAGGGCTAGAACCCAAGCAACGGGTGGCGATCGTCGGTGAACTATATCGTCCCCGGCCAGCGGATAGCCCTGGCGAGTTTGATTTTCAGAATTACTTAGCGCGGCACGGTAGTTTTGCCGGGATTCGAGGCGCGACGGCCGCTGTCATTCAGCGCGATCGCCCACTGTCGATACTGAGGTGGGGATTCAGACAGGTTCAAACTGGACTGCGATCGCTGCGGCAACGGGTGATCCGAGCGCAGGTAGACGGCTTGGGATCAGGTGGCTTGTTGGTCAGCAGTATGGTTCTAGGACGGCGATCGGTGGATTTGCCTTATAGCATTTACGATCGCTTTGTACAAACAGGCATGGCGCACACGCTAGCCGCATCCGGTTTCCACGTAACGCTCTTGCTAGGGCTAACGCTGGGGTTGACGGCAGGACGGAGTGAACGGCAACAGGGGGCGATCGCCATTGGCGGATTGCTGCTTTACATGGGTTTGACCGGGTTGCATCCCTCAGTGGCGCGAGCAGGCTTTATGGGAGTGGCGGCGGTATTGGGGTTGGTGATGCGGCGGCGGGTGAATGCGTTGCGATCGCTCCTAGTAGCGGCAGTAATATTGCTACTCATTCATCCGCTGTGGATTTGGGATTTGGGCTTTCAATTTAGTTTTTTAGCCACATTCGGGCTGTTGGTGACGGCAGCACCGCTCACTCAGCGCCTCGATTGGCTACCACCCAACCTTGCCAGTTTAATTGCGATTCCAATGGCGGCGTTCATCTGGACTTTACCGATCCAACTGTTCACGTTTGGAGCGATGCCGCTCTACAGCATTGTGGCGAATGGGCTGCTGACGCCGCTAGTTTGGTTTATCAGCATCGGCGGCATGGTGACGGGGGCGATCGCGCTATTTTCGCCATTTTTAGGCAGTTATGCCGCTACAGTCTTGTATTTACCGGTTGAACTGTTGCAGCATGGCGTGTCTGGGTTTACCCAACTCCCAGGGCACAGCTACGCCGTCGGAGCAGTATCCATTCTTCAAGTGGGTCTGGTGTATGCGGTGCTGTTGGCAATTTGGCAGATTCCCCGCTGGCGATCGCGCTGGTGGTTGGGGGGTCTATTGGCGATCGCCTTTATCATCATTCCCGCCGTTTATCGACAAGCCACACATATTCAAATCGCTGCACTCCCGACTCGCCAACCGGTTTTAGTATGGCAGCATCGTGGCGAAGTCGGACTGATTAATGCAGGCACCGATACCGATGTGCAATATACCGTACTGCCTTTTCTGCGGCAGCAGGGAATCAATCACATTGACCAAGCGATCGCCCTATCATCGACACGACCATCGGACAGCGGTTGGTATCGATTATTCGCGGCCATGCCGATCGGTCAATGCTACGGAACAGAAACAACCTTGCCTTTGCTAGAGAGGCAATCACAGCCGACAGCCATTCCGGATAACGTCTCGACTCAGATCGGCCGTGCCCAAATTACAGTGCAGACCCTAGAATCCGTAGCCGATCCAGCACAACTGACCACTCTGCACTTCTTAGATCAAACCTGGCTCCTGCTAGAAACCTCAGAGGAAGGAGCCATTAACGATATGCCGGAAGAGGTGGCGGCCGCAGACGTGGTATGGTGGAGCGATCGCCCGCCTCAACTCTCGTTTTTGGAAACCGCTCAGCCCATGGCTGTGCTATCTCCCCATGCGTCAGTTCCATCCCCAATACAAGACTGGCTGACCCGACAAGGGCGATCGCTCTACTCATTTTCCGACAACGGCGCTGTAATTTGGCAACCGTCCGGCATGCGAGTGACCCAAGCGCGGCAAGCCGAATAGCCGATCTACTGCAAATCGCCCCCTAGTTAAACCTAAAGGGCGACTGCTAATCATAGATTCAGTCGCTGACACAAAACGGCACAACTCAATTTTCAGACTGCCTTCAGACTGAAGGGATCTCGCAGTGCTTAAACCTTGGCCAGTTCAGGCTCAGGGCGCTTGCTGTTGCGAATACCTTCGATCGCCGTTGCATAGTCATCCGCCTTAAAGACCGCAGACCCAGCCACGATCGCATTAGCACCCGCTTCCAGCACTTGCCAGGTATTATTTACCTTCAGCCCGCCATCTACCTCAATCCAAGGATCCAAGCCACGCTCATCGCAGATTTGACGCAGCTTACGAATTTTAGGCAGGACAGCAGGAATAAAGCTCTGCCCCCCAAAACCAGGGTTCACGCTCATGATCAAAACCAGGTCACACAGTTCTAGAACGTAGTCAATCAGTTCGAGAGGCGTTCCAGGATTTAGCACAACACCCGCTTGCTTACCGCATTCCTTAATTTGCCCCAGCGTGCGATGCAAGTGCGGCGATGCGTTGTGTTCTGCATGAACTGAGATAATGTCCGCGCCTGCCTTTGCAAAACCCTCGACATATTTTTCAGGCTCCACAATCATCAAATGCACGTCCAGCGGCTTTTGAGTAATGGGACGGATGGCATCCACAATCAGCGGGCCAATGGTGATATTGGGTACGAAGCGACCATCCATCACATCAACATGAATCCAATCCGCACCCGCCTTATCAACAGCCTGAATTTCTTCACCGAGGCGGCTAAAATCTGCTGATAGGATGGATGGAGCAATAACAGTCTTTTTGGCGGCTTGAGCGTGGCTCATAGATCTCTCCTGCTTTCCTGTGTCCTACTTATTAGTGTATCAAAATGCGCTCCACGCCTTTGATCAGATCGATCCCCGATCGCAGCGATCGCAACGAAATTCAGCCATCGGGCGGACGGGCAGTGGTAACATTGCTAAGTCGTTTTGCCAAGCCATTCTGCACGGTTTCCAATCTTTTTTCAGTAGTGGTTTTATGTAAAGATTTTTGATGCGCATAACCCGCACCATCAAGAATCCGGACCATTAACAGCCTTCTAATCTTTTTGTCGGAGTGACTCCACCATGATGCAACGACGCATCTCAACGCGCTGGACATGGGCGATCGCCAGTATTACAACTTCTTTTGTGAGTCTACCGGCGATCGCGCTGGTAACATCCGTAGGCGAAGCGGGCATCAACGCCCTCCGTCTCCATGGTGATCCCCATCATCTCACGGGCGAAAAAATTGGCATTGGTCAGGTAGAGATCGGTCGCCCCGCCGTGTTTGGCTTGGATAAAACTGACGATGAAAATTTTTTTGTCCGAGTCAGCCGAGTTTTTTTCCGAGATGAACTGGCAGAACCCAATGACTATGTGGATGGACATGCCGCCAATGTCGCTAGCGTAATGATCAGCACTGACAAAACATTGACGGGGGTTGCGCCCGGCGCACGGCTCTATTCCGCCGCCGCTGGCTATGTTGCCGACAATGGCCAACCCCAAGAATGCCTAGCCTCCCAAACCGTAGCCCTACAGAATGGGGACGATGTGCGGGCCATTAATTTCAGCTTTGGCGAATCCTTACTACGCGATCCGCGCCCCAATGCTCGGTTGGATGGAAATGCGCTACTGACCCGATGTATTGACTGGTCGGGCAATTTTCACGATGTGCTGTACGTGATTGCAGGCAACCAAGGGCGCGGCGGCATTCCAATTCCAACGGATAACTTTAACGGCATCAATGTGTCTAACTCGCGACGGATTGATGGGGAATTCATCAAAGTGGATGTATCGAGTTTAGGCAGCGAACCCGATGTGGTGATTGGGCGCTTACCGGAGTTGGAAAGCAATGTGGGCCCCCGGCGATCGATCAACCTTGTGGCTCCCGGAACCAGCATTGAAATGTTTAACCCCGATGGCAGCATTATTCGCAGCACGGGCACGAGCTTTGCGGCTCCCCATGTGACGGCAACGGTGGCGCTGATTCAAGAGTATGGCGATCGCCAACTGCGCGCGAATGCTCCCAACTGGAGTCTGGCGTCCCGCGAACCGGAAGTGAGTAAAGTCGTTTTGCTGAACTCAGCCGACAAGCTAGAGGACAATGGCGATGGGCGGCGGCTAGGAATGGAACGGACGCTGCTCAATCAGCAAAATCAAAATTGGCTACAGTCTGATGCATACCTTGATCCCATGATTCCTCTAGATGCCAACCTAGGAACCGGGCATCTCAATGCATTTCGGGCTTATCAACAGTTTAGCGGCGGGCAGTGGACATCGGATGCATCCGTTGGGGCGATCGGCTGGGATTATGCGATCGTAGGCTCAGATGCATCAGCCCCGACCTACCGCGATTACGTGTTTGATGCACCGCTTATGGCTGGGAGCTACGCTTCAGTTACGCTAGCGTGGAACCGGGAGGTGTTGTTGGTCGATCGCAACAATAATGGGCTATATGACCAAGGGGAGGTGTTTAGAGATGAAGGGCTGAACGATCTCGACCTTTATCTGATGCCAGCGGATGCTACTGACATCAACGATAGCCTTTGGTCATCCATCAGTCAGGTCGATAGCATGGAACACATCTTTTACCCAATTCCAAACACTGGGCGTTACAAAATCCGCGTGGTTTATCGCAACCAAGTCCATCGTCCTTTGCAACACTATGCGATCGCATGGTGGACAGTTCCCGCTGATTAACGCTCCCATTTAACGCTCCCATTTGCCGACTTGTCACTTGCCATTAGCTGCCAACGTTATGCAATCTAAAGCGATCCGACTGAATCTTGAAAATGGTTCGGTGTCATTTATGTTTTCACTAGCCAACGCCCGCGAACTCCAAGAGACGCTCACGGCGATGATGAACCAACTGATGACGACCGCCTTCAAGGATAGGAAACCGGGCGAAAAACTGATCCCCCAGCAACCGATCGAGTATGAGTCTAAGGGTGACATAGTCTTAGAAGTATTCTGCAACCCCAATCTTTGGCCCAGTCCATTTGCTGCCAAAGTTGTGTTGACCGTGCGCGACGATCGCATTCGCCTCAGCACCGAGGTCGGGCTAACCCGTCTGATAGAAGACGTGAACGATTATATTGAGACCATATCTGCGGTATCTTGAGACGGTACTGGCACTAACGCTTTGAAACGGCTGGGCGGACAAACCCAAGACCCTTCTCCCAAAAGATGACATGCTCCCTGTGATGCTCCCTGTCAAACGCTGTATCCAGCAGCGTCTTAGACTGACTGCTTGACTCCACCGGCTTGCTTAACCGACCCAGCATAGCCACAACGTACAATGCACATAGAGCCTTTATGATGAGCGCTGATTGCTTTGATCAATTGTTCTGATTATCTGGAGTTTGGAGCGATCGCCCAGCCGCTTTTCATACAAGCTGTTTTGTCCATGGCTATCTTCTGTTGTTCACCGCATACCACTGCACAGTCTTATGAACTTAGACACTGCCTCTGAAGCTTTGCAAAAAGGATTCCGCGTCACCCTCGGTGCAACGACCGCATTGGTTGAGGGTCTTCAAAATCCTCAGCAATATAATGATACGTTTGCCCGCATCCAACGAGGAGATATCGATCAACTCACCGAAGAATGGGCTGAAAAGGGTGGCAAAACGGAGGAAGAAGCCCGTCGCTTTGTTGAAAGCATGATGAACTCTGCCAGCAGCAGCACGCCGAACGCTTCGACCAGCGGGCCGTCTGTGACCGGGCCAGCCATTCCAACCGATATTCAGATTGACCTTGATGACCTAACGCAACAAATTATTTCTATCCGTCAAGATTTAGAAAATGAGAATGGCGGCGCGTCATAGCGTCTATCCGTTGTCATTCAGCCTTTTTAGGACATGAATGTAGGGCGATCGCACTGTTGAGCGATCGCCCTAC
>CAYSIR010000177.1:0-8378 GCA_964431105.1 uncultured Leptolyngbya sp. | reverse complement strand
TTAGGAGATGGCGATCGCGTTATGTGGATGATAACTGTGACTGGATAAAATGATATCCACCATCAAAGCGTGGGATCATCTTACAGTTGACCTGCTTAAGCTCATCGATAATATCTGGACTATCAAAATCTTTTGAGTTTCGATTCAAGAAGCACGCTTGTTGTGGTGCATCATGCTGCAAATGGATCATCACGGATGCATAGACGAGTGCATCTTGTGGCGTGAGGTCATGAGTTGTTTCATACCTCGCTGCATTACCTAGAATTCTGGCATTCAGTGCAACAATTTCGATCACTACTAGAGATCATTGAAGAGAGCGAATCATGGGCGGGCAACAGAGAGCACGTCTGATGGATTTTGATTAATGCTAATTAGGGCTTGCTGAAAAATTCAGATTGATCGCTATGAGAGGCTTTCAGCCACTTTGCTCCAAGTTATGTGCAAGGTGTTTTAAGCATATTGAACGAGTAATCAATACTTTCAGCGATTTCCACGTGGCAACATTTTCCTGAAAAATTGCCTGTAACCTTTGATGTAGCTAAATTTTGGACTTTTTCAGCAGACCCTAATTATGCCAACCGTCCTAGCCCGATCGCCCTCAACAATTCGTTACAGTAGAGAAGCACCCGATCGCGATCGCTCCCTATGAATCGCACTATTGTTTGGTTTCGGCGCGACCTTCGTATCTTTGATCATGCTCCCCTGCATCGAGCAGCCATGCGTGGGGCGGTGATTCCTGTGTTCATTTTCGATCGCGCCCTGCTGAACCATCCCGAAACGGGCGTGGCGCGGGTGGCGTTCATGATTGATGCGCTCCATGCCCTAGACAAAGACTTGCGCGATCGCGGCGGTCGATTGATTGTGCGGCAGGGAAATCCGGTAGAGGTGTTGCCAACGCTGATCCGCGAGACACAAGCGGAGGGGATCTATGCCTACACGGACTGCGAGCGCATCTATGGGCGGGTGCGAGATGCCCGGCTGAATCAGGCGCTTGAGCGAGAGCAGCTAAAAATTCGCTGGTTTGAGCCAGTGGCCAGCATTGCTGATCTGATTCCTTATCCGGCTTATCGCGATCGCTGGTTTGCGGATATGAAAGAGGCGATCGTGCCGGCTCCGCCTCGGATTGAGGTGCCCGACGTGCCGAGCGATCCGCTGCCGACGCTAGAACGTCTGGAATTAGTGCCCGATGGCAAACCGATTCCCCCCGCTAGCATCCACGATGCCCGACGGCTGCTGCAAGAATTTCTGACGGATAAGGTCGATCGCTACTATTGGCAATTATCCTATCCGGGTGCGGAAGCCACAACAGGACTGAGTCCTCACATCAAGTTTGGCATCATTTCGGTGCGGGAATGCTACCAAACCGCCAAAGCCTTCCAGCCGGAGAATTTCAAACAAAAGCGTAGCCAAACTCAACTCATTGCGCGGTTGCGGTGGGGCAGCGGGTTTGCGCAGCGGTTTCGCTATTTGCCACAATTAGAACTGCGATCGCTCTACACCGTGTTTGACGAAGAGGGCTGGTTCTTTGACGAAGATTTGTATGAAGCCTGGAAACAGGGACAGACGGGCTTTCCGATTGTGGATGCGGCGGCGCGGTGTTTGATGGAAACGGGCGGTTGGCAGCAGCTAAACTTTCGGGTTCGGGCGATTTACTCTAGCTTTCTTAGCAATTTGGTGGGCATCGATTGGCGGTTTGGGGCGTTGCATTTTATGCGGCATCTCATCGACGGCGATTGTCCCATCGATCATTATCAGTGGGCTATGCAGTCGGGCGTGACGCACTGTATCGATAAAACCTGGACGCGCATTTACAACCCGGAACAAGTCGCGGTCGATCGCTGTGATCCTGATGGGCTATTCATCAAACGCTGGGTTCCCGAATTAGCGCACTTGCCGCCGGAGGCGCTGGGTTGCCCGCCGCGCATGAAGGATTATCCGCCGCCGATTTTGGATTATCGTCCGGCCCGCCAGCATCGGGTCGAAACGCTCCAGCGCCAGCGACAGGTATTTTTGAATCAGCGCAATGTGTTGCCTCACTTAGCGCGACTGCCGGAATCGTTCACGCCGTTTGGGAGCGATCGCATTCCCAGCGAGGTCAGTTGGTCGCAGGCGGACGATCGCACGCTGTTTCCGCCGCCGTTGGAATTAGAAAACTTGGATTACCACCAAGCCCAAGCCTTGCGAACCTGGTTTGTAGCCCATGTCAATATCAAGCCGCGTCAGGTGAAGCCACGCCGGTCTACCAAAACCAAGAAAAAGATGCCCCAGAATGACGACATCGTGCAGCTTAATTTGTTGTCTTAAACGGGCGCAACCCTACCCAGCACTCAACATAAATTCAACGCCGTAGCTGCTGCTGAGGTTGCAAGTGTCGTGATCCACCACGTTGGTATCGCTCAGTTCCAGGTTATAGAAACTCACTGCGTCATGCTCAAAATAGGGCCCGGCGTGCCAGGTTCCGGTGTGCAATTTTACAAAGCAATTGCCGGGGATGCGAAAGGCTTTAATGTCCGCGATCGCCGGGCATTTTTCATCACAAGGGGGAGCCACTGCCAGCAGCCAGTCTTTGCCTTCAAGCGATCCTAAACATTGGGTGCAGCGGTGATGGCGGGTGATGAGTGAAAACTGGAGTCCCCGGCGCTCAAGTCGCATGATGTAAAAGCGGGGAATGCCATCGCTGAGGCTCAGTTGGGCATCATCGTCATCGAAGGGCTTGCCGTCTTCAGTCGGCGTAATAAGCTGTCCAAAGCGTTGAAAATTTTCGCCAGAAATAGGCTGGACTGGCAATTGAATGTGCCGTTTAGATGATTGAAGGTTGGATAATTGAGACATCGATACTCCTGAAGGGTTTGGGTGATCGCACTAAGCAGAAAGCTTGGGGTGTGAGACGGCAAAGCCATCCTACAAACATGCCATGACTTATACAAAATGGCTATTGCCATGGTTGAAATTCAAAAACGTGCAGTTTTTTTGAATCATAGTTCAGTGGGCAGCCCTCTATTGGTCAGGATTTTGGGTGATGTAAGCATCGCCTACATCACCCAAAATCCTTCATGAATACCACTACCGTTCAGTGAACCCTAGCGCATTTCTAGCGCCGCTTGAACGTTGAGCAACGTTGAGCAGGCAGCGGCGACTGAGGGCTGACCGGTGCGATCGCACGAATGCTAATTGAGGGAAGGGTCTTAACTGACAATCTTAATAGAAGCTAATGATTTCAACTGACTCCCGAATCATTGTGACCGCTAATATAGAATCAATAATATAGAACCAATAATATAGAGCCAATGTTGTCGGGACAAATAAATTGAGCAGCCTTGGCTAAAGATTGGTGCTGATTTGGGATTTGTCTCGCCAGTTCTTTACAGCTTGACGTGCGGGTACTTGTAGCCCCCACGCTGCCCTTTCGACTGGGGGAACATTGAAGCAAGCCTTCCTTACCAGTAGAGAACGACCCCATGCTCTTGGGTACTGTTATTTAACTTGCTGCTTTAGAGAATATTCTCAACATGTTCATCGCATCTAGCCTTCTATCCTATCGCCGTAAGTTGAGCATTCATGAGCAATATGGCTTCCGAACAGCGTGTACGACAGTATCTTGCCTACTGGTTTCAGCTAGGTAAGAAGGTCTGGATTTACAACGGGAAAATGGCACTCTTACCTAAAACCGTAATCCATGGCGATCGCTACAGTGATGAGTTTGAGGCGTGCTGGCAGCGCATCATGGCCGCTGACAGCGGCGATTGTTATTTAGACGGCACAGGCCAAACCATTGACCAACTGTTGAGCGATCGCTGGGATATTGTACCCTGCGCCCGATGCAATATGCCCGTTCCAATGGCAGCTCTGGGCGCTCCCATGCCTCATCTGTCCTGTCCCTGTAGTGATTTAGAATCATGGCCCAATACTGACGTTCCAGCGCCACGGATGCCGGTCAGTTCTAAGCAGCATTTACGGCAACTTTGCGATCGCCTCAGCGTTTCTCCTGACAAACCGCACTCGTCTTCCCGCAAGCATCAGTGAGTGAGCGTAGATAATCTGCAAGTAAAGATGCGTTTTGTGGACAGAATGCCTGTAGACCCTAGATCACCATTTGCTATAATCCTAAGCTGAAACAAGAATGGACAAACTGGGGGACGTGTGCGCTACTGGGATGAAACCTGGGCGATCGCTCAACGAATTTTGCTGGAATTGGGGCGGCGGCGGCGCAGTCTTATTTTTTGGAGTATTTTCCCGGTATCGGTGCTGCTGCTGAATGGCTATATTTTAGCTGAACGCGCTAACCTCTCCTTATCTGATGCTATGGAGCTAGCTGCACCTGCTACATTAGTTGGGGCAGCATTGTTTTTTAGCTGCTTGGGAGGAAGTGTGGCAACGGTGGTTTCTGAACGGGAACAGCAAACCCTGAAGCGTTTGTTTATGTCGCCGTTGAGTGGTATTTCTTATTTTTTGGGCATTGGGCTAGCGCATCTGGTCATTGGTATGGGGCAGACGGCATTGGTAGCGGCGATCGCCCTAGGGTTTGGCGCAACCCTCAACGGATCGCTGTGGCTGGCCGGGCTTACAATTGTTCTGAGCATTATGGCGTATGTCGGCGTTGGCTTTATCCTAGGCACGCAGTTTGCTCGGCGCACCGAAGATGTGAATGCATTAGTGGCGGCCTTTGGCGTACCGCTGTTGATTTTGGGCGGGGCGTTTCTGCCGACGTCGCTATTTCCTGAGAATTTGCTGGCGATCGCCGAATTTAACCCAATTTTCCACATGAACGAAGCGCTGACCGGCATTGTCGCACGAGGGGATGACTGGGACGCGATCGCGCCCCACTTCCAGTTTTTGCTAATTTTTGCAGCACTGATGATTGTAGGCGGTTGGCTGTCTTACAATCGAATGCTGCGGATTGAACGCCGACTGTAACACCAATGATAGACGCCGTTTCTGAACCGCCTATGCTGCGTATCGAGCAATTGACAAAACGCTTTGGATCGCGGATGGTGCTGCGATCGCTATCCCTGTCGATTGCCCCCGGACAAATCTACGGCTTGCTTGGCCCCAACGGCGCAGGCAAAACCACAACCATTAACATTCTTTGTCACCTTTTAACGCCCGATAGCGGCATCGTTCGCATTGCCGATCAGCCCATTTCTGACATCACTAAACGATGGCTCGGCGTGGCTCCACAGGAAACGCTGGTTTATAAAACCCTGACCTGTGCTGAAAATCTACGCTTTTTTGGACGTATTTATGGATTGAAGGGAGAAACGCTACGGCAACGGGTAGCGGACGGATTGCAAGCCGTAGGGCTGAGCGATCGCGCTCAGAGCGTGGCCGAAACCCTGAGTGGAGGAATGCAGCGGCGGCTGAGTATGGCGATCGCGTTGATTCATCAGCCGAAGCTATTAATTCTAGATGAACCAACGACCGGCCTCGACATTGAAACCCGCTACGATATTTGGGAACTGATCCGCCAACTGCGCCGCCAAGGTATGACTATTTTACTCACTACCCATTTGCTAGATGAAGCGGAACGACTCTGCGATCGCATCGGCATTCTCAAACAGGGCAACATTTGGGTGGAGGGTAGTCTCGACGAACTGCGCCGAACCATCCCAGCGGCCGAAATTTTGCTGCTGCACACAGCGGATGAAGCCGGGGCGATCGCCCGTGGACAGGCACTTGAGTATCCCCATCGCTACTACGGCGCAGAGTTGGCTTTCTGGTTGCCCCAGGCGCTAGAACTAAAAGAGATTTTGCAGCAATTTGACGGTATTCCCATCGATTCCGTCACGCGCAAGCCGGTTGGACTGGAGCATATTTATCTGGATGTGACCCAGCGCGATCGCCCTGAACGCCCCACAGTCGATGACTGACGCAGTGCGGAAAAGGAGCATCACGGAATCGCAGCAGCCCAATCTTATTTAGTGCTTAAGCTTAATCCGTAAATACATCTTCATCCGTGTCAGGGTTAAGATAATGCTGCCATTCTACATCGGGCATTCGCTCAAACGCATCCCGTACCGACATTTCCCACAATCTCCGGATCTTAGCCAAGTAGGGGTCGCCCACCCGTAGCTTCAATTGGTTATTGACCACAAAACTATTGGCTTCATACATAATGACATTGATAGGCGGCCCCACTGAGATATTAGATTTCATTGTGGAGTCAATGGAGAGTAAAACACATTTCGAGACGGCATCAAGCGAGGTTTCAAAGGTAATGGTGCGATCGAGAATAGGCTTACCGTACTTAGTTTCACCAATCTGTAAAAACGGCGTTTCAGGAGTCGCTTGGATAAAATTTCCTTGAGTGTAAACCAAATATAATCCTGGCTCATCTCCTAAAACTTGCCCGCCGAGTAAAAAACTACAGTTGAAATCAATACCATCTTTTTCTAGCCAAGAGCGATCGCGAGTTTGCACTTCTCGAATTCTATTGCCGATATAGCGGGCGACTTCATGCAGCGTTGGCAGCGTATGTAGATTCTCAACTTCGTCTGTTTTTAGGTCTTGCTCAATGGCATACAGCACACTTTGGGTAATAGATAAATTGCCTGCTGAACAGAGCAAGATCGTTCGCTGCCCAGTGATGGAGTAATCAAACAGTTTTTGATACGTTGAGATGTAATCGACACCTGCATTGGTACGAGAATCGGCAGCGAGAACGATACCGTAGCGTGTAATGATGCCGAGACAATAAGTCATAAACTGTTCCGTAAAAGCCAAAATGGACAGGGCGATCGCCAGACTGTTCAACCCTACGGTTTGTTTCCGGTCAATCTTCCTTCCTATCAAAGCATGACCCGACGCAGTTTGACTGTTTCCGGCGAAGCAGCCCAACGCATCTCCGGCATGGGTGCATCCTGGAGGATGAAGGCTAAATTGCAAAAGTTTCCCAGCATCCCGCCGTTGCCAGTCGATTCTAGCCAGCCTCTAGCCAGCGTGTTGTAACCGATGCCAGCGGTTCCCATAGCCGAATGAATCGGGCAACGGTATCCTAAATAAGTAGGGGTACGCATTGAGCTGAGACTAACGCTCATTTTGTAGATTCAAAAAATAGATTCATTGGTAAACTTGCAACCCCTGTCAGGCTGAGGGATCGTACATCGCAAAACTCATGAACAACGAAGCTGTCACTTTACTATCAAGTCGTGAAATCGACAAAATGCGCAAAGCCGGGAGGCTGGCTGCCCAACTGCTCCGCCATCTTGAACCGATGGTGAAACCTGGGGTCAGCACGCTTGCTCTAAACGACGAAGCTGAACGCTGGACAATCGAACATGGCGCAATCAGTGCCCCGCTCGGCTATCACGGATTTCCCAAATCTATTTGTACGAGCGTGAATGAAGTCGTGTGCCACGGCATCCCCAACCGCAAACAAATCCTAAAAGAGGGGGACATCATCAATATCGACGTGACCCCCATTCTCGACGGCTACCACGGCGACACATCTCGCACATTTTTTGTCGGTGAACCATCTCCTTTGGCAAAGCAGTTAGTGGAAGTCACTGAGGAATGCTTACAGCGCGGCATCCGAGAAGTGAAGCCAGGCGCACGCATTGGTGACATTGGCGCAGCAATCCAAGAGTATGCGGAAGCGCAAGGATTTTCTGTTGTTCGCGATTTTGTCGGCCACGGGGTCAATCGAATTTTTCATACCTCTCCCCAAGTGCCACACTATGGCCGTCGCGGTCGCGGCAAAAAGCTGCGGGCGGGCATGGTGTTCACTATTGAACCGATGATCAATGAGGGAACCTGGGAAGTGCAGGTATTGGACGATGGCTGGACAGCTATTACAAAAGATCACAAGCTATCGGCACAGTTTGAGCATACGATCGCAGTGACAGACGACGGGGTTGAAATTTTGACCCTTCACCCAGAGTTAGCCGTATCGCTGCGATAGAGGCGGTAGTAGTAGTCATGTATGGATTTTGGGTGGTGTGGGCGTTGCCTACACCACCCAATTTTTTTTTGCAAATAGAGGGCCAATAGAGGACTACCTGGGGCTTGCTGAAAAAATCAGCTCGATTGCTATGAGAGGCTTTCAGGCATTTTCATCCAAATTTTGTGTAAGAGGTTTTGAGCCTATTGCATGAAAAATCCATGCTTTTAGCGATTTTCGCCTTGCACCATTTTTTTGAAAAATCGCCTACAGCCTTTGACATAGCTGTATTTTTGACTTTTTCAACAGCCCGTATTTAAAGCAGATTTCAGATTATCGCCTGCTGCGTAAAGCCAAGCAGTAGCCTGAAGTAGTGACTATCCCGGTTGAAAATCCAGTGGGAGCATGTCACGTTTGCAAATCCCTGGATTGCCCTCATCCTCTACTCCCCTTCGACAAGCTCAGGACAAGCTTCTCCAATATTGGGAGAAGGGGAGAAAAA
>CAYSIR010000176.1:5759-8383 GCA_964431105.1 uncultured Leptolyngbya sp. | reverse complement strand
AACGCTGAATGGGTCACATCACTGAGGCAAAGTTTTAGATGCCCGGCGATCGCCGTGGAAGCCTCTCACTTTTGCAAATCTGCTCCTCATCTCCCAGCTCCTTCCCAAAATGGGCGAAGCCAGATGCAGCATCCCTCGCCTTTTTGTGAGAGCGAGGGTGAGGGCAGCAAAACGGAGATGCGTCCGCAGTGGCCTACTGTACTCACCAGTTGAAGGAGAACGAAGCATGTCGGAGGCCGTTAAGCCGCTGACAGTACCAAAGGAGTTTTTAGGGCCGCCACGGGAATGGAATCCAACCCTAATCATGTTTGGTGTGGCAGTCATCACCGCCACGCTGTCTACCATCGGTTACTTCTGTTGGGATTTTCCGGGATGGGCATCGTTTATTGCAAACACCCTCTCTCTGCATCTTGTTGGCACTGTGATTCATGATGCATCTCACAACGTTGCCCACCGCAATCGGATTGTGAATGCAGCGCTGGGGCATGGCAGTGCGCTGATGCTGGGGTTTGCATTTCCGGTCTTCACCCGTGTTCACATGCAGCACCATGCCAATGTGAACGATCCGGACAATGACCCGGATCACTTTGTTTCAACGGGTGGCCCACTGTGGTTAATTGCCGCTCGCTTTTTCTACCACGAAATTTTCTTCTTCAAGCGTCGCCTTTGGCGTAAATATGAACTACTCGAGTGGTTCCTGTCGCGTCTTGTCGTTGTAGTGGTGGTGTATCTTGCTATCCAACACGATTTTTTAGGATTCGTTTTTAACTTTTGGTTTTCTCCAGCCTTAGTCGTTGGGTTGACGTTGGGTTTATTTTTTGACTATTTGCCCCATCGTCCGTTCAAAGCGCGCGATCGCTGGAAAAATGCGCGGGTTTATCCCAGTCCAGTGTTGAATTTGCTAATCATGGGGCAGAACTACCACCTCATCCATCACCTTTGGCCATCCATTCCTTGGTACAAGTATCAATCTGCCTATCGCGCTACTCAACCACTGTTGGATGCCAAAGGCTGTGAGCAATCTCTGGGGTTACTTCAGGGCAAAAATTTCTGGAGTTTTTTATACGACATTTTTCTAGGCATTCGGTTCCATGGGCATCGCCCGGTGACGTCTGTCGATGCTGGGCTATCTGTCGCTTCTGCGGTTCATCCCTCCTCCAGGGGTGTGACTGATTCTACTGACGCGGCGATCGCGCCTGAATCAGACGGTGCGGAACCTGGCAAGGAATCGGCTGGGACGCTCTAGTTGTGGGGATTTTTTTAGCCGGCTAGCTGAGCCTGGTGCGGCGGGCAAGCTAAGCTAGGAGCATCCAGCGATCGCTGCTGCATCTCGCTCATGGCGGTCGGTTCCATCATTCCTGCCTATGAACATTCAACGGTGGATTGCACGTCGAGAATCATCTTGGCAGTCCCTAGAAGATTTGCTGCAACGGATTGAAAAGCGAGGGGTGCGATCGCTCTCTGCCGCCGACATTCATCAGCTAGCGAGTCTGTATCGTTCCGTCTCAGCAGATTTGGCACGGGCGAAAACTCAAAAGCTGGGCAGCGAAATGGTGCAGCGGCTGCAATCGCTTACGGTGCGTAGCTATGTGCAAGTGTATCAAGGGGCCCGTCGCCAAGAGTGGCGATCGCTGCTGACCTTTTTCAGCGTAGGATTTCCTGAAACGGTGCGGCAGTCTAAGGGCTACATTCTGCTGAGTATGGTCTTGCTGTTGGGGAGCGGTTGCATCAGCGCGGGTGTTGCTTGGGTGGATGAAACCTATCTGAGTATCATGGTTCCGGCGGATCTCATCCTGATGGTGCGCGATGGCGAATTGTGGATGGGGTCGATTTTGGGAGTCGAGCCGCTGGCTTCTAGCAATATCATGATCAACAATATTCGGGTGGCGCTGAATGCAACGGCAGGCGGCATGACGGCCGGCCTCCTCACAACCTATATCATGCTGTTTAACGGACTTTTTTTAGGGGCGATCGCCGCATTGGTGGGGCAAAACGGTCTCGCTTTTCCATTTTGGGCTTTTGTATTTCCTCACGGGGCGCTAGAACTGCCTGCCATTTTTCTGGCGGGTGGGGCCGGGTTTCTGTTGGCACGGGCGATCGTATTTCCAGGGCGCTATCGGCGGGTTGATGCGCTGAAACACTATGGACTACAGGCGGTACGATTGGTGTATGGCATTGTGCCGCTGTTGGTGATTGCCGGAATTATTGAAGGATTTTTCTCGCCTAGTCCCATCATTCCTGCGGCAATGAAGTACGCTACGGGCACCGCATTGTTGATGGGACTACTCGCTTATTTCAATCGCGGGCAGCACTCAACCCTATAGACAACCCTATAGAACTGACACACTGGCGCAAGCGATCGTTCGCTGGTTGCGCACAAAGGCGACAGCCCCCATCGCTAGATACTGATGCATCATACCCATTTTCATTTACAGCCCATTTAAGACTGCTATAGTCTCTTTAACTGAAACTGACAAACGATTCGGCATTGGGCGCGGAAACCGTTCTACCAGATGTTAGACAAGGTAGGGAGGAAGCCCTCTGACTGTTTCAGTGGTTAGGGTTTAGCCGGTTTTGTTAGTCTACTCAGTCAGTCTACTCAGTCAGTCTATTCAGTCAGTCTA
>CAYSIR010000176.1:0-5659 GCA_964431105.1 uncultured Leptolyngbya sp. | reverse complement strand
CGGTTTTGTTAGTCTACTCAGTCAGTCTACTCAGTCAGTCTATTCAGTCAGTCTACTAGCCATAGAACCTCAGTCCACTGATCACACTGTTTATCCGAGGGTTTTCATGTCCACAGTGATTTCCATTCACTCTTATCGAGGCGGAACAGGTAAGTCAAACTCTACAGCAAACTTGGCAAGCTTAGTTGCAGCTCAGGGTAAACGGGTCGGCATTGTTGACACGGATATTCAATCTCCGGGTATTCACGTTCTTTTCGGGTTTGATGATGACAAGATTACCCGATCGCTCAATGACTATCTCTGGGGGCGATCGCCCATTGCTGATGTTGCCTACGACGTGACGGATGCGATCGGCGACCAAGCTCAGCCCAATAGCAAAATTTTTCTGATTCCCTCCAGCGTCAAAGCGGGCGAAATTGCTCGTGTCCTGCGGGAAGGCTATGACGTAGGCTTATTGAATGACGGCTTTCAAGATTTACTAGACGAACTGCAACTCGATTATTTATTTATTGACACACACCCCGGACTGAACGAGGAAACCCTGCTGTCCATCACAATTTCGGATGTGCTGCTGTTGATTCTGCGCCCAGACTCACAAGACTATCAGGGCACAGCCGTCACGGTGGATGTGGCTCGGCGGTTGGAAGTCCCCCAATTGTTGATGTTGGTGAACAAAGCGCCATCAGTATTGAATTTCACCGAACTGAAACAGCAAGTTGAGCAAATTTATGCGGCACCTGTTGCGGCGGTGTTGCCCCATTCGGATGAGATGATGATTTTGGCTAGCAGTGGTTTGTTCTCAATGAAATATCCCGATCATCCATTTACCCAAACGCTGCGGAGTGTCGCTCAGCAAATCATGGGCTAAATACTCCTGGCGGCATTATGGGCGCTGTTGATTCCGGGAATACATTTAGAGTTGGATAAATTGGAACGATGAACTGGAACACCGTTTCAATTCGTCCTGCCCTTGAGCAACACCGTCTCATGGTGGATTGCATCAGTTGGCTGTGTTGGGGTAAGAGCTTTGGGCGCGATCGCTCATTTGCTGAACCCACTGGTGGGCGATCGCACTGAGGGCGGGGCGGTTGAGTTTGCCATTGCTTTGGCGCGGCAGCTCGTTGACCGGAATCCATAGTTTGGGATGCTTGTATCGGCTGAGTGAACGATCGAGGGCGATCGCCACGGTAGGATGAATCGCGGTAGGCGGCGTCTGCCTATTGGGTGATGCATTGGATGATGCATTAGATGATGCAGCAGGCACAAAAACCGCCGCAATGCGATCGCCCCAGATGCGATCGGGAATGCCCACAACAGCCACATCCGCCACACAGCCCGTCTGCCGAATTACGGCCTCTACCTCTTCAGGAAACACATTTTCGCCGCCGGTCACTAACTTGGTGCTGCGCCGTCCGACTAAATGCAACGCCCCATCGGCATCGATATAGCCGACATCGTCCGTCAAAAATGGCTGTTGGCATTGACCGGCTGGCACATATCCCAAACATAATGACTCAGTTTGAAGTTGCACGATGCCAGGCGCTCCAGGGGGCAGTACGGTTCCCTGCTCGGTGACGCAGGCGATCGCAACATGGGGTAATGCCGTGCCACAGCTTTCCTGCCCGGCCAGGAATTGGGCCGGATGCAGCGTTGCAACTTGGGCGGCGGTTTCAGTCATGCCGTAGGTGAGGGCTATGGGAAGGTGGTGCTGTCGAGCTTGCGATCGCAATTCCGGCCAACTTGGCCCGCCGCCTAGCAGCACCGCTGCACAATTCCGCAGCCAAGCCCGCAGGGCCGGCTGGGGCATCACGCGCTGGAGTTGGGTCGGCACTAGGGAGACGAACAACTCGGCGGGGTCGAGCGCCAGTGCCGTCCCGGCAGCAAAATGGTGAAATGATGTGAGCGCTAATTGTCCCTGCGATCGCCAGACCCGCCAGACCTGCATGAATCCGCTGACATGATAGAGCGGCAGCACGCAACAGCTATTCACTACGGTGCAATCAAAATGCTGTCGGAATCCATCGGCTGCTATCGTCAAGGTTTGCCAGGTATGGATTGCAAACCGAATCTGTCCAGATGTGCCGCCGGTTGGGATGAGGACCCAATGGGATGGCCGGGCGATCGCGTCTGCTTCCTGTGCGGGGTCACCCGGCAGGGGGTCGGCCCAGACGATCTGAGGACGCACCTGCGCCAAGGCGACGCGCCATTCAGCAACTGCCCAGTTTGGGTTGCCAAGGGCGATCGGACAGCCAACGTCTAGGGCCGCTGCCACACTGCCCAAAAATGCGATCGGGTCAGACTCTGCAATCATCACCATCGGCGGACAGGGCGATAGGTTCTGGTGCAATGCCTGTAAGCGGTCATGCCAGACCTGTCGAAATGCTGCATTCAGGGCTTGAGACTGGCGATCGCTATGGCCCAACAGCCAATCTCGCTGTCGTAGCGCTTCAAGGTCAGGCAGCGGGTGCAGTCGGGATGACGTGACTGAAGGGGGTACTGAAAAAGAGGCAGCCATGGCGCAGAACCATCAAAACAAGTCGAATAGATAGGATAATTGCATGAACCAGCGCTGCAAGAAGCGAGTGACGTCCTCCTGGCAGTGACCCTATCGATACAGTGCGGGCTTCCCAGCCTTGTGAGTCGGTATTCCTGCCCCATCTAATAGAAAGTATCCTCTAAAAAGTATCCTCTAAAAAGTATCCTCAACCATGGGATAGGGATCGCTGTCGGGCGCTAACCAGTGGTTGACGCCAAACCCAACGGCTCGATCGCATCCTGGCAAGCTCAAGACCAGCCGCTGTTCAATAAACCACTGGGCGATCGCCGTTTCAAAAACCGAAGACCACACCACGGATGGCGACCGCGAGTGGCAAACCTGACGCAGCCGAGAAGGATAGCCAGCGATCGCCGGTTTGATTACTGTGATGCCTGACCATCCCCACTCCCACCACTGGGTCAGTTGGCTGAGGGTGGCGACCGATTCATCTAGCGCAATGGGCGTTTGAAAGCGATCGCCCAAGGTTTGCATCTGCGGCACCTGATCCACCGGCAGCGGCTGTTCTAAAAATTCCACCACCGGATAACCCGCCTGGGCCGCATAGCGATCGCAGTCGGCCAGCCAGTCTGCCGCCGTAGTGCTGTCTAACCCGCCATTGGCATCTAGCCGCAGCCGGGTTCCACGGGGCAATCGTGCCACCAATTGCTGAAGGATGGCGCGCTCATCCTTGGTGACTCCAATTTTCCACTTGTATGTGCATCCTGGCTGCAGCTCTTGCGCCAGCACCGCTGTTCCCGCCGGTAACAGGTACGCGCAGCGCCACGACGGCTCCTGAGGGCGATCGCTCCTCTCCAATAACTCTAGCGCCATGCCAAATCCAAACTGACAGGCCGGCAGAGCATCCGAAATCGTCAGCAATTGCCCGGCCGCCACCACAGTCGGCAACGAGTTGCAAAATGCGATCGCCGCCGCCAATGATTCTGTTCCAAACCACGGCAGTGGTGCAATGTCGCCAATGCCCATCCGTCCGGATGCATCCGCTAGGCGAATCAGTAGCCCTTCTCGCTGTTGCCAGCAGCCATGTTGAGTTCTCAAGGGCGATCGAAAAGGACGAGAATAGCGATCGCACCTCACCGTCAGTTCCAACTGACTCAAGGCATTATTCAACCCATTCATCTGAGGGAACTGATCTGACATGTGCCAAACATGTGCCAAAACTGTGCATATGGGAACATTTCAAGGATTTACTCGATGGCCCTTCAGTCAAAATCCTAAACGGGATTGACAACCGTGATGTTTCACCGTCTTGCTTTCAATTGCGAACGTCAGGGTTGACAGTTTTTATTGTAGTAGCGCATCATTAGTAATTGTCCGTTTATATTGCTCGGATCAGGTGACGACAACGACTGACCTGCTGTCAGTGACCTGTACGGCAAACTTTGGAGTAGTGAATGGCATACGCAATTATTGAAGCAGGCGGAACTCAGCTCCGCGTCGAACCCGGCCGATTTTATGACATCAATCGCGTCGCCAGTGAAGAATCGGATTCTGTAACATTCGATCGCGTTTTGTTGATTGAAAATGATGGCGAAGTTCATATTGGGCAGCCTACGGTAGAAGGCGCAACGGTGGAAGCAACCGTCATGGAGCATCGCCGGGGTCGCAAGGTGATTGTCTACAAGATGCGCCCGAAGAAGAAAACTCGCAAAAAGCAGGGGCATCGTCAAGAACTGACCCGGCTGATGATTGAGTCAATTTCTGTGAATGGTGCCGCGATCGCTGGCAGTCGCGAGTCTGAACCTGCTGACACGTCAGATGCTGAAGTTGTAGATACGCCAGATGTTGAAGCGGCCGAAGCCGTCGAAGCTGTCAGCACCGAAGCCGAGTAAAGCGTTACATTGAACACATCGGCATTCTCCGTTATCAATGCGATCGGCGTGGAGTCGTTGTTTGGCGGTAGCTGCCACTGTCAACCCTTACAGAATGAGTTGACGGTAAAGCATGGTTAGTAGCAATTGTGCAAGAAAAGTAGAGGATACTGATGGCTCACAAAAAAGGAACAGGGAGTACCCGTAATGGTCGCGACTCTAATGCTCAGCGATTGGGCGTGAAGCGCTACGGCGGTCAAGTTGTTCGAGCGGGCAATATTCTGGTTCGTCAACGCGGTACAAAAATTCACCCCGGTGTGAATGTTGGTCGCGGTAAAGACGATACGCTGTTTGCATTGATTGATGGCACGGTCACGTTTGAGCGACGCGGTCGTAGCGGTAAGAAAGTTAGCATTTACCCGGCTATGGTTGAAGCCTAGAAGGGCGATCGCGCCCTCAGTCAGGGTGACAAGGTTTTCCTTGTAGCCGTAGGGCACACGATGTAAAGCTTGCAGAGGTCAAAGTCCATAGACTTTTTTTGAAGCGAGAATCCTCCAGCTTTAGTCCGAAGAATGTCAAGATAATTGGAGCGATCGCCGCCGTCTGTTTACGGTGAATACTGTCTTTAACTCCCCTGGTGTGACGCTGGGGGAGTTTTGATGTAGGCGTGGCGGCTCGCTAGGCCACGGTGACACTTTGCGTCATGCTGTTAATGGCCAGACGGGCAATTGCAGGTTGATACTCCACTCAACCTTGCTCTTGGCTCGCACGAACCGCTCAGGGCCATGCCGTCTCAGTCACGCATCTGTTGTTCAGTTCAATAAAGGGTAGGAGAATTTCCATGGCCTCAGAAATAGATCCAGTCAAGCTCATGAAGCAACAAGTGGGCATTGCCGCTGCCGATCGCGTTCAGTCGGGTACGATTGTCGGATTGGGTACCGGGTCAACCACTGCCTTTGCTATTCAACATTTGGGCGATCGCCTTAAGTCTGGCAACCTCAAAGACATTAAAGGCATTCCCACCTCATTCCAAGCCTCCGTCCTAGCGAAGCAGTACGGTATTCCGCTGACTACGTTGGATGAGGTCGTTCGCATTGACATCGCCATTGATGGTGCTGACGAAGTAGATCCAAATAAGAATTTGATTAAAGGTGGCGGCGCTGCCCATACCCGTGAAAAGGTGGTTGATTCTCTGGCCGAGCAATTTATTGTGGTGGTGGATAGCTCAAAGTTAGTGGATGCACTAGGAACCACCTTTGCCCTACCGGTGGAAGTGTTGCCGATGGCGATCGCC
>CAYSIR010000175.1:0-8404 GCA_964431105.1 uncultured Leptolyngbya sp. | reverse complement strand
GTGAGAAGGATTCCTGCGGAATCCTTCTCACAATCCAAATAGGATTGCTATATGCTTACCGAATAGATTATCAGGTTGTAAAACATCTTTGCTGTTGGGCCGAGGTAGCTTAGAAAGAATCGTAAGATTAGAATCACCGACGGCTTTAATCCTTATAGTGTCGTGGAGTGTAGACCCATTGCTTGCCCTGACGCTGCTCTACAATACGGGTTTTGCTGGAGCCAATAATAATTACTGTTCGCATATCGGCATCCCCGATCGCAAGTTGTTTCAGTAATTTAACTGTCACAGCTTGTCCAGACCTGCCCAAATTACGCGCCAACACGACAGGGGTTTGGGGCGATCGCCACTGTAATATTATCTCCTTTGCCTGTTCAAGTTGCCAGATACGCTGTTTAGAAACTGGATTATAAAACGCGATCGCGAAGTCTGCTTGGGCTGCCGCCGCAATTCGCTCAGCGATAACATCCCAGGGTTTGAGAATATCTGAGAGGGAAATCGCGCAAAAATCATGGCCGAGTGGCGCGCCGACTTGGGCTGCGGCTGCCTGCATAGCTGAAATACCTGGACAAATCTGAATATCAACGTGCGCCCATTCTGGTTTTGCGACCTGTTCTAGCACCTCAAAGACGGCTGCCGCCATTGCATAAATGCCTGGATCACCAGATGAAATAATCGCCACCGTTCGCCCAGTCGCTGCTAAATCTAATGCTAAACAGGCGCGATCGAGTTCAACCCGATTATCAGAATCATGTCGAATGGTATGGGGGCTTCGCAATGGTTCAACCAATTCTAGATACGTTTTATAACCAACCCAATCTGTTGCCGATCGCAAAATAGCAGTGACTTCAGGCGATCTCCAGACTGCCGTGCCCGGCCCTGTACCAACGATCGCTAACGTTCCGGGTTGGCCAGGCGTAGCAGATTCAGGGATATATTCATACACTAAACAGGTAGGGCTAGATAATGCTGAAGCGGTAGAGGCTTGGGATACGATATAAATTGCTAGGGACGGGAGGGGCGCTGCCGGTTGAGAAAGGGATGGATGACCGTTTTCATGACTGTGTGGGTTATCTGGTTGGGCTATATTAACAATTGGCAAACGACTCTGTTCCAGCCAGGATGCTGTTCCAATCAGTTGAACCGTTGCTCCTGCTAGCAGGGTAGCAATAAACGTTTTGGCATCTTCTGGATTGACTAACCGGTAGCCTGCCGGTGGCGATAAGAGCGTTGTTTGAAAGCGCAGCTCACCCGTAGTTGTAATTGCAGGCATCCCTTGCAGAACGGCTGCTATCTGTCGCGCCAGGTCGTTTACTCCCTGTAGACCGCCTAGTAATGGCACAACCGCGCTGCCATCTTCTGCGATCGCCAACACTGGGGGTTCTTGCCATTTATTGACCAGAAGGGGTGCAATGGTGCGCACTAAAATCCCAGCGGCACAAATGCCGACAATGGGCACACCGGATTGAAATAAATTCCGCACAGTTTCCCCGAAGCGATCGTAGGTGACATCGACAGATTGAGTGCGGTTTGCCAGCCCGTAGATGACGGCATCGGGATAAGTCGCTTGAATCGTTTGAGCGACAGGAAGGCTCGCTTCTCCTAAGATAATAATTGCAAGTGGCTTCATCTAACTAAGATTCTTGATTGAACGAACGGTTTTGAATAGGTTGTGAAACCCTAATTTTGGGCATTTCAGGTTGGGTACACCATTTGCTTAACCTCAAACATGCAGGCGTTGTCAAATATTTTTGGCTACTCAACATCTGTAATTGTTTCTGTCAGACTAATTCTTGGTTGGCATCCCCGAACATTTAATCGACTAGAATCTTTACCTCTAGGATCTTGAGCTAATTTTCAGTCTTGGGTTTTGCTGCTCCAGATCTGGTATCGTTGCCACACCAATCGATTGAATACGATCAGAATAATAAGGATAGATGCTGACAGAGTGCTGACAGAGTGCAGCAATCCTATCTGGATTGTGAGAGGAGTCCGCAGGACTCCTCTCACAACACCCATTTTCATTGACAGCCCGTTTAGGGCGGCGGTAGTCCTGTACTGGCAGGGATTTTAGCTGGTTTGGGCAACGCCCACACCAGCTAAAACCCTTACATGAATACCATACCAGGACTGCTGCGGTATTATCGAGGCTGAGTCTGACTAGGGATAAGAATCAGTGACCAATAGGGCACTTCAGCAGGATCAAGGTCAGTGATGGACATAATGCGCTGATTGGGCTGGGTCGCTCGTTCGATATAAAGCGCGCGATCGAGTAACTTAAGCTCATCAAGGATAGTACGAACTTTAGCGAAATGTCTACCTAATTTGATGATAACGGCTGCATCAACGACGGCTAGGCGATCGCGCAATGTTTCAGCATCCAGCGTTGCAGGCAAAATACTTAACACATCATTGCGAAAGGTGATGGGCGCACCTAGCATCGCTGCACTAGCCATAGTAGATGAAATGCCTGGCACAACTTGTGTCGGAAATCGCGGTGCTAACCGCTGAAATAGATACATAAATGTGCCGTATAGCATTGGTTCACCTTCGCACAGCACCGCAACATCTTGTCCAGCATTTAGATGGTTGGCAATCGTTTCAGCCGCACTGTCGTAATAGGGTTGAGACGATCGCTCGACGCTGAACGGCAGTGGCATTGGTACTTCAATTTGATCAGGGCGAATAAAATCTGCTACGATCGCCCGTGCCAATACTTTACCATTTTCCAAGGTTGGATAAGCAATGACTGGAACGGAGGTCAAAATTCGATACGCCTTCAGCGTTAGTAACTCTGGATCGCCTGGGCCAATGCCCAGTCCATAGAGCTTACCGGAAATAGGAATCGTTTCACTGTTGTCTATATGATTCGTGGTCATAGCTCATTCTCCTTTGCTAAAGCATTGACAGCCGCCGCCGCGATCGCACTTCCTCCCCGACGGCCATGTAACGTAATGAAAGGCACTCCTCGGCTGTTGGCAGCGAGTTCGGCTTTTGACTCAACTGCCCCCACAAAGCCAACTGGAAATCCCAGAATTAGCGCTGGTTTGGGAAAGCCGTCATCGAGCCGTTCTAGCAGATGAAACAGGGCCGTTGGGGCATTCCCGATCGCAACGACTGCACCAGGCAACTGCGATCGCCATTGTTCCACTGCTGCAGCCGAGCGCGTGTTGTTAATCCGCTGTGCCAACTCTGGAATATCCGCATTGCTGAGAGTGCAGATAACAGCATTATTTGCAGGTAACCGTCGGCGTGTGATGCCATTGGCGACCATCTGTGAATCACAAATAATGGGCGCACCTGCCGTTAGGGCCGCTCGTCCAGTCTGAACCGCATGGGGCGAAGCGGCTAAATCCGACACAATATCTGTCATGCCGCAGGCATGAATCAGCCGCACAGCTACATGGGCCAAATCATTAGATAATTTATCTAAGTTAGCCTCAGCACGAATAGTCGCGAAAGATTTTCGATAAATATCATCACCATTCCGAATGTAATCGATCATGCATTTAGAGTATTTTAGGTAAGATTGAGTTCTAGGGTCGCTCGCGAACGTTGAACCTGTGTCCTGAACCCGCATTAGGCAGTTACCGACATTAAGCGTTTGAGCGTAGTGACAGATAAGCGATCGGCAAATTCTCCGAATGACTCACCCGGCATTGTGTGCTGCTGATACAGCGTTAGTAATTGCTCTATCCGTAGTGGCAGTTCAGATGGGGTAACTTCTCCGAGAAGTTGGGCAGCCTCAGCTTGTTCGAGAACATCAGAAATAGGCAAATTTCCGGTTACATAGATACGATACATCTCAACAGGATAACCCGACACGTCAGTCGTTGTGCCCAAAAGGGTGATTTCAGCCGGACTAGGCTGAGCGCAGGATTTTGGACATCCTGTAAAATGAATATTGACTGGCGAGGTTAAAGTTAGTCGCTGGTTAAGATAATCAGCCAGGGCGATCGCATGGGACTGAGTATCAGTAGCAGCCACAGCGCAACCCGGCTTTCCACCACAGGCTACGATCGCTGCATCGGTCTGATGATCAGAAACGGGTAGCCCTAATGCCGAGAGATGGTGTAAAACTTCTGGTACTTGGGCATTAGGGATGTTGGGTAGCAGCATCGTCTGCCAGGGAGTTAACCGTAACTGACCACTGCCAACGGCGGTTGATAATTGCACCAATGCCCGTAGTTGAGTGACCGTCAATTGCCCTAATTCCAGATGCACCCCAACATAAGATAAGCCGAATTGCCGTTGGGGATGCACTCCCAAATGGGCGTAGCGCTGCGTTGGCAGTGGAGGTGGGCTGTCTGCAACTGGGCAAAGCCGCTGCGGAAGTCGTTGATTGACCTGCTCCAGATAGCGCTCCATCCCCCAATCCCTCAGCAAATGCTTCATCCGCGGCCGATTTTGCGACGCTTGCCCATAGGCAAGAAGAACCATTGCCAGCGCTGCCACAACGGTAATGCACTCATCCAGTGGAATTAAAACTTGGGTATCGCAGAGGTGCTTATCAGCGCCTAGGAACAGCCGAAAGTAAGGAGTTGGACTGCTCTTCTGATTTTCAACCGCGAGATGAATCTCGTTGTAGCGATGCTCCCAGGCGATCGCTGAGCGCGTACCAATGCCAACCGTACCGCCCCCGTCAATGCCAATACTGAACTTAGCCGACAAATCTGCGAATTCCAGATGGCGTTGAATGTAAGCATCCAGGGCTTGCACCAGGGGGCGAGTATCAATCAATTCTTGAGCATCAATTCCAGCGGTAGGGCTAGCCATCACATTACGGAGATGGTCAATGCTTGGATGCTTCGCTGCCAGCCCCAGCGCCTGAAGCATCTGAAAAGCTCTTGGGGTCGGCGCATGGTGAACCGAGCGGAGCTGTAAGTTGGCTCGATTCGTCACCTGAATGGTTTCACTGCCTAATTGTTCAGCCAGTGTAGCGATCGCCCGCCCTTGCGGGTCATTCAGCAGCCCTCCTGGGGTACGGATACGCAGCAAAGCCCCATCCTCGGCTGGGGTTCCATAAAATAATCCTGGACAACGATTCGGCTCAAGTAGCCAATTCACAATAATCTCCTCCGTGCAACGCAGAGAATTGATCCCAAAAACGCCCGTGAGAGCGTAGCCAAGGCTGGCGTTCTGACTCAATCAATTTTGGACATGAGAGCATCACGAATCAGCGAAGAGCCATCAGCCGCTCAGCGAATCGACTTCTAACCTCTCTGATTGAGCGACCAAACATCCTGACTCGGAATCTGATCTCACTCTCTCATCTCAAATTGCATTACAGTTGCGGCACAGTACCGGAATCACACCGGACTTTCCCAGCCCTAAGCTAGAGCAGCGTATCACATCAGCGAAGCAGAATTCTAACTCTCAAATCTTTCTTAATTCGGTAGTAGTATTTCTGTCATGATTTTTGATGGGCACAGCCTATCAAAAATCATGGCTACTGAAAGACAACCCTTAATTCAAGGCTGCCGGGGCACTCCGCCATGGACTGCAAGCGCGTTCTGCAATCCGTCGAATCACATCGGACAAGCCATGAAGCGTTCATACCTTCAAGAACCTGAACCCATTGCCAGCCGCAGTGGGCGAGGCCGTCGTGATCAATCCAGTGATGCTAGTCGATGTTCAGGCTTTCGCTGACTCAGTGTTTCTAGCTTACCTACCTTGACTGGATACGGCTCTATCGCCACTATCCCTCACACTCATCGCCCCTCGGTGATCCTCAATTGGTAAAAATTTTGGTGGTAAAACATTTGGCAGGTGTGGGCGTCGCCCACACCTGCCAAACGCTTTACATGACTACCCCTCCCCTTAGCGATCCGGTTGCAGCGTATCAGAAACCAACGCGACGACCCCATCGAGCTGCCCTGCTTCCTCCTGGGTTGCTGATACCACTAACATCAACACCTCCGAGTCCACTTGGCGCAAAAACGTCCGTCCCGATAGGGGACTATTTCCCAAACGTCCCGTCCAGTTCACAACCACTCCCGTATCAGTAGTGCGCACGTCCCACAGGCGGAACCCTTCCCCCCGTTCCAGTTTGCTGATGGCAATCTGCACCAATTCATCATCAATGAGTGGGCGATCGCTCGCTCGCTGTTGAACTTGCGCCGTGTAGGCAACCTCCCCTGTGGGCGACTCCACAAGCGCCACCCCAGCAGTGACCGATGTTTGATAGTCATCCAACACTCCTACCTGAAACTGTCCCGGTTCACGATAGACCGTCTCACTCAAGCTGAGGCCAGTCGTGTCTACATCCGCAAAAACCGGCAATGTCTCTGAGCGGCGCGGCGCTGGGTCCATCGACAATGCTTCCTGCTGGCTAACCATCGGCGGTGGCGACGCTTCGGGCATCACTGGCAGTTCAGACAATGGGTTCTTAGATTCCTCATCGGTCTGAACCATTTTCAACGGCGAACTCAGTTGCCCCATCGCCAGAAGTGGCCAATGGCCCAGCAAACCAATGGATAGGGCCACTGATAGTATTAAACCGAGAAACCAAGAATAACCTTTCATGGACACCTCATGGACACCTTGTAGAGAGCCTGTAGTCAAAAACGAACAGCAAGCGGTTATGGAGTGGGCAAGCCAAGGATTGAATCGGCATTGCCCGTGAAGAACAGTCCGGCAATACAGCCAGTCATTAGCGTTGCCAGCGTTGCCGCCCATAAGGCTTTAAATCCCAAGGCGGAAATATCAGACCGTCGTGACGGAACCAACGCCGCCAAGCCCCCAACGAAAATACCGTAGGAGGCAAAGTGAGTGAAGCCACAAAGAACATAACTGACAATCAGCAACGCCCGAGGCGTTAGAACTCCGGCTCCGGCTAATTGGGCCAGAGAAATATAAGGAGGAATGTTGGTTTCAAACAATCGCCGTCCAATAATAACTGACGATTCCCATAGCACTTGCCAGTTTTCCTCAAAGGCATCAGTAAAGGGAATCGGCACAGAAATCCCTGTCAGGAATGTGAGTGGCAGGAAAGTAGCACCGAGGATGTTCTGGAGGGTAATGATTGTAAATACATCGCCCAAGGCTCCCGGAAGCTGGGTCAGAAAGGTAAAAAACTCGTTGACTAGAGCAACGAGTCCTAAGATTGCAATAATCACGGCTGCAATTCCGACTGCCATTTTTACTCCGTCTAGGGCACCAACAATTAGACTATCGACGGGATTGGGTTTTTCTTTGGTCGGGTCTTCTTTCTCTTCGGGGATTTGACCAAAGGTTTCCGGGACAGTAGTTTCGGGGACTAGCAGTTTCGAGAGGACAAAACAGGCGGGAATGGTCATGATTGAGGCAGAGACCAAATGCCCGGTGATGGTGGGAAAGGTCGGACGCAGCAGTCCAGCATAGAGTGCCAGAACCGAGGAGGCGATCGAACCAAAGCAGCTCGTTAAGATAGCGCAGAGTTCGCTGCGGCTCATATTGGGCAAAAAGGGTTTAATGGCGATCGCCGATTCGATGCCCACAAAGATATTAGCTGCCCCGGCCAGGGATTCAGCTCCACTAATTCTGAGGGTCCAGCGGAAGACTTTTGCAAAAACCTTAATAATCGGCTGGATGACATTGAGGCGGTAGAGCAGGCTGACTAGACCTGAGAAGAAAATGACTTGCGGCAGAGAGCGGAAGGCTAGGATAAACCCTGGATTGAGGTTATCTGGACCAAGGCGATCGCCCGGAACGCTAACATACGGATTGCCCAATGTTCGCACCAACCAGCGTCCAGCGATCCCAGGCCCGGGGCTGCGAGCCGGATCGGGAACAAAGGGAGAACTCCCCCCGCCAAAGAGAAATCTGGCTCCAGCTTCTGAGGCATCCAGTAGCACATTCAGCAGGTCGTTGATCCAAACTACAACGTTACTACCAGCACCAAAGACAATGACACCTACGACCAGTTGTAGCCCGATGCCCCAGAGAATTGTGTTCCACGATACAATTCGTCGATCTTCAGAGCCGAGCCAAGCGACAAAACATAACCCAGCCAATCCGAGTGCAGACACTATATTCAACATACTCGTTCATTCCTTTGGCATCGTCAGGGTATCAAGAATCCTACAACGACCCGATTAGTTGAGTCTCCTTGCCCTAAGTAGCTTAGGACGTCACCAAGACATTACCCCAAAATTGACGCGATCGCATGGCAATTTCATGGTCAGTTAAGAACACCAAGGGAGTTTCGTTCATTCTAACCCGCATAAATTCCCAGGCAGCTACGGCTCACGTCTAGGTTGAGGTGCTAGCGATCGCCCCAGGATTCGTTGTGACATCCTCTCGACGCTAACCTTTGGTGCAGCGCGGGCGTCCTGCCTCACGAACAGACGTCGGTAGTGGTATTCATGTCATGATTTTGGGTGGTGTGGGCGTCGCCCACACCACCCAAAATCATGACCAATAG
>CAYSIR010000174.1:0-8437 GCA_964431105.1 uncultured Leptolyngbya sp. | reverse complement strand
GCGATCGCGATCGCGCCACACTAGCACCAGAAAAACAATAACGGTAATGCCAACCGATGTGGCGGCAATGATGGCGAGTTGGGTCAGCGTGATGCTGGTCATAATGCGCTAAGCGTCAGAAGCGTTGACCCCATTGGAAGGGGCGTGCGATCGCCACTCTAGCAACGGTTCAATGCTGCGGTAGTGGTATTCATGAATGATTTTGGGTGGTGTGGGCAACGCCCACACCACCCAAAATCATTACCAGTAGAGGACTACTTAATGCTGCAAAGTATAAACCCTTTGAGAAGAATTCTTAAATATTGTGGAAATTTGGCGGGGCTGGCGATCCCGGTGCCGGGGCAACCTGACATGATGAAACAGGATTTGGGGCACTATCACACTATCTGCTGTGCGGGTTTGCCAGTGCGCGTTGCGATCGCCCTCTAAATTGGGCTTGTGGTGGGAATCTCGCCGTGCTGCATACAGACCGGCTTTGGGGCATCAACCTCTCAAACGCCCGGTGATGTCAGGGGTTTGCAACTAAACTATCGAGAAAGTTTTGTGTAGCTAGGCTTCTAGCCTATTTTGCAACGAAACGGCGATTCTATTGGGCTGGCGAAAGGGATTCTAGAAAGTCTCTCTAAGAGCGCTGACTGACGTTACGCAAATCATTTAGGACGGCTATCGTCCTGAGTCCTGGTTATTGAAAGGAGTAAGCCAGTGGGGACATCCCTATTGTTGACAACATTTCAAACCTGGATGCCGCATCAATCCTCGAATTCGTCGGATGACCTAATTCTAGAGTTGTTGCAGTATCGAACGGTGTCGCCATCGCTGCATGTGGCCCGCCAGTTGCCGGTGGATTTTCAGCAGGCTCCCCTGCAAGTGATTGCCCTAGTGAATCGCCTGCGCCCCGATGGGGTGGTTTGCTGCGGCATGAGTGAACAGCGATCGCAGTTGACGTTAGAATCCCGTGCGATCGCCCGCCATGAAACCCTGACCACACCCTTTGATCTAGACGAACTGGCGACGGGGTTGCCTCATGTCACCATCAGCGATGACGCTGGACGGTTTGTTTGCAATTACCTGTATTACTCGCTGCTGCGCTATATCCGAGACCAGCGGTTATCGACCCGTTGCCTGTTTGTTCATGTGCCGGTGTTGACCGAGGAGAATCGATCGCACCTTCTCAATGACTTCCAGAAAGTGCTGCATCGGGTAGGGCATGGATCATCAGCCGTGGAGTCGCCTGTGGTTGACTTTGCCTCAGAATCAGGCTATCTACAGAGTCTAGATTCCCTATCCAAGCGCCGCCATGTGGATGTTACTTTCGATTCTCACGCAAGCTGATTTGCCCGAACCGCCGCCGGAGCCGCAGGAGTTTGTGATTCCGCAGGAGGTGCGATCGCTTCCCGGTGAACTCGACACTGTGCCCGTGTTTAACAGCAATAGCCCAGAGTTGGTGCGGTCAGAAGGCATCTTGCTGTCCACGTTTCCACCTAGCGGCATGGCCCAGCCAGAAGCCCATCTCGACTTTGGCTTTCAGGGACGCTTTGATATTTTTGCCCATCACGTTTATCGGGCGGATGATCCAGAGATGTTGACGAGTTTGCACATTGGCATTCTGGCTTATAATCCGGGCGACCAACCGGCGACGGTCAACATTTTGCACGGGGCTAGCTATCTCAGCCAGCCGGATGCGCCGTTTACTACCCTGCCGCCTGTGGTTGAAAATCCGATGAGCCAGGTTTATGCAGGGCCGGGTAGCCGCGTCACCAATGATGTGCTGCGGGGCGATCGCCAAGATACTTTGTTCCCAGCCCAGATTGTGATTCCGCCGGGAGACTATCGGCTATTGATGGATCAGCCAATTCCGGTGGCAGAGCTAGACCCGCCGCTGAATGGGCGATCGACTCTGATGCGCCTCCGCAGCAACGAGACAGTGTACTTGGCTAGCCTAGCGCAGTATGCCAATGTGGATGCTGAGGGCAATGAATCAGCGCCGCCGCTGGCAGATTGGATAGAACTGCTGGAAACGGGGGCATTGTCAGCCGAACGCGATCGCCCTCCTACCCCCATTGGTGCGCCAGGGCAAATCATCTATGGTCGGGTGGCGGGCGTGGCCCAAGGGTCAGAGTGGAGCGCTTTTGTGTCCGATACGCCCAATAGTGCCAACTTGACCATTCCTGAACCCGGTGAGGCATTTTCCTACGGATTGAGTACCTTGGTGGCGGGGCGATTGGGCACAGAGCAAGTGCAAACGGCTCCCATGCTGGTACGCTATCCCGATACCGCCTACCAAGCTCATGGCAACTACGGCATTCAATACAGCCTCTTTTTGCCGCTTTTCAATCCAACCGACACGGCCCAAACCGTTGCGATCAGTCTCCAAACGCCGATTAAGGAAGATACCCTATCGGAAAACGGACTGCGATTTTTCCAGCCATTGCCAGCCCAGACCTTTTTTCGGGGGACAGTGCAGCTTCGTTTTGTAGATGATGCTGGGCGACCGCAAAACCGCTACGTGCATCTAGTGCAGCGCCGAGGCGATATTAGTGAACCGCTGGCGGTCTTGACGCTGCAACCGGGCGATCGCCGTTCGGTATCGTTTGACTTCTTGTACCCGCCAGACTCAACTCCGCCTCAAGTGCTGACTATTCGTACACTTGACGGTGCAAGAGACGACGCACGCGAGTAATTTTTTGCAGAACCACAGATGTTCAGCCGCCGATAGTGGTTTCATACAAAGATTTTTGGTGGTGTGGACAACACCCATTCCACCAAAAACTTTTACCAACGGAGGACTGCCCAGCCGCCATAATTGGGCAAGTTTAGGCTGTGGTTGCCGCCTAGCATTTCTCAGACGTCTATTCATTATGTAAAAGTCGCCAGACCTTTTGCCTCATCACTGGTTTCGCCGTCCTTTAAGCGTCTAGCTGCTAGTCACAGGAGTTTCAGCGATTTTTGCATCAAAGACAGCTTTACAGGTTGGCATGAATTATTGGAGACATTCAACGCATTTCAGCCGGATTGGAGCCGTGCTAGTTGCCCGAACGGTCTAGCTTCACATTACAGTTAGGATATTAAATCGTTAAAGTATGGGCGGGAGTGGCGATCGCTGGATCATCGCTACAGCCATACTGTATTCACTAATTGCACCCACGCTTCTTTGATTCATCTGTCAATGGATCTTGATGATAAGCCGATTCAAAACATTACTCCCCCGCCATCCTTGACGACGGAAAAGGTGTTGGCGGCGATTATGTTTACGGATGTTGAAGGCTTCACGACCCGCATGGCAGAAAATGAAGCCCATGCCCTGCATCTGATTCAGCGAGATTACGACCTCATGCAGCAGGTCTGCGATCGCTTTGAAGGGCGGGTTCTCAAGTCCCTTGGTGATGGGCTGCTAGTGTTTTTTGAGCAAGCCGTGTCAGCGGTTCACTGTGCCCTAGCCATTCAGCAGCAGTTTGCAGATTTGACGGTTCAGTTGCCCAGCGCCAATTGTCTATACCATCGCATTGGCATCCATGTCGGTGAGGTTATTTTTGATGGGACCGATGTGATGGGAAACGGGGTCAACATGGCGGCCCGCCTCCAAAAAGAAGCACCCGCCGGCGGCATTAGTTTGTCTCAGGCAACCTACGATGCTGTTCACCATCAGGTGCGATCGCCCGTCACCTACCTTGGCTTTCGGCATCTCAAAGGCATCCGCCATCCGGTTCCCATTTACCAAATTGCGCCACCTATGCCGTCAATGACCCTCCAGCATCGGGTGTACCTGTCGTACCGGGAGCAAGTTCCTGATTTGAAGCTAGCCCATCAGCTTAATGCTGCGATGACGGCGGCGGGGCATTCAGTTTTCATGGCTGGAGAAAGCGCCCATTTTTCTAGCCATTGGGCCCAGCGCATCGAAACAGAATTGCAGGAATGCGACTACTTTTTGCTGTTGCTGTCGGCGCAGTCAGCCGGTAGCGAAATGATTATCGAAGAAGTGCGACGCGCGCGCGAACTCAGCACCTTTCACGGGCAGCCTAAAATTGTACCCATTCGGGTGAATTTTCCAGCCAACTCCATGCTGGACTACAACCTGAGCGGTTTCTTGAATCTGCAAGGCTATCTCGATCGCATTCGACACTGGGATTGGCATACCGAAGCCGATACCCCCAGATTGCTCCAAAGTGTGCTGTCTCTTTTGGCAGAGGGGCAATCGCTCCAAGATGAACCGACATCTACAGATTCACCCGATGCGTCTATCTCTCAGGAATCACTGACCCTACCTGCGATCGCCGTTCCTGAAATGCCCGATGGCCAAGTCAACCTCGCTTCCATTTTTTACACCGAACGCCCCCCCATCGAAGTCCGCTGCCAAGAAACCATCATCCAACCCGGCGCACTGCTCCGCATCAAAGCACCCCGGCAAATGGGCAAAACATCGCTGATGGCGCGGGTACTTCACTATGCCACCCAGCAAGGTTATCGTACCGTTCCGCTTAGCCTTCAACTGGCTGATGGCCGGGCACTGAGTGACCTCGACCATTTTTTGCGCTGGTTTTCTGCCAGCGTCGCCCGCCGCCTCAAGCTCTACAAACCCATTGATGAATTTTGGGATGCCATTTTTGGCAGCAAGGACAACTGCACAGCCTACTTTGAGGAATATATTCTCAGCAGTATCGATGCACCGCTGGTTTTGGGGTTAGATGAGGTGGACTGTGTGTTCCAGCAACCCGACATCGCCGCCGACTTTTTTGGCTTGCTGCGAGCCTGGCATGAAGAAGCCAAAAACCGAGACATTTGGAAAAAGCTGCGGCTGGTGGTAGTTCATGCGACTGAAGTGTACGTGCCAATGGACATTAACCAATCGCCGTTTAACGTCGGCACTCCCATCGCCCTTCCCGAATTTTCGGATGATCAAATCTACAATTTGGCTAAGCTGCACGGGTTGCCGTGGGATATGAATAATGTGCAGCAACTCATGGCGCTGATTGGTGGGCATCCCTATTTGGTGCGGTTGGCGTTATACCACTTGGCCCGGCGAGACATCACGCTGCCTGACTTGCTGGAGGTCGGCACGACGGAGGCAGGACTCTATGGCGATCACCTGCGGCGGCATTTGTGGTATCTGGAGCAGAATCCCGATTTGCTGGAGGCGATGTCAACCGTGGTTTTGTCCGATAATCCTGTCCGGCTAGAATCGTCCCAAGCCTTTAAGCTATACAGTATCGGTTTGGTGCATTTACAGGGAAATGAAGTAATCCCTCGCTGCAATCTCTATTCTTGCTACCTGCGCGATCGCCTTTCAATTCGCCAATGATCGGGCATTTGGTAGGCATTGGAAGAACAGACGTCTGGTTCTGGCGTTCTGTGACTCTTCAGAGCGGACTGGGAATACTAAGCGCAAGCGCGTTCGACAATTTCGACAATGGTTGTAGAGCCATGGCTGAGTTTGGGATGGATGGCTTCATTAAAATTGAAGGCGGCAAAGTATAGATTCACGGTTGAACTCGGTTCAGAGTTCAGGGGCGATCGCCCCTGGCCTGCACCAGTCTGATGAACATCTGTGAACTTTCTAACGTCCACACCAATGCAGCGATCGTAATGGTAAATATGGCTTTATTAGACATCATTCGGACGCTATAGCGATTTCATTTTCGCTGGAATGGGATCATCAATCGGACTTCACCCAGCCTGTCCTCGTTAAAAATTCACCGATAGGTGCAAATCGCTTAGGATGGCTATGGGAAAGTCTATGGGCGCAGGACGGTTCTGCGCTTAGTATGGTAGGGAATTTCGGCATTATGCCGCGCCAGTGAAAACTTGGGGCGATCGCAGATTAGGGCAGCATCAGAGATGACATCTATGAAACTCAGCACCGGCAGATTGGTCGGGCGATCGGCCGTGCCTCGCTTGAGCCGATGGGTTGAGTGGATTGGCGTGTCAGTCAGTGTTAGACGTCTAGGTTAGACGTCTAGGCGGTGTCGTATCCGGTTGCCGCTTGTCTCGGTTAATAACGGCAGCACTGAGGGTTCCGTACATTTGCTGAACAATTTCTTAGCTAAATCCAGTAGTTGTAAAAGCAGCGGTTTGGGGAGTTTGATACAGTCCGCACAATCCGCGATCGCCCCATGTATACCCCAGCTTCAGCCGTGCGAACCCGCCATTAACGGCGTAAAATCGCCAAAGTAATCGCATGCGACCTCACCAGATGGCATCATCCAGTGACTAGGAGTGACCGGCTCCATTCATCCACCCCCTCATCATTTCATGACTCAACGAACGGATTGTGTGCAATTTGTACTGCGGAATGTGTAGACAGCACCCATGGATAATGTAGGTACCTCAGCCGATATGTATCAGGTAGGCGGATCACTGCCTGCCAATGCGTCTACATACGTCCATCGCCCGGCTGACAAGGAACTCTACGAAGGGTTGCGGGCTGGCGAATTTTGTTATGTACTGAATTCACGGCAGATGGGGAAGTCGAGTCTGCGCGTGCAGGCGATGCAGCGGTTGCAGCGCACGGGCGTTGCCTGTGCCGCCATCGATTTGACAAAAGTCGGCTGCCAGGGGCTAACGCCTGAACAATGGTATGCCGGGCTGTCTCGCAGTTTGATCACGGGCTTCAATCTAGCTGAGCGGGTTAACCTTCGCAGTTGGTGGCGCGAGCGGGATATGCTGTCGCCCGTGCAGCGGTTTTGCGAACTGCTAGAACACGTCATTTTGGCTGAAATTCAAAGCCCGGTTGTGGTGTTGATCGATGAAATCGATAGCGTCCTGAGCCTGAACTTTCCGGTGGATGATTTTTTCTTTGCGCTACGGGCCTGCTACGATTTTCGTGCCGAAAACCCGGTTTACAAACGCCTCACATTTGCATTGTTTGGCGTTGCGTCGCCGTCTGAACTCATTAAAGACAAAAATCGAACGCCGTTTAACATTGGTCGAGCGATTCATCTATCCGGGTTCCAAATCCATGAGTGTCTTCCGCTGATGCAAGGGTTAGCTGCCTATGCCCGCGATCCGCGTCAGGTGATGACAGAAATTTTGAACTGGACGGGTGGCAAACCGTTTTTGGCTCAAAAACTCTGTCGGTTGATCCATGCGGGGCCGTTCATTGAACCGGGGCATGAAGCTGAGGCGATCGCTACTTTAGTGCGCAGCCGGATTTTACAAAACTGGCAGGCCCAGGACGAACCCGAACACCTCCGTACCATTAGCGATCGCCTCCTGCAAGGGGGCACAATGACCAAGCAACTGCTAGCGCTCTATCGACACATTTTGCAAGCCGGCGAAATTCCAGCGGATAGCAGCCCAGCGCAAATGGAACTGCGGCTGTCGGGGTTAGTATTAGTTCATCCAAGGGGGACTCGCTGCGATCGCCCCGTACTCAAAGTTTATAACCGCATCTATGCCAGCATTTTTAGCCTTGATTGGGTGAACTATCATCTAAACCGCGTCTGCCCCTTTTACGATGCCCTAGCAGGATGGATTGGGTCACGCGGCCGCGATACCAGTAAACTGCTGACCGGGCAGATGCTCCAGAATGCGGTAGCTTGGTCAGTGGGTAAGCAACTGAGCCGACAAGAGCAGCAATTTCTAGCCGCTAGCCGCAAGTATGAACTGGCGCAGCATCCGCCCCGCCCCGCCGCCGCCCAAACGCCGCAAGCTGAATCCACCATTGTTCAAACCACGCCTTACCCTCATCCCGCCAATCGGGCCATGGGGCGATCGCAGGAAGAATCCACCATTCTCCAAACGACGCCCTACCCCCACCCGTCCGCCGCCAGCGAAACTGGCGAATCCACCATTGTTCAAACCACGCCCTACGCCCCTTCCGTCCCAACAGACGGCGAAGCCACACTCCTACAATCGGCGTCTTCAGCAACAGGGCAAACCGCTCAGTCTCCAACCCCTGCGCTCAACCGACAACATCTCTCCAGCGATCAAATTCTCTACGAACATTTCTTGATATGGGTGCAGCAAGAAACACCCCAGGAAATGATCGATCGCTTCCGTCAGCTATTCTTAATTGGTCGAGGGTATCCCGATGAAGAGGTCGCCGCCGCCCTCAGCGAGATTGTAACCACTGCATCGGCCGATCAGTTCAAATACGTGTTGAACCGCTGTTGCCACATTTTGGTCAACCGCTGGCAAATGCACGCTTCTCAGCAAGCCGCGATCGCAGACCTAGTGGTCCTATTCGAGAACCCCGAAGTCCATGGAGCCGGTGGACGGTTCCGAACAGCCACCCTGCGGCGACTGCAAACCTACGTCAAACAATTTACCAACACCGAAGAATACCTCACCCTCCAGCGCCTCGTGCGCGTCATTAGCGATGAACAGCAGAACCGCCGCGAAAATCCACCCCTAGGGCAGCTAATCACGCGCTACCCATATCTGTATCCCCACAGTCTGCTCAGCCAAAACAGCTCCCAAGAACACCAACAAACCATTCGTC
>CAYSIR010000173.1:0-8451 GCA_964431105.1 uncultured Leptolyngbya sp. | reverse complement strand
ACCACCTGCGCCCCAACCGCTCCGCCACCGCTCCGGTGGTGCCACTGCCGCAAAATGCATCCATTACTAGATCGCCTTCGTTAGAAGAGGCTTGGATGATGCGATCGATTAATGTTTCTGGTTTTTGCGTAGCATAGCCAAGATTCTCAGTTCGATCTGCTGGTTGGAGCATGGAAAGTCGCCAAACATCATCAATGGTGCGCTCATCTGTTTCAATGTAGATAACCTTTCCATCAGCACCTTTAGCGTTAACTAGTTTTCCTTTATCTTTATCCCACACTCGCTTTAGTTGACGTACAGTTTCATCTCGCTTTTCTTTCTGCGGATGAAACGAAAATTTCGGAGCTTTTGAGTACCAAAGAATAGTGTCATGGTTCGCAGCAAAACGATTTACATTGCCTTGCATCTTGTTGTAGTAGTACCAGACAATTTCATTTACAAATCTTTCACCACCAAAAATATCATCAAGAAGTGTACGAGCCATATAGTTCACATGCCAATCACAGTGAACAAATATGCTTCCTTTCTCCGATAACAACTCAGAGATTAAGGTTAATCGCTCGTGCAACATATGCAGATATGAATCTGTACCTTTCCCCCAAATATCTCTATAAGCAACCATTTCCAGGGTCGATTGCTCTTTTTCAATTGCTTCTTGCTCATCCCCGATCGCCACACTCATCGAAAAATCCGCGCCTACATCAAACGGTGGGTCAATATAAATCAGATCCACCTTGCCCTTAAACTCTTGCAACAGCGAAGCCATCACCAGCTTATTGTCGCCCCAGATCAGCCGATTTCTAAAATCATCCTGCTTGGGGTTTTGCTATTCAAATAGTTTCAACTGCCCCGTTGCCGCCGCTGCCCGTCGCGGTTCGTCAATGCTCTCAATTCGCTGCATCGGCATCGCACACCCAGCAATATCCACCTCTCGCCGTTGCCCATACTCATCATACTTGCCCTCCCACACCAGTTCCGTTCGTAGCGTGGATAGCGAGTGCGGGTTGTGGGGGCCGTAGGTGGGCTGCTGGGTCATAAAAGGCACTGAGGATCGAACATCTGCCCTCAATTATAGTCACTGCCCCGGATGCCGCCAAATCAAGCGTTTTGCAGGATGGGTCGGCGTGGTGGGAGGGGGGTAGGGGCGATCGTTCTGGTAGACAGGGGGCGATTATCCTAGCGGACACGTCAAGGGCGATCGTGGGGATTCTTCACTTCGGATCAGGTACTCAAGGTGCTGCCCCAACCCAGGACTAAAGCGAGGTAACGCCGCCCGCTGCATCGACCTTGTTAGGCGAGCTTGCGGTATTTGCTCCAAAGAGCATCCCATGGCGATAAGTCGTTGTTTTAGATGGACGCTATCTGCTCGCAGCGACCGTGGCGCTCGCTCTGAACCCTCATCCATGGGGTAGGGGTTTAAAGAAGACAAGCTCCGGGTCTCCTGGATCTAGGTTGTGAATGATGCCCGACTCCTCGAAGCCAAGGTGGCGCAAGACCGCACGCATTGGTTCGTTTGATTGATTCGTTGACGTAAATAGCTTTGGCCCGCGCGCTTGCCTTTCGATGTTCTTAATGAGTTGAGAGCCTATCCCACATCGCCGGCTATCAGAAGCAACGTACAATAGCTCGATGAACGCATGGCCGAAGAATCGATAGTTGAGTAGCGCGTACCCCTTGGGTTTCCCATTCATAAGGGCTACCAGCACCTCCGAATTTCGTAGGCTGCTTTCAATTTGATTGCGACGTGCTTCACTGGACGCGACGATATCGTCGAATGCGACGAGAGCATCCAGGTCTCCGATGACTCCTTGGCGTATGGTCGTTGTCATGCTCGCCTAAGAACTGCTCAACCGACTACAGCACTCACAACAATCAATAGATATTGTGAGCTTTTTCTCAAACAGCCATATTTTGTGCATTCCATAACAATCTGCGCGTTCAGTCATTTTTTAGCTGAACTAAAAACACGCGATCGCCTTCTCTACCAAGGCATTTAGAGCGATCGCTCCAGCCATTGTTTGATATTTCCTATGCAAAGTGTCCTGAAAAATTAATCAAACTTCTGCAATTTAATACAACATAAGTTTAATTAACTTAACAAAAAGGGTATTATGACGCTTAGGTAGAAATTCTCACTCCGCCACCCAGCGGCATTGAGCAAACTGCCCATCCACCTAAATAGATTCCTCTGCCGGAGGAGCTTCTCGTAAGGCTCTGACCTTGTTCTTAAACAGCCCAGCATTTCCCCTGTGGAAAGCGATCGTAGCTACAGCCAGAGTCTTGCAGTCTTGCCCCTTACGTTGCTTCTCCGAGGGTTTTCCAAAGCCCTGATATTGAGCGATACATCCATACAACTGCTTATAGAGACGCTCGGATAATGACGACACAATTTCCCTGGCTTACTGCCTTAATTCTCTTTCCACTACTAGCCGCGTTACCCATTCCATTTTTGCCCGACAAGGATGGAAAAACGCTGCGTTGGTACACGCTAGGGGCAGGTCTTCTAGAGTTTGCTTTCATGCTCTACACCTTCTCAGCGCATTACGACCTGCAAAACCCTGAATATCAACTGGCTGAAAGCTATAGCTGGGTTTCCCAAATTGGCTTGAACTGGTCAGTTGCTGCTGATGGCCTGTCAATGCCCCTTGTCATTTTGGCTGGGCTAGTCACCACACTAGCGATTCTGGCGTCTTGGAATGTCACCCACAAACCCCGTCTTTATTTCTTTTCCTTGTTGGTGATTTACAGCGCTCAGATTGGTGTGTTTGTGGCTCAGGATATGCTTATGTTCTTCATTATGTGGGAGCTAGAGCTAGTCCCGGTCTATTTGCTGATTGCCATCTGGGGCGGCAAAAATCGGCTGTATGCAGCGACAAAGTTCATTTTGTACACGGCGATCGGGTCTCTGTTCATCTTGATGGCCGCGTTTGCCATGGCTTTCTATGGCGATACGACTACCTTCGACCTCCAAACCCTCGGCGCGAAAGACTATTCAGCCACATTTGAGGTCTTCGTTTACGCGGCTTTGCTCATTGCCTTTGGGGTGAAGTTGCCGATTTTCCCATTCCATACTTGGTTGCCCGATGCCCACAGCGAAGCGCCAGCGCCAGTGTCGATGATCTTGGCAGGCGTGTTGCTAAAAATGGCTGGCTATGGTCTCATCCGCATGAACATGGAAATGTTGCCCAATGCCCATGCTTACTTTGCGCCGGTGTTGGCAATCTTGGGTGTGGTGAGCATTATTTATGCGTCTCTGACTGCCTTTGCTCAGGATAACCTCAAGCGCCGTATGGCTTATTCATCGATCGCTCACATGGGCTTTGTGCTGATTGGAATTGCCTCATTCAATACATTGGGCTTGAGCGGTGCGGTGCTGCAAATGGTGTCCCATGGCTTGATTGCAGCCAGTCTGTTCTTCTTGTCTGGGGTGGCGTATGAGCGCACGCACACCTTGGCAATGGATGAGATGGGCGGAATGGCTAAGAAAATGCCAACGGTGTTTGCGTTCTTTACGGCGGGTTCGCTGGCGTCGCTGGCACTGCCAGGTATGAGCGGCTTTGTGGGTGAGTTGACGGTGTTCCTTGGGTTTACAACTAGCGATGCCTACGGTGTGACGTTCAAGGCGGCGATTGTGTTGTTGGCGGCTGTGGGTGTGATTTTGTCACCGATTTACCTGCTGTCGATGCTGCGCCAGGTTTTCTATGGTGAGGAGGGTAAAGCGATCGCCAATTCTGAAGCAGCCCTGTTTGATGTAAAGCCTCGCGAAGCCTTTATTGCAGCCTGCCTGCTGGTTCCTATCATTGGTATTGGCATTTATCCAAAATTGGCGACTCAAACCTATGATGTGAAAACGGAAGCGGTCATGGCCCAGTTGCGGAGCAATGTTCCGACAATTGCTGAACAACCGCTGCGGTTGCCAACGCCTGCTTTCATTGCGCCATCGGTGTTTGGTACTGAAACCAATGAGCTGACCGGTATCAACCAATAGGCGATCGCTCTGCTGCCCTTCTGGGGTTGGGCTGAGCGACACCAACTGAGCGGGACGGATATAAGCGCGAACTGGTCTGAGCGCATAAAACAGGGGAGCGGTCTTCGATCGATCCCCTGTTTATTGAGTTTATGGCGTTTTGATGGGTGCATTCGGACGTTGGACTTTCAACGGGCCAGCGCGTTCCTCAACCAGGACTAACCTTGGCCCGGAAGAGCAAGCGATCGCCCTGTTGGTAGCCGGTGTAGCGCACTCGAACGCGATCGCCTGGTTGGGCCGTTCCATCCATGAGTTGATGCTGCTGCGGGTCGTAGGCGACCTCAGTTCCTACCGCTGCAATCTGAGATAGCCCCCACTGTTCCATCAACTGCTCAATCGGACGCACTAGCGGAATCAGGCGACTGGCGGGTAAATCTGGATTATTTTGCGCCGCATAAACCGCCGTTGGCCATTGCAGCAGCCAGGTTTCTATTTGCTGGATTGCCATTTGCTGCACCTGCTGCACTGGCTGCACCTGGGGTACTGAGGCTGGCTCAACGATCGCTTGAGGGCTTGGAGTCGGCTGGGTTTCGGTCAGTTCTGGAACGGTGGTCTCTGAAAATTCGCTGAGTAGGGTAGCGATCGCACAATTCAGCCTATGGCTCAACCGCTGCAACACTTCACCTCTGAGTTGCTCCGCCTTGCCCCGCCGCAGTTGCCGAACCGACCATTCAGAGACACCCGCCGTTTGAGCGAGGGCGCGGAAACTAGATATCCCGATCGCATCCATTCGCGATCGCAGTCGATGGGTATATTCAGAAGATACCTGAGATGACATCGGCGCTATACCGTCTGAACCACAACACTCGATTATGTGCTCTGTCTGTCGGACAATGACACAGCGATCGCTTCCGCCGTTGGACAGCCGCAGGGGCACTTCGACAAAGGCGGTCGTTCCAACCGTCCCCGGACTGATCAGCCATCATCTTGACCGGACAGGATGAGAACTCTGTTGCACAATAAATAAAGAAAAATGAAGACGGATGGCCTCACAATTAGCTGTTGGCTGGCTGTTGACTGTTGATTGCTGACTATTTAGGAGAGTCAGGTTAACGAGAATTGGGCTGCCCCTTTTCTGGCTGTTGCCTGACCCAGCGAATGCTCCAATGAATTGACCCAGTTAATTGCCCCATTCGTTACTTCACTATTGCACGATTGCTATTCACGGATCTGCCCATGCCTTCCCAATCTCTGCGTTCTGTCTCCACTGAAGGGGTGCGCCACGGAGCCTCCCCTGCCGCCCTGCGCGATCGCCTAGAGCAGTATCTTCAGACGCGATCGGCGGTTCCCGATGCCTTTGAACATCGCCATAACGGGCCGACTGAAGCCGATATTCAAGCGATGCTGAAAACGCTAGGCTACCCTAGCTTGGATGCATTAATTGATGCTGCCGTGCCGTCTAGCATTCGCCTAAAGCGTGACCTGGCGATCGCTGATGCCCAAAGCGAATACGAATTGCTGAAAGAACTAGGCGCGATCGCCGCTCAAAACCAGGTCTATCGCTCCTACATCGGCATGGGTTACCACAACTGCATCACGCCACCCGTCATCCAGCGCAACATTTTAGAAAATCCAGGTTGGTACACCCAATACACCCCATACCAGCCCGAAATCGCCCAAGGTCGGCTCGAAGCTTTGCTCAATTTTCAGACCATGGTGACCGATTTGACAGGCATGGAAATTGCCAACGCCTCATTGCTAGATGAAGGAACAGCGGCGGCAGAAGCCATGACCCTAGCCTACGGTCAGTGCAAAACTAAAGCGAAATGTTTTTGGGTATCGGATCAGTGCCATCCCCAAACCATTGAGGTCGTGAAAACACGGGCGATCCCCCTTGGCATTACGGTCATTGTCGGCGACCATCACCACTTTGATCTGGAGCCACTCGAACGGTTATTTGGGGCGCTGCTGCAATATCCTGCCACAGATGGCACGGTGCAGGACTATGGATCGGTGATTGAACGGATTCATGCCGCTGGCGGATTAGTGACGATCGCAGCCGATTTGCTTAGCCTCACACTGCTGACCCCACCGGGTGAATTTGGGGCGGACATTGTCGTAGGCAGCACCCAGCGGTTTGGCGTGCCCATGGGCTACGGCGGCCCCCACGCTGCTTACTTTGCCACCAAGGAAGCCTACAAACGCCAGCTCCCCGGTCGCCTGGTTGGGGTATCGAAAGACACTGCCGGACAGATGGCCCTGCGGCTGGCTTTGCAAACCCGTGAGCAACACATTCGTCGCGATCGCGCCACCAGCAACATTTGTACCGCGCAGGTATTGTTAGCGGTGATGGCGAGTATGTATGCGGTTTATCACGGCCCTAAAGGACTCCATCGCATTGCATTGCGGATTCACCACCTGACCACACTGCTGGCGGCCGGTCTGGAATTGCTGGGTTTTGCAATTCCCGATGCTCCCTTCTTCGATACGGTGACGGTCGAGGTGGGCAACCAACTGGGGGCGATCGCCCAGCGCGCCGCCGAAGCCCGCATCAATGTCCGACAAATCAACGCTCACACCATCAGCATTGCTCTGGATGAAACCACCACCGAGCAAGATGTTCTAGATTTACTGACCGTCTTTGCCGGGCAACCGCTGACCCTAGAGGTTGATGACTGGCTTCAGCGATCGCAAGTGCATGGCGATCGCCTCCAATCCGTAGCGCGACAGTCCGACTATCTCACCCATCCGGTTTTCAACTCTTACCATTCTGAAACCGAGCTGCTGCGGTATATGCATCACCTGCAAAGCAAGGATTTATCGCTCACTGCGGCGATGATCCCCCTTGGCTCTTGCACCATGAAACTGAACGCCACCGCCGAGATGGTGCCTGTCACCTGGCCCGAATTTGGGCAACTTCACCCATTCGCGCCAGTTGAACAAACCACCGGCTATCAAATTCTGTTCCAGCAATTGGAAACTATGCTGGCTGAAATTACTGGCTTTGCGGGTATTTCCTTACAGCCCAATGCCGGTTCGCAAGGGGAATACACTGGGCTGTTGGTCATTCGGGAATACCATCACCAGCGCGGCCAGGCCCATCGGCATATCTGTTTGATTCCGGAATCTGCCCACGGGACAAACCCGGCCAGTGCTGTCATGGCCGGCATGAAAGTAGTGGCGGTGAAATGCGATCGCGACGGCAATATCGACATTGCTGACCTGCAAGCCAAAGCCGAAAAACATCAGGACAATTTAGCGGCTTTGATGGTCACCTACCCCTCTACCCACGGCGTCTTTGAGGCAGGCATCCGCGACATTTGCGACATTGTTCACACCTATGGCGGTCAGGTCTACATGGACGGCGCAAACCTGAACGCTCAGGTGGGCATTTGCCGTCCGGGAGACTTTGGCGCAGATGTGTGTCACCTCAACTTGCATAAAACCTTCTGCATCCCCCACGGCGGCGGCGGCCCCGGAGTTGGGCCGATTGGGGTAGCGGCTCACTTGGTTCCCTATTTGCCGGGGCATGGGTTGATTGCGACGGGCGGGCAAGACGGAATTGGTGCGATCGCTTCAGCCCCTTGGGGTAGCAGCAGCATCCTGCCAATTTCCTGGATGTATATTCGCTTGATGGGGGCGGCTGGACTGACCCAAGCCAGCAAACTAGCGATTCTAAACGCTAACTACATGGCGAAACGGCTAGACGGCCACTATTCGATTTTGTATCGCGGCAATGCCGGACTGGTAGCCCATGAATGCATCGTCGATTTACGCCCCTTCAAAAAAGTGGCAGGCATCGAAGTGGATGACATCGCCAAACGGCTTATTGATTATGGTTTCCATCCCCCAACCATGTCTTGGCCAGTCGCTGGCACAATTATGGTAGAACCGACCGAGAGTGAATCAAAAGCGGAACTCGATCGCTTCTGTGATGCCATGATTGCCATTCGAGACGAAATCCGCCAAGTGGAAACCGGAGCCATCGATGCCCAGAACAACGTGCTGAAAAATGCGCCCCACACCGCCGTCTGCCTTACAGCCGAAACCTGGGAGCATCCCTACTCGCGGGAACAGGCGGTGTATCCAACGCCCTGGACGCGGGAGCGCAAGTTTTGGCCAGCCGTGGCGCGGGTGGATAATGCCTATGGCGATCGCAACCTGGTTTGTTCCTGCCCGTCCATGGCAGAGTATCAAGACTAAAGAAGATCCGAAACCCAGGGTGCAATGATCTGTCTGAACGGCTTTAGTCTGGGGAACCGGTCACTTTTGCAACTTAGCCCTCATCCTCCAGCCCCCCTTCGACAAGCTCAGGACATGCTTCTCCAAATTTTGGGAGAAGGGGAGCCAGATCCAAAGTCCCTCTCCCAGGCTCTATGCATTACGCAAAAGCCGCCAGACCTTTTGCCTCACAACCTTTCTAAGGGTTACTCAGAATCCTCGTTTTTGAACCAAGGAATGCGGGTTTCAGCTAGATTTGTGCA
>CAYSIR010000172.1:0-8477 GCA_964431105.1 uncultured Leptolyngbya sp. | reverse complement strand
GTACTTGGAACGCAGCCATCGCAAGGCTTTCAAAGTCGAGGTGATTTCTAAGCTAACAGCTCATTCTCAATAAGCCCGCAAGAATTGGGGTCATAGCCCTGTTTATTGAGAATAGGAAAATCACTCAAAATAGCTGGAACCAACACTGAGCAATACTTACAGCCAAACTCTGACCACCTGAATACCAACAAACATTCTAACTAGCGTTAGAACGTAGGTTTTTTGTGCTAATGTTCTAATGTTGCTTTGAACGTTTGATCAATAGGTACGCTATGAGCGATAATTGCTGTCAAAACAAGGGTTATGAGCTAACGAAGCTGAAGAAACAGCAAACTAAGGTACTTTGGGCGGTTTTGTTCATCAACCTAGTGATGTTTGTGGTCGAGTTTGGGTTTGGTATTCGAGGGGATTCTCTGTCTTTAACTGGCGACTCATTGGATATGCTGGGCGATGCGTTGGTTTACGCGAGCAGCTTGTATGTTATTAACAAGGGAGCCAAAGCTCAGGCTGGAGCAGCTTTCCTCAAAGGCACCATCATGTTTCTGTTTGCAATTGGAGTGTTTGCTAGAGCCAGTTACCAGCTATTTACAGGCGCAAGTCCAGAAGCAACGATTATGGGCGCAATTGGAGCTGTAGCATTACTGGCTAATCTACTGTGTTTGTTGCTGTTGGCCCGCCATCGAAAGGATAATCTCAATATGTCTTCTGTCTGGTTATGTTCTTGCAATGACATCATTGCAAACACATCTGTTCTTGCGGCAGGAGCGTTAGTTTTTCTAACTCATTCAATCTTGCCGGATTTAGCTGTAGGTTTATTGCTGACGTTCATTTTCGCAAAATCAGCGGGGAAAGTGCTGTCGCAATCGTGGAGAGAAATGCAAGAAGCGTAAAGGAGCGTGATTGTTATCCATCGTGCAGTAGAGACGCAGTATAACTATTCAAATGCAGCGGACGGCTTGGAGCCGCTAGTACCTGAGTTAAAGGTTACTTGCCGCCGCTGATTTGAGCCGGTAGTAGTATTCATGTAATAATTTCGGGTGGTGTGTGCCCACACCACCCAAGATCCCTGCCACTAGAAAACTAACGGCTACAGTCATGACCGATTGAGCTAAACAATAAGTGCTGCTCAGCACATAACTGAGCAGCATAACCTATCCATTAACATCAGTTCTGCCGGGGCATCACCACAACTAACCGCGTTTTCGGGTCATCGCGATAACGCTTTTACCGCCGCCAGACTACTGTCATTATCGAGATGCATTCTGCGTAGCGCTCGCTTCTTCAATCCAGCCATCAAATGTTGCCTGGTTTTCAGCAATCCATTCCTCCGCATGGCGGCGAATATCGTCAGGAGTATTCTCACCGTCTTGCATTAGCTGATTCTGGGCACTAATATCTTCAATCGGAATAGTCACCAGTTCAAAGAATTGCGCCGCTAGTGGATTGCTGTCGTAGAAATCTTGATTGGCTGCAACCCGCATTCGGTCAACCACAAACCCAAGATTGATGCCTTCAGCAGTTGTATCGTCTTCAGATACCTCACCTTGTTCATCAGGTAAGTCAGTGTAGGGAACAGCTAACCACTCGACCTGATCGCCGGGAGTCAATACACCTCCCACCCAGAGAGGTGTCCAAGTGTAGTAGAAAATAGGTTCGCCTTGGTCAAAACGGGTGATTGTATCTGCAATCAAGGCAAAATACTGACCTTGATCGTGCTGTACTGTATCTTGCAAGCCGTAGGCCTCAATGTGATGCTCAATTACTAGCTCACAACCCCACCCTGGATTACACCCGGTAAGGTTGGCACGACCATCGCCATCAGTATCAAACAGCGCGGCAATTTCTGGATCGGCCAGTTGCTCTAGGCTGGTAATGTCATACTCTTCAGCCGTCGCCTTATCGATCGCATATCCCTGAAGTACATTAGGCACTACAACGCCGACCCGCTCTAACTGATCGTCGCCACCGCCATTTTCAAAGAAATCGTTGTGCAGTCGTTCCCAATGAACGGCGGTGTAGTCAATTCCGCCATTCGCAAGGTCAACGTGCATAGTAGCATACTCTAATTCTTTCGGGCTGTCGATAGTGTATCCAAGCTGCTCCAGCCCGATGTTGATAATCTCAGTTTGAAACCGCTCCTCCAATACACTGTAGGCGGCAGTAACCGTCACGCCATCGCCGGAAGCCGCCCCCGGTTCAGTTGGCGCTTCGCCTGTTTCGCCGGTAGTTGGCGCTTCGGCTGCGTTGTCACAGGCGGCTACGCCTGTTAATAGCAATAATCCTGACAGAAGTGTTGCAGGAGTACGAGTAAATAATCTGTTCATCATTGTTATCTCTATTATCTCAACAATTTAGCTTCAAATGGTTTAGTACGATCGCAGGTTAGCGATCGCTACTACAGCCGTCTCAACGGACTGGTGAGGATTGATGAACGTCGCGAGAAAGAATTGCAGAACCATCCCACTCATTCTAACAAGAGTTGATCAATCCTTGAACCCCACATTGGTACAACCCAAATCTTCGCCATGATTCATATCTAAAACTGCGTAAACCGTATTCTGTTCAACGACTGTGTAGGAACCTAGCATAGATAAATGGCAGATTAATTCAGATTCCGGCAAGGCTACCATCCATTAAAGGCTACAGTTTATTCAGAGTTTTAACCCCTAGCCTGCCTGGGGATTGCGATCGCCAGAGCGAAACAACTGAGAGACAAAACCAATTGGACCGCGATCGTACCAATTAATTTCGTCTGATTGAGACTGCCCAATTGCCTGAGTAATGCGATCGAGCATAATTGCCATCAGCACAATTCCAATTCCGCCAACTGCCGCCAGACCTACATCCAAACGACCAATGCCACGGTTTACCATCTGTCCTAAACCTTCCACGGCGATGAGTGAGGCAATGACCACCATCGACAAGGCCAGCATAATTGCCTGATTAACTCCCGCTAGAATGGTCGGCATCGCCAAGGGAATTTGAACGTCCCACAAGGTCTGCTTGCGAGTAGACCCAAATGCCACAGCCGCTTCCACCACCTCATGCGACACTTGCTGAATACCGATGCTCGTTAATCGGATGAGCGGCGGCACTGCAAAGATAAATGTAACAATGACACCAGGAACCTTACCTGTTCCAAATAACATTACCACCGGAACCAGGTATACAAAGGCCGGCAGCGTTTGCATGGCATCAAGAATGGGCCGGATGACTCGTTCCACTCGATCATTCTGTGCAGAGGCAATGCCTAGCGGAATGCCGACAATTGAGCAAAGAAAAACGGCTGTGACAACTAAGGATAGGGTTGTCATGGACTCTCGCCATGCCCCAATTAGTCCTACGCCAGTCATCGCAATAAAACTAAAAATTGCAATATTTCGACCCGCAAGCTGCCAGGCTATCAAGAACAGCAAGATTAGAAAAATAGTAGGCGGAATGGCTAATAGCGTATCTTCAATGCCATTCAGCACCTGCGTGATGGGCCAGCGAATGAGTTGAAAAAACCAGCGGAAATTATCCACTAACCACGTCACAATTCCCGTGATCCAAGTGTCGAGGGGAATAATCGTTTGCTGAAAGGGATTTAGAATCCAACTCACGTTTGGTACTACTCCACTAAGGTAAATTCACGTTCGAAGAATGGGCGATCGCACCATGCAGACAGCAAGTCCCCGCAATCCACCACGGCGCTAGCTTAAATTAGCCAACACTTTGCAATGAGTTCTGAGATGGCTGAATCGAGTCCACTTCATCTGCAAGATGATTAAGCCGACCAATAGTTGCAAAAATATCTGATGGTTCAATCACGCCCTTAAAGCGCCCGTCATCGCCAACAACAGCAACAGGCAACCCTTTACGACACAAATAAAATGTTTCCTCTAGGCTAGTCGTCGCCTCTACTTTAGGAAAGTCTCGTTGCAGAACTGTGCTGATGTCTTCATGGCCTTGAGATAATGAAGCTTCTAGAGTTTCGATGGTCACAAATCCGACAGGCTTTGTCTGCCGATCTACGACATACATTTGCTGGCGATCGTGAACTCGCATTTGCTCTAGTGCCGACTGCACAGAGCCGTGTCCCAAAATTAACGGTACGGTCTTGCGGGTGATGGAGCCTGTTTTAAGTACCTGCGCTCGATTCACGTCCTGAGTGAAGGCGCGGATGTAGTCATCCGCTGGCTGGGTGATTAGTTCCTCTGGGGTTCCGATTTGTACAATGTACCCATCTTTCATCACTGCCACGCGATCGCCAATTCGCAAAGCTTCTTGAATGTCATGACTGATAAACACAATAGTCTTTTTCAGATCTTGCTGGAGCCGCATCAGTTCATCTTGCATTTCGCGGCGAATAAGCGGATCTAGCGCCCCAAACGCTTCATCCATCAGCAAAATATCAGCATCAGTCGCCAAGGCGCGAGCTAGGCCAACTCGCTGCTGCATTCCGCCGCTGAGTGAAGAGGGAGAATAGTCCGCCCACTTTTTCAGTCCAACAACATCCAGCGTTTCCAGGGCTTTTTGTCGGCGATCGTCCGGCGACATCCCCTGCACCTTCAACCCGTATTCAACATTAGCGCAGACCGTCTTGTGCGGAAATAAACCGAACCGCTGGAAGACCATTGCCATTTTAGTGCGGCGAACATCTCGCATACGATTTTCATTAACGTGAGCAATGTCTTCACCGTCAACAAAAATATGTCCGCTAGTGGATTTAATCAATCGGTTAATACATCGCACCAACGTTGATTTCCCCGATCCAGAAAGCCCCATAACTACAAACAGCTCGCCCTCCTGGATTGAGAAAGATACATCTGCAATCCCTAAAACATGACCGGTCTCCTCCAAAATTGAATCCCGCGTTCCACCCGCTCGAAAGAGCTGAAGGGCATGACGGGGATCATCACCGTAGATTTTGATCAAATTTTCAATCTTGATCCTGGGATTGGCTTGTGAATCAACCATCCAAAATGCTCTCCACTATAACTTAAATTTGCTGCATCACCTGATTTCCACAGGGCTTCCTAACTGGGCTTTCTAGCTGGGCAACTGCCATTCCTGTCCGAGGACAAGCGATCGCATACAGCCAGCACGACCTAGCATTAGCTCCCATTGCAGCTAGTCGTTATCAAACCATTGCAAGAGCGAATACCAACTGCCAAACCACAGCTCTGAGAAGGCTCAGACCAGCTTTAAGCCTAACCAGCTAGCGATCGCAACACCCTTTCACCATTGCCTGGTGATCAGGTGCCCCGCCATCATGCAGGGCTAAAAACTGTCAACGCTCACCGCCTGTCTCAAAACGAAGACCAAGTAAATAAAGCTTTTGGAGCAAGGCGAGCAATCTCGCCCAACTTCAAAAACGGGATAAACCAACCAGTGCAAAACACCCTCCCTGGCATTACCCCAAATACTTGATGGTGCAGCATTGACAACTTCGAGCTACTTTAAAGCCGATAATGCCATTCATGATTGCTGCTTAGACATTAGTCAAGACAACTTACATCAATGTCCATTAACCTAGGCTTGCCGTTCTCATTGTAGCAGCATCATCCAACTCACCTCAGCGAGAGAAATGTGCCGACTTATATTACCGTACGACAAATCCTCGCACAATTTGCGAACGTTTCAGATTTGCAATGTATCAGTCATGCATTAATGTCGAATAGGGCAGATACTAAAAATTCTGGAAAATAAGCAATCTTAGCCGTTTTTGGGCAGAAGTTAGGATGCTTCAGTAATATTGAATAATTCTCCTACCTTGCCTAGGATATGTGCAGCAGACCGGCATCTCTCTGGGCGATCGCCTCAGCAGATCGCAAGATCACAATCCATCACATTACGCAACGTGCCTCCGTAAGTTTGCGGTCGTTAAATCAGCAAAAATCGCTTACCGTGACATATTAGTTCTGATAAATTGAGTAGTTCGTTGGTAGCCGGGATTGTTCATGGTGTGGCCCGGATGGACACTATAAACAATCTCTATCGTGTTGCTACCCTTGATTACTGATTACTAGACAGAACGCTGAACCAATTGAGGGAAACACTCAACATCCAAAATAGGTGCATCGGGTTTCACATTCATTTCATCCAACCCCAGATGAGTGGATGGGTTTCAGCCTTTTTGACTGGTCTCTGTCAGCCCCTGGTTGACTGACAAACAATCGGCATTGGGCGCGGAGACCGCTCCCCTACCGAATGTTAAACAATGTAGTCAGGTTTCCTGACCTGCCTGGTGGTCAGGGCTACATAAGTTTTGTCAGTCAGCTAGCGGTCAGCTCCGTTGTCACTCCACCATTATTCAAAAACAGCGCTCCCTAACTGTTGCTGTTCTGCTGGGTGGCAGCAATATACAAACCCCCTCATTGCTGATTGACCGACCCCAGATTTTAATGGACGCGAAGACTCAGACTCTACTACGTTTCATCGAATGTAGGAGACAGATTTTCCGACCCGATGAGAGAGTAAGCAGGACTCTCTCACAACGCCCCTTCTCATTCAAAACTCGATTGGGATTGCTATGTTTGTGAGCCGTTGATGCCAGAGTTGATGGCAGACAAGTCGGTTTTGCGGTGCTGAATGTATCTATGGCGCGACTCTTGTAGCAACTCTTGTAGCAAAATGATTAACCTTACCCCATTAACCAAACCATCTAAAGATGGAGGGAACAGATCACTTTTGCAATTTAGCCCTCATCCCCCAGCACCCCCTTCGACAAGCTCAGGATATGCTTCTCCCAGAATTTGGAGAAGGGGAGCCAGATCCGAAGTCCCTCGCCCAGGCTTGCTATGCATTACGCAAAAGTCGCCAGACCTTTTGCCTCATAGCCCTTCTAGCGATCGCTCAGGGTCCTCGTTTCTGAGCAGAGGATTGCGAGTTTCAGCGAGATCTGCCTAATGGATAGCCCAGGCTTGGGAGAGGGATTTAGGGTGAGAGCGGAAAGGGGACGTGCCCCCAAGATGAACGGCTATTTTTTGATCTTCATCAAAACAACATAAAGCTGGAATCGGCAACATCACAGAGATGAAAATGGGTCTATCAATGCGATACTCCGTTCGATTAAATCGAGGTGATGTCAATCACACTAATGCCTGAATAAACAGTAGAGACTACTGGCAGCAGAATTGTTTTTATCTGAACAACAGTGGTTACAGACAATTACTGTTGGCAATTACTTGCAGACAAATAGGTCATGCAAGGTATCCATATTATTCATATCAGGTTAATCCTACTTTAGTTCTAAGTTATGAACTTGAGTTTAGGGAATCTGGAGAGAAGCGTAATGCGTTGAGAAATAAGCTTACTCGCTCGAAGTAACTGACGTTTAGGACGTAACCAAGGCAGAATCTCTGCCATCACCCTGTTAACCAAGGAGTCAATCATGATATATTCCTCGATGTTTACTCTCGTATCGGCTGCATTAGGATTGATGACCGGTGGTGTCATTGTTGGATTCGGCTGGCTTCAGCCAGCGATCGCACAGGTTACATTTGAACCGCCGCCGGGGCAAGATCGCCCTCGACAAACGGCTGGGGGAGGCTCGCGTGGTCATGGAGCTTGCTGGGTTAATGATGCCGAACGCGATCGCTTTGTGGTGATATCTGGACATACAACAGCCTCATCGCATCCTACTTTCGAGGTTCAAGTACCGGCTACTGTTCAAGAATCCAGCATTGCGGGGCTGTCGGCAGCCCGTGGCGCGATCGCGGCTCCTGCGGCGGCCGAATTTAATCTATTCGATGAAAATGGGGTTTTAATCTACGAAGCCAATCATGCATTACCCCAAGAACAAACGCTAGTCCGGATTGAACTGCCGGAGGAACATCCAGGTTTGACGGCGGCTCAAAACTACTTCTGGATTTTTGCTGTTATCTGCAATCCAGATAATCGCCAGATGGATGCCTCGGTTAGCAGCATGATTACTCGTGTTGATGCAAGGGAATAACACTTAGCGATCGCAGGGAGCAGCAGGCTGTTTTCTGCCTTTGTGCCGGGCTGTCACCCCGTCTAGGAGCTGACCCAGTTGACTTACAAAACTCGCTAACCCTCAAGGACGGCGCGGATCGTGGAACCTGACCCGTTTTGTATAGAGTCGCACGATTTTCGCGCTCAGTGCAGGAGCTTTGTCGGCGTTGCTGATGCCGGGGGTGAATTTTAGAGTTGGATGGATTGAACTGTCGTCCCCATTGATCCTGCGACTCAGCCACTCACCAATAGATAGTTCTTTACTGGTAAAGATTTTGGGTGGTGTGGGCAACGCCCACACCACCCAAAATTCTTACATGAACACCACGACCCATAAAAGCCCAGTCACCGTAGCAGCTGATTGACTGACAAAACTTTCGGCTAAAATCCTCGAAAGCCCTCACCCTAGAACTCTCCCAAGGGGCGAGGGAACCGGAAAGAGTGGATCGGTTCCCCTCGCCCTCTGGGCTATAGTAATCCTAAATGAGTTGTAAAGTGAGAATGGTTGTTGTGAGAAG
>CAYSIR010000171.1:0-8497 GCA_964431105.1 uncultured Leptolyngbya sp. | reverse complement strand
CCAGACCTTTTGCCTCACAACCTTTCTAAGGGTTACTCAGAATCCTCATTTTTGAACGAAGGAATGCGGGTTTCAGCGAGATCTGCGTAATGGATAGCCCTGGGAGAGGGATTGAGTGAGAGGACAAGGGAACATTGCGCATCCATCTGCCCCCGGTTTTCTACCACAGCGAAAATAGCGATCGCGGCCGTGCTTCTTGGAAGCTGTAGGGGGGCAGTTGTAAGAAGTTCGTCACTTGCCAGGCCAGTTTGAACGCGTTGTCTTTGCGGAAAAAGCTATCGGAGGTGAGGCAAATGGGATCGCTGGAACTGACCGTCACATAAATCCAATACACATATGATTCACGGAAACGCTTTCGGTAGCGCCGTCGTTCAACGACGTTGACACAGGTAATCTCTCGAATGGGAACCTGGATGGATCGTGTTCCCCGCAAACCGCTAGATTGGCGGATAAAATGCCCGCGACGTTTGTCGAAATAACAGGTGACGCGATCGCCCTTCCAGACTAAAAATGCGATCGCGAATGTTAGAAATAATACCGTAAATACGGTATGAGCCATCGGTGACGTAATCTCCTCAGATGGCATAAAGATGATGACCACCACCAGGGCAGAGGTTAGCCAAACTTGCACCGGGTTATAGCGCAGCACTAGCCGGTTAGATGTATGCTCAAGAACATTCATAGCGATCGGAAGAACGTTAGCCGTTAGCCGCGCATTGTTAGCGAAGACTCATCCATCGGAACCGATGCGCCCTTCAGAGAGGTGCCGGACTGCAATGCAGCTCAGGCGCGTGCGAATATTCGGAGCGATCGCCGCATTTTAGGATATAGCGCTTTTATAAAAATGGCACTTGGGCCGCCTAGTGCTGAACAGCTACCGTTCAACGGCTCAAGTAGGAACAAGTTCACCCGGACGCAGCCGCGACCATTTGCCGGTTTCTTTTAAAAAGCTATGGCAGCCAACCACATCCCATTCCATCTCGATTTCGTTGTCGATGTGGCGAATGTTGACATTGATGGTAGGTTCAACAGCCTCGAAATCTGGAGATTCTGTGAGATGGGGTTGCTGATGCTGATGCTCAACCGCATGATAGGTAGTACAGCGATCGACGTAGTGGCAATTGACGCAAATACACATCTCCAAACCTCCGCATAGTCTTCACCGTCAGAACGCTCATTCTCAGAATGACCAATCGTTGACGGTTTTTTGCTAATCTAACTCATGTTTTGGCAAATCTGGGGCAGGCTGGGCGGGATGTTGCAAAATGCAACGTTTCTTGGCGGCGGCGGGGAATTGTTTGATGAAGATGATGGGGGCGATCGCTCGATCAGGGCACCATTAGCCGCGAGAGCGCTCCTACCGTTCTTACAGTTCCTAGATTCCAGCGACTTTGGCGACAGCGATCTGGATGAGGATACGAACGCCCAAGCTGGCATTTACGTCTGTTGCAGCGATCCCGTGGCTTCTGCTGATCTAACCTGTCTTTTGACCTGGCCTCTGATTTGTCAACTCTGGTTGTTTACCATTTTGCGGGTACTGCATTTTTCTCTTGACTCAATTACTACAGGTGTCTAAAGCTGCATCGGTTCTTTCTCCTGAAACGTGGCCATTTCACGTTCACTGGCTTCCGCCCGATGCCTATCTGGTTGGCGGGAATGTTCGTGATGCATTGCTGGGGCGACAGGCCGATTATCTCGATCTTGATTTTGTGCTGCCCCATGGGGCCGTTGAAACGGCTAAGGCGATCGCCAATCACTACCGGGCAGGGTTCGTGGTTCTTGATGCCGAACGTCAAATTGCGCGGGTGGTGTTCCATCAGGCGACGGCGGATTTTGCGCTCCAGGTGGGCGACAGCATCGACGCGGATCTCAAACAGCGCGATTTTACAGTCAATGCGATCGCCTACCATCCATCTAGCCAGACCTTATTCGACCCGTTGCAGGGCTGCGCCGATTTACAACAGCATCAAATTCGCATGATTGCCCCGCGCAACCTAGAAGATGATCCGCTGCGGCTACTGCGGGCCTATCGGCAGGCGGCGCAACTGGGGTTCTGGCTGGATGCAGAAACGCGGCATACCATTCAACGGCTGTCCCACTTGCTGAAAGCGATCGCCGCAGAGCGGATACAGTCGGAACTAAACTATCTACTGGGCGCACCGGATGGCATACCGTTTTTGGGCATGGTCTGGGAAGATGGGCTATTGCAGGACTGGTTGCCCCACACCACCCGAAGGCATCTGGATGGCATTGCCCAGATGGATCAGGCTGTCGTTGCGCTACAGCAGCACTTTCCGACTCTGGCGGCTGAATTAACCAACTGGCCGCGCGATCAGCAGAACGTTTCCGGCATTGGGCGCAGTTGGCTGCGGGTGGCAAAGCTCGCTAACTTGGTGTCTAGCGATGGCGAAACGGCAGAAGCTGAACTGTGGCGCTTAAAATACAGCCGCATTGAGGTGCAGTCGGTTGTAACGCTGGTTCGCCATCGGGATGCTCTGCCCCTGTTTGCAAAGCAGGGAATGACGGCACGGGAACAGTTTTATCTTTTTCGCGCTGTGGGCAGTACGTTTCCGGCATTGGTGATGGTGGCGATGGCGGATGGCGTTTCGCTGGAGGCGATCGCTCCGTTAATCGAGCGATTTTTAACCGATGATGATGCGATCGCCCATCCCAAGCCATTGCTGAGCGGGCGTGACCTCATGCGTCAGTTGGACTTGCCCCCTAGCCCCCGCATTGGTCAGTTGCTAGAGGCGATTCAGATTGCGCAGGCGGAAGGACAGATTGCCACGGCGGCGGATGCGCTGCGGTGGGCGCGATCGCACCTCAAGTCTGTGGATGATTGTGGATAACTGTGGATGACTAGACAGGTTGACCTAGGAGGCTTCGGCTTTGGGCAGCGGTGCTTCTGTCACGGTGGCGACTTGAAATGTATTGCGGCCGCTGTCTTTGGAAGCGTAGAGCGCTCGGTCGGCGGCTGCAATCAACCGCGTCACTGAGGAGCGATCGCTGGGAATAACGCTGGCAGCCCCTAGGCTAATCGTTACAATCGAGTCCACATTAGAGGCATCATGCTCAATCGCTAGAACAGCGATCGCCTGTTGAATGGTCTGGGCGATATGAATCGCACCCTCCTGATCTGAATTGGGCAGGATAACCGCAAATTCTTCGCCGCCATAGCGGGCCGCAAGGTCAGCCGGTCGGCGAATGGATTGATCAATGGCCTGAGCAATTTGTTTAAGGCAGTCATCTCCGGCTTGGTGCCCGTAGCGATCGTTATACGCCTTGAAATGATCCACATCGCAGAGCAATAGAGACAGAGAATGTTGCTCGCGGCGAAGGCGTCGCCATTCCTGTGCTAGATATTCATCAAACCGACGGCGGTTAGCGAGTTGGGTTAACCCATCTAACGATACCAGCCGCTTTAGTTCCATATTGACCCGTCGCAGGGCTGCCTCAGCCAGGTACCGCTGAATGAATGTACCAAGCTGTAGGGCCACCGCCTCTACCAAATCCATCAATCGATGGTCAGGGGCTTGGTTGGCTTGGCTGTAGAACGATAGCACCGCGATCGCCTGTCCATCCTGCACCACCGGCACTGCAAACACTGTTCTTAGACTGGCTTTAGTCGCAATTTCTTTGCGAATGGGGTCAAGATTGCTGTGCTGAATCACCTGCCATTCGGCCTGAAGCGTCGCCCACACCCGCCCAATGAACACCGACGAAAACAAATCGGCATCGTTGATACTGCCATGGTTTAGCCGACAAAAATTAGACCACGCCTTGGTACGGCAGTAGGTTTGCCGCAGTTCGAGGGTCGCATCTGTGTCGGATTGCATCCAGGCTTCTGCATAGTCCCACTGGATGGCGGTGCTAACCTGCTGCAAGATTGCGCGCAGGGCTGTATCAATGGTGTCGGCACGGCTAGCGGCTTGAACCGTGGCCAGCAGCAGTTCAATTTCTTGCTGCGATCGCTCTAATGTTTGGTTATGCTGAATCAGCAACCGCTGCTGCTGCTGGATGGTAAGCTGGGTCTGCACCCGCGCCAATACCTCTGGCTCTTGAAAGGGTTTGGTGATGTAGTCCACCGCACCCATCTCGAAGGCTCGGAGTTTATTTCTGACTTGATCGAGCGCACTGATAAAAATGATCGGCACGTCTGAGGTGCGATCGTCATTTTTTAGCTGACGGCACACTTCATAGCCATCCATTTCTGGCATATTGATGTCGAGCAAAACCAAACTTGGGGGTTCGAGCTGAGCCGCGTGCAGGGCCAGCTTACCGCTAATACTTCGACGCACTCGATAGCCATGACACTCCAACATCCGCGACAATAGCCGTAAGTTTTCGGGCACATCATCAATAATTAGGATGCTGTCCGATGAAGGAGTCGTCATTGATGATGTCATTCTGTCCTCCGTCTATTTGGACGTTAAGTTGACAATGGCTTCGAGCTGGAAGTTATCGACCAAATAGCGTAGCGCGATCGCTAGGTCTGAATGATGATCTGGAATTTCGTCGAGCAAACTGTAGAGTTTTTCTTCGTTAATCACCAGTGCAGCATCATGAAGCTGCTGCCGCCATTCTCGATCCATTACTATTAAATCTTGACTTGTTACCGGTTTTGGTTGCGCAGCCACCGATGCTGAATAACCAAGATTTGCAGAATCAGCGTAATCGTAATTCACTCCGAGATGCTGATGGATGAGTTCAAACAGTAGGCTCGCCTGGAATGGCTTACTCATGAAATCATTGCATCCTGCTTCGAGGCTATCCGTGCGGTCGTCGTCAAATGCGCTAGCCGTTACGGCAATGATGATTGGAGACGTTTTTGTGCCAGACAGCTTGCGAATAGCCCGAGTTGCGCTCAAGCCATCCATCTGCGGCATCTGCAAGTCCATCAAAATCACATCGGGAGAGTGCTGCTGCCATTGAGCGATCGCCTCTTTTCCATTCGTCGCCTCAAGCACCTCAAACCCCACCGCCTGCAAAAAGTGCATCAACAGTTGGCGATTTTCAAGCACATCTTCAGCCACCAGAATGCGGTATGTCGGTTGTTCAAGCTTTAGCCCAATCACCGAATTCAACGGATGAGGAGGCGCTGAAACCGCTGCCTCCAACGGCTGAATTTGTACCGTGCAAACAAATGTAGACCCTTGCCCTTCGACACTGGTCGCGACAATATCCCCTGCCATCAAGCGGGCAAACTGACGGCTAATCGCCAAGCCTAGACCGCTCCCTTCGATAAACTGACGCTTGTAGTCAGCTTGCACAAAAGCGTCAAAAATCTTAGGTAAATCGGCCGCTGCGATGCCTGACCCAGTATCCTGCACCCGAAACTCTAGCCAGGCGACCGGAGCCGCCTCAACGACTGGCAGCGCTGGCAGACTAGACACTGTTAACGAGACGTGACCCTGTTCAGTAAATTTGATGGCGTTACCGAGGAGGTTAATCAGAATTTGTCGGAGCTTACCTACATCGCCATACACCATCTTAGGCACACTAGGACACCATTCGGTGACTAATTCAATCCCTTTGTTCGCTGCTTTTAGGGCAAACATATCTCGAACGGCGATGAGCATAATGTGCAAATCAAAGGGAGTTTTGTGCAGATCAACTTGCCCGGACTCAATTTTTGACATTTCCAGCACATCGTTAATCAGTTCTAATAAATGTTCGCCGCTGCGACTGATGATGGCGAGGTGTTCTTGGTGATCCAGTGAAAGGGTGCGATCGCTGGCGATGACCTGCGCAAACCCAAGGATGGCATTCAGGGGCGTGCGTAATTCGTGGCTCATTTTGGCCAAAAACTGGCTCTTGGCTAGGCTGGCAAGATGGGCTTGTTCGGCGGCCCGCTGCACAGCCGTGTGGGAAAATTCTAGGGCAGCAACCATCAGCGTTGTTCGCAGTTGCCGCGCCGACTCGATCGTGATCGGCTGCCACGGCAATGCGCGATCGCGCACTGTTTCTTTCCACAACTCAAAGGAACCCCGTGGCGATAGTCGGGCAGTGCCACTGTCATCGAGCCGGTAGGTTTCATCGTGGGGATTGCCAGCCCAGTTAATGGTTTGTATCTGTTCAGGGCGAAACCAGATAAGGCGATAAGCTGTTCGTTTGAGGATGACAGCCACCGTCAAAATACCGCAGGCGACGTTCTGATATGCCGCTGCATCGGGGAACCAGCGCGGCAGGGCATCTGTGTAAAAAACGTCTTCAGTGCGATCGCTCAACCAATGGATAAGTTGCTGAATCATCTCCATCGGCGGGGTCTGACCGATACAGTAGATTTGGTTATCTAGCGCGATCGCTGCCCCGCTAGCCTGCACCAAGTCCAGCAAACTTTGGCGATGATGGTATAAAATTGCGGCGGCGGCTTCAGGGGTCGCCGGTAGACTAGACTGAAAAGCAGCCTGAATATCTTGAATCTTGCGCTGCACCAACTGCGTATCTCGATCTTGCTGATGCACAAATTCAACCGACAGAAATTGGCCTAAAAATTCACAGGACTTGCGAGTTTCATAATCTACAAATTTGGGTGTGTCGTGGTGGCACACAATCAGCCCCCACAGCCGTCGTTCGTTAATCAGCGAAATGCTAAAACTGGCGCTGACTCCCATATTGCGGAGATAGTCTAAGTGCCCAGAAAATACGCTGCGCAGGGTTGACGAACCCAAATCGAGGGGTTCACCAGTTGCAGGATGGGTTGTAGGAACTAGCGCGGCTGCATCATAGTTCACATCTGGAATGAAGCGCGTCCAGTGATCATAGTAAAACTGGCGGGCTTGCTGGGGAATATCGGACGCTGGATAATGCAATCCTAGATAACTATCGAGGTCGGCGCGTTTGGATTCGGCAATAACGACGCCGCTCTGATCGGCCTCGAACTGATAAATCATGACGCGATCGAATTGGGTGATGCGGCGCACTTCTTCGGCGGTGCGCTGGGTCAGTTCTGATAATGTTGCAGAATGGCGTACTGTGGCGATCGCCTGTTTCAGTTGATGATAAAACTGGATGCCATTGTCGTTGGCTTGGGCAACTGGCTCTAGTTCCAGCAAAATATCGGTTTTGACGCGCTGCAAAATGCCCTGCATCTGAATCCATGAGCCATCAGCATGGGCGATCGCCACATCAAAGGGATTAAAAATATCGGGACTTGGCTGATGAAGGTAATGCGTAATCGTCTGACACTGCTGCTCGTCTAGTAGTTCTGTAAGCGATCGCCCCACCAAGGATTCTGGCGATCGCCCCAGCCATGGGCCCGTATTAGCGCTGAGTTGCTGAATTGTGAACTGATGATCAACTAAAAATAATAGCCCGTGCGGCTGAATACAGCCCGGAGTATGCAGTTCTATATGATCGCAATCAGTCAGATCAAAAGTAGGCATAACCATTTACAAATATACAAATACGGTAGCTCAGTAATATTTTTATAGCGTACCCAAAAGCGTAATTCGTGCTGCAAAAATCGTCAGACTCGTTATTCCGTCGCCGTTCTCCAAATACCTAGTTCTGGAGCATAGCTATCAGGGGTGAGCCATGTCAGTCTATCCCTAACTTCAGTCTCAGAAGCCCTGTGTAGCCTGCTACGGCATCCCTCATGTCAACAAGCTGGGGTTTATTGAATATGACCTGCTGCGATGATGACCATGCCGGAAACAGCGGGGCGGTAGCTGGTCAGCATGAGTCGATTTCAGCTAGCCGCTAATATTCTTATTTCCTGCCTTAGCCGTCCTCAATGATATGCAGATGAAAGTGGGTGTTGTGGGAGTGAGTCCGCAAGACGCCTTCTCGCAATCCAAACGCAATCCAAACCTAATCCAAACCTAATCCAAACAGGATTGCTATGTTTACCTATCCATGAGATGGCAATCGTTAAGATATGCTGACGTTCAACGATCGCGAGTTTGGTTAACAACTAAAGTATCCCATCGTCCGCGACTGCAGATTAAGTGAGCCAGTTTGTCAAGACGGACTGAGGACGGGCTGGGGTATTGTTGAATAGAATCCTTAGACAGGATCGAGCGATCGCTGCAGTGGACGAAATACGCCGTTGCAATGGCATCAAGATGTATAGTCTGCAACAGAGGTTTTATCAGTGTACCCAGAAATTGGTCAACATTCACTCAACAATCTTTAGGTGGTATGCATGAAAGAATCTCTATGGACTGGGCAACAAGGTACACCATCAAAAATTCTGACTAGATAACCTAATCGACGAATGCAGCGCGGCGGTCTGACCGACGGGGCTGTTAGGCTGCGATCGCCTACTCCACTCGCTGGCAACTGCATGAAGCGTACCCCAAACAACCCGGTTAGAAATTTCCTCGTAAAATGTCGGTTTCACGCAAGTTATAGGCTTGTTGAGCGGCTCGAATGGCACTGCGGGTATTGGCATCAAGGATGCCGTTGATCGGGCCGTTATAAAAGCCTCGTTCGGTCAGCCGTTCTTGTAATGCAATAACGCTAAATCGACCGCCTTGGAGATCATTGTTAGTAA
>CAYSIR010000170.1:0-8722 GCA_964431105.1 uncultured Leptolyngbya sp. | reverse complement strand
GTAAGGACTGGTTATGGTGTGGGCTTATGGTGTGGGCTGTGTCTACACCACAACAGCTCCTCACCACCGGAGGATACCGAGCAGTGAACCGCATGCAGCACCCCGTTCACTCAGCCCAGCCTTGCAGGCAGCGGTGCGTCTGAGACTGCGTTGATAGGCGGTTTTCCGATCGCAACAGCACCACGAATCACAAAATTCAAGCTTTATAATAACCGAAAGGTTGAGCGCGCTGTTGGCATCTGCTCAGCTATAGGCTAGCCATTGAGCGATCGCTGGCGGTTCTCAATAGCCGCCGTAGTTCAAAATGTTGCCTAGCAGAACGCTATTTTCTTCCACAAAGCAATCCGTTAGACTAAACACAGCCGCTCAATCAATTAACCATTATCCTTCTGATTTAAGCTATGAGTTCACTAATTGCCCAATCCCTAATTAACTTTCTCAATTTCTACACCATCATTTTGTTTATTCGGATTCTGCTCAGTTGGTTTCCAACGATGAACTGGGATAATCCACTCCTAGCAGCCGTTCGGCAAATTACCGATCCCTATCTCAACGTCTTTCGTTCATTTATTCCGCCCATTGGCATGATTGACATTTCACCGATGCTAGCCATCTTTGCGCTGCAAATCATCCGTAGCTTGTTCCTCTCATTTGCGCCAGCGGCAATGATTTAATCAGTTTGCGGCGATTTATGGCAATGCAGCTACGGGCTTGACCGTACCAGACGGTTGGTAGCACCGTCGGCACGCTCGTTTTGAAATGAGTCTTAAAGTGATTGGGGTGTAGGGCGCTGGAAGTTGTTTCTCAGCGCCAATTTTTGCTGAGCTTTCTACCTGCACCAATCGGCAGGCGAGCCGCTAATCCAGCGATCGCGGCTCATAGAACCGACAGGAATGGCATGGCCCCATGGGATGAATAGCGCATCGCATGAGTTCCGAATGAGCATTAAACCGGCACGATGCCTCACCCAGCACGCGGCGACCATTTACCACAGACGTTTCACTTGGCGGCTGAGTGGCCTGCACGTACAGTACCACTCGATGAAGCTGATACCGCCCGCCCTGCAACTGATAGCGATGACGACGTTCCAGAACGGTATAGGTCTGTCCAGACAACTGGAGATAAGCTCCCGGTTGAGGATTCCAGTCGAGACATACTCGATCCAGCGTTTTGCAGGACTGACTCAGAATGATTTCTGTGGGTAGGGATTCTAACGGCATGAAGGGTTTTACGGCGTTCTTCAATCATCGCTTGAATTATGGCTAAAGCGCGATCGCACTAAACCGCTTCCAATGCGATCGCCTTCACGGCTGAATCTGCGGACTAGCCAGGCGCAGGTTATTCGCGCAGTTTCTGAGACCAAACGCGGGTCGGAAGTCCCCACACATAAATGAAACCTTCTGCGGCTTTATGATCAAACTGATCATCAGCACCATAGGTAGCCAAATCTGGAGTATAGAGTGACTGTTCCGATTGCCGAGCCACAATCGTTGCCGTTCCCTTAAATAACTTGAAGCGGACTTTACCCGACACTCGCTCCTGAGTTTGCTGCACAAATGCATCGAGCGCCAACTTCAGCGGACTGTACCACAATCCGTTATAAACCAACTGGGAATAGGTGTCCTCAATGCCGCGCTTGTAGTGGGTGACATCGGCTGTCAGCACCAGGCTTTCCAAATCGCGATGGGCCTGAATCAGCACCAACAGGGCAGGAGCTTCATAGATTTCGCGGGATTTAATCCCAACTAGGCGATTTTCAATCATATCGATGCGACCGATGCCGTGCGCCCCAACGCGATCGTTCAGATGCGCCACTAGCTCCACTGGAGCCATCGCCTGCCCATCCACTGCAATCGGCACCCCTTTCTCAAATTGAATCTCCAGATAATCCGGTTCATTCGGCGTATCTGCGATCGCCTTAGTCATTAAGTACACTTCTTCGAGCGGTTCATTCCACGGATCTTCGAGGGGGCCCGCTTCAATGCTGCGGCCCAACAAGTTGCGATCGATACTGTAAGGCGACGACTTTTTAACCGGCGATTGGATGCCGTATCGTTCCCCATAGGCGATTGTTTCCTCTCGGCTCATTCCCCATTCCCGCGCTGGGGTCAGCACTTTTAGGCTAGGGTTTAGGGCTGCGATCGCCACATCAAACCGCACTTGGTCATTGCCTTTGCCCGTGCAGCCGTGGGCCACCGCATCAGCCCCATAGTCAGCCGCCACTTCCACCAAACGCTTGGCAATCAGCGGACGCGCCAGCGCCGTCGAGAGGGGATAGCGATTTTCGTAAAGCGCATTCGCCTGAATAGCAGGGAATGCATAGTCTTTGATAAACTCGGCGGTGAGGTCAGCCACCAGCGACTCATTAGCTCCCGATCGCAACGCCTTCTCACGAATTGGCTCTAGCTCATCCCCCTGCCCCAAATCCGCCGCAAGGGTAATCACCTCTTCAACGTCCCATTCATGTTTGAGATAGGGAATGCAAACTGAGGTATCGACCCCGCCGGAATAGGCTAATACAACTTTTTTGGCGCGCCCCATGATGCTCTCGATACTTAACAACTAATGCTCTATTATGCGGGTAACTGTTCCGTTTTCTAACCGGCTTCATCCAAAAAGTTCGTCCAGAGATGATGATATTTGGTCGATTATCTCCTCCAGGCTTGCCAGGGTCAGACATTGGCGTGAGCCAGGCGTTGGCGTAACGGTTCATCAACGCAGCGATCGCTCATTTCAGCAATTTCCCCTGTTAAGATAATTAGTGGCCATTCTGCCGTTTGCCATGGCAATCTGCAAAATCCACATCCCTCTCCCACTGCTAAGCTATCCATGACGCAGATATCGCTGAAACCCGCCGGTTCAACAACGAGGACTCTGAGTGTCCGCTAGGGGCATGAGGCAAAAGGTCTGGCGACGTTTGCGTAATGCGTAGACTTGGGAGAAGAATTTAGGGTGAGGGCTACAAACCTGACAGGCTCCCCCATTTCATATTCATAAAGGAAAAGAACTGTGCCAACCCTAGGGGTCAATATTGATCATATCGCCACCATTCGTCAGGCTCGGCGCACCGTTGAACCCGATCCGATCGCGGCGGCGGTCTTGGCTGAGCTAGCCGGAGCGGATGGCATCACTGTCCATTTACGGGAAGATCGGCGGCATATTCAAGATCGCGATGTGCAACTGCTGCGGCAGATGGTACGCACTCACCTCAATCTCGAAATGGCGGCCACGGATGAAATGCTAGCGATCGCCCTGGATGTAACGCCTGATTATGTCACCCTGGTTCCCGAAAAGCGCGAAGAAGTGACCACCGAAGGCGGCCTCGATGTGGCAGGGCAGCGCGATCGCATCGGTCATATCGTCACCACGCTGCAAGATGCAGCCATTCCCGTTAGTTTATTTATTGATGCTGACCCGACCCAAATCGATGCATCCGCCGCTACTGCGGCCCAGTTTATCGAACTCCATACCGGCCCTTACGCCGAAGCCAAAACCGAAGCGCATCGGCAGAAAGAACTGAGCATTTTGGCCGATGGCTGTCAGCGGGCGATCGCAGCGGGGATGCGGGTCAATGCTGGACATGGCTTAACCTATTGGAATGCCTACCCTATTGCCTGCCTAGAGGGAATGGAAGAACTCAACATTGGCCACACTATCATTTCGCGGGCAGCCTTGGTGGGTATGGAGCGGGCAGTACGTGAGATGAAACAGGTCATCCGTGGTGAGTATTGATTGAGCCGTATCTCTTTCTGAATATATCAATTGGATAACAGTCTCCCTACGGCTATGCAAACCCCAAACTTACTTGCGCTGGATTTTGATGGCGTTTTATGCAATGGATTGATTGAGTATTTTCAAACCGCGTGGGCGGCCTATGTGGAAATCTGGGAATCGCAGACCCCTGCACCGCCCGGTTTGGCCGATCGCTTTTATCGTCTGCGTCCCGTCATCGAAACTGGATGGGAAATGCCGGTGCTGCTGCGATCGCTCCTGTTGGGCACATCGGATGAGGCGGTGTTGAACGATTGGCCAACGCTAGTTGCCGAGCAAGTTCAGGCAGATGGACTAGATAAGGTAAAGATTGCGGCAACGGTAGACGGCGTGCGCGATCGCTGGATTAAGCGTGATGTTGACCATTGGCTAGCCCAGCATCAATTTTATCCAGGTGTAATTGACCGACTGAGGCAGACGATCGCGCCTGAATCGGGTCAAGCAGAGACCGCTATTGCGATCGTTACGACAAAAGAAGGGCGATTTGTTCATCAATTATTGCAGCAGCAGGGCATTCAGCTACCGCCGGACAATGTTTTAGGTAAAGAAGTGAAGCAACCCAAATATCAAACTCTGCGTAATCTACGCGATCGCCACCCTGGCAAAAATCCCACCATTTGGTTTATTGAAGATCGCTTAAACGCCCTGAAAGCCGTTGCTCAGCAGCCTGACTTATCTAATGTTCGACTATTTTTAGCAGACTGGGGATATAATATCGAGCGCGATCGCACTGCTGCTGTCACCGATCCAGCCATTGAGCTGATTTCTCTCAATACCTTTACTCAACCCTTTGACTGTTGGTAACGCTAGTTCGTAAGCGATCCGATTTGACCTGTCAGAAGGAGTCCTGAGGACTCCTTCTGACAATGCTCATTCTTGTTGACAACTCATTTGGGATTGCGGTAGTCCTCTATTGGTAAGGATTTTGGGAGGTGTGGGCGATGCCCACACCTCCCAAAATCCTTACATGAATATCACTACCTGGATTGCTGTAGCTGATACTTCATGATCACTCATGCTCTGATGATTCACTATTTTCCTGTAAATCAGCCATTCCAGACGTTTCAGGCGGCGGCAATGATTCTAAGTTAGCCATTAGCTCCTCGCTATTGATTACCTCTGTAGAGACTCGATAAGTATTTCGTCCTTCTTGTTTAGCTTGGTAAAGGGCCGCATCCGACATCCGAATTAGCATATCTGGAAAGCGATCGCAGGTCGGCAGGAGCGTCGCTACGCCAATGCTAATGGTCACATGAGACGCAATCTGGGAAGAATCATGCCGAATCTCCATCGCCCGAACTGAGGTAATAATATTCTTCGCTACCTGCACTGCCCCTTCTTGCTCCGTATTGGGCAGCACCACTGCAAATTCCTCGCCGCCGTAGCGAGCAACCAGATCCGCCGGACGTTTCACCGCCTGAGCAATCAACGTCGCCACCCGTCGCAAACATTGGTCGCCCGCTTGGTGTCCGTGGGTGTCGTTATAGTATTTGAAAAAGTCAATATCGCACAGCAGCATAGATAAGGGTTGGCGATCGCGCATCAGTCGTCGCCATTCTTGTTCAATATACTGATCAAAGCGACGGCGGTTTGCCACGTGGGTCAGACCATCCAAAAAGGCGATACGCTGAAGTTTTTGATTCGCTTGCATTAGCTCTTGGTGCAGTTCGGCCTGCTGAATGGCAATCCCAAACTGAGTCGCCAACTGTTGCAGCAATCGTACTTCACCCGGTTGCCAATGCCGCCGCTGATGGCATTGCTGCACAATCAGTAGCCCCCACAGTGCCTTACCCTGGAGCAAAGGTACCACAAGCTGCGCTCGCACGTTGAAATATTCCAATAACTGGCGCTGATGAGGCTGCAACTGTTGGGTATCTATATCTTCCACGGACAGTACCCGCCCTTGTTCATAGAGCGTCAAATATTTTTTCTCCACTGTCCAGGGGTCGCGGACGTTCCATCCCATCATTGATATCTGATCATCGGCAACCGATTCTTCAATCACTAACCCTGTTCCATCGGGTTCGAGTCGTTGGATAAGAACGCGATCGACTTCTAGCAATGTGTGAATGTCGGTCGTGATGGCGTTGAGAATATCATCGAGCTTTAGGGATTGGCGGATATGTTGGGCGATCGCACCCAAAACCTGCTCGCGATGCACCTGCTGGCGAAGTTCTTGCTCAACTCGTTTGCGATCGGTAATGTCTCGATTGCTGGCACGCACTCCTCGCCATTCGCCGCTGTCGTTATAGACCGGCTGGGACACTTGAGAAATCCAGCGAATTTCGCCACTGCGGGGCACAATCCGAAAGTCCAGAGAAACAATCTTCCGTTGTTCAATCGCATCATGAAATGCAGCAGCATCGTCCGGATAAATAATCTCTTCTAGGAGATGGGGATGCTGCACAAATTCACTCACGCTGTAGCCCGTAATGCGCTGACATGACGGAGATACATAGAGGAAGTGACTGTCTGGTCCTAGCCAATATTCCCAGTCTTCAGTAAAGTCAGCGATCGTACGAAATCGCTCTTCGCTATGGCGGAGGGCAGCCTCTGTTCGTTTGCGATCGCTAATATCTTGAATTAAGGTATAAAACCCGATGACCTGCTGCTCAGAGAATTGTGGAATATAATCCACCTGCATCTCATGGGGGTGCTGAGTTGCATCCATCAGCATCAGTTCAAATTTTACAGTGCGACCAGATAAGACAGCATTGATATAAGACAGCACTGCTTCATAGGTATCAGGGGGCAATACTTCTGGCAGCGATCGCCCAATCAAATCCTCTGGACGATGGTTAAACCATTTAGCATACCGTTGATTGACAAACTGATACCGCTGTTGCGCATCTATGTGAGCAATCATGACGGGCACTGAATCTGTAATGAGCCGAAGCTGGGCTTCTCGCTTACGCAGGGCATCTTCCGCATCCCGGCGTTGAGTAATATCTCGCCCAATGGACTGATACCGCACTACTGTTCCCTGTGCATCAAAAATGGCGCGATCGCTCCAGATCTGCCAGCGAATTTCACCATTAGCCGCAATGACCTGATGTTCCATCATTTGCATGGGTTTTTGAAGGCTCAGTTGCTGCAAGTGGTGCATCAAGAGCGGGCGATCCGCATGGGGCAAAACGTCAAATACACTACAGTTCAGGGCATGGTCTTTATTGACCCCAAAATAGTGACAGTAGGCAGAGTTAACGCTTACCAATTGCCCATCCGGCAAAAACTCACACACCAATTCGGCGGCGTCATCCATCTGCTCTGCGGGTTCTCCGGCATAGGCGGCGGGTTCGCCATCCGGAATGCGCGATCGCCACAGAAACGGATTACAGGACTGGATAATGTCAGTTTGGTGAATGGCCCCAATTAACCGCTGCCGAGGATCAAACACAACAAGATGCTGCACGCCCAGCGCCGACATCTGCTCCTGCGCCAACCATAGTGAATCCTGTAGCTGGAGTGTATGTTCAATAGGGCGCATAATGGCGGCAGCAGGCGTGCGATCGTTGGCGGGGTCAGCCAGGCGCACCTGCACTAAATCGGTCAGGGTAATGACCCCAGATGGACAAGGATTAAATGCTGAATCGGTAGGCAGGGCATCGGGCGATCGCCGTTCAATCACGATGGCACAGTCAGCTTGAGTCACCGACATTCGCCGCACAATGTCTCGCAGCGGGGTGTAGGTATTCACCTGCATAACTTGGGTATCGACAATATCTGATACATACTGCAATCGCAGTAGATCATCCATGCAGAGGCAGGTTTTGAGACGGTTAGCCATCACTAACCCGACGAGGTGCGCTTGCTGGCAGATGGCGACGACGGGCGTAGCATGGCGCTGCATGACATTGAGTAAATGGCGAATGTGGCGGAAGTCGCGCAGTTGCAAGGTCGCGATGGGATGAAGGCGCACGTCTTGCATTTTGGTTTGAGTCCAGTCTCCCAAGGCCGCGATCGTCCGTCGTACATCGGCCTCCAGCATCACTCCCAATAGTTGATCGGCTTTTGCCAACACAATCGGACGGATACTCGGCGCGTCCGTGGTAGACATTGGCGAACGTTGAAGCATCTGGGTCAAGGCATCCACCACCAGCGTATTCGGTGTGACCACCAGTGGGTTCGGCTCCATCATGCGCTTCAAGAACGCGATCGCAACATCAGAAACAGAATTCATTCAACGGTTATGTCTGTAGTGGGTGACTCTGATAGTACGGACAGTGCAGTTTCACGTCACTCAACCGTAGGTGCGGTAGCCACGGTTTTGCCACGTTGCCGAAATGGGCGCACAGCCGGTTTCAATTGATGATGGAAACGAGTGTTCAGCAATCCTAGAGATTAATCACGCCTCACAGTCTAGGGATCGGACTCCAGGCATTCGGGAACGCATCAGGGTAGCAACCCGCATCTGCCCTCTGTGATATTAGCTACAGAGGCGATCGCTCAACCGTGGCGAGAGACACTTAACCAACTGCAATACTCATCCAAGCGGTGGTAACGCCAAGAACAGCGATGCCAAAATCGAAGCCGCCCAAGCCGATGAGATGTAGACAGGATTGGAGCTAACTCACACCGATGTTCCACCCCCAACCTCACGCACCCGCGAAAATCCTAAATGATGTGTCAGTATAAGCAGGCTTTGTGAGAATGGCTCCTGGGAAATCCTTTTGACTATCCCAATAGCCTGCAATCACGCCATAGCAGGGCACTGAGCGGACATCGTTATCCAAGAAAATTGCCTGCCGATCGCAACGAAAACTGAACAGATGATGGTCGGCGGGTTCTAAGTACAGGTAAAATCAACGCTTGCGTATTGCGCTTACTGCTACAGTTGCGGCTCGACAATGCTAACCGATCGCAATATAGCAATCCTAAATGAGTTGTAAAGTGAGACTGGTTGTTGTGAGAAGGATTCCTGCGGAATCCTTCTCACAATCCAAATAGGATT
>CAYSIR010000169.1:1249-8798 GCA_964431105.1 uncultured Leptolyngbya sp. | reverse complement strand
CTTCTCACAACAACCATTCTCACTTTACAACTCATTTAGGATTGCTATAGTGGTATTCATGTAAGGATTTTGGGTGGTGTGGGCGTTGCCCACACCACCCAAAATCCTTACCAATAGAGGACTACCACAATATTTAATGCCCTGCCATTCGTTGCCCAATCGTGCCGAGATCGGCGCTAGCAGCAGGACTATCGTAAACAAATTCTCCGTCACTGATGACAATGATGCGATCGGCAAGAGTCAATAATTCATCAAGGTCTTCGCTAACGAGCAGAATGGCTACGCCCCGATTTCGGGCTTCTACAATTTGTCGATGAATAAACTCAACGGCAGAAAAGTCTAGCCCAAAGCAAGGATTTGCGGCTATCAATAAGTTGATTTGGTCGGAGGATAATTCTCGTGCCAAAACTGTTCGTTGAATATTTCCTCCAGATAAGTAACTAACTGGCGTTTCGGGAGATGGTGTTTTCACGGAAAATTGCCGAATTAGACCGGCTGCCATCTGACGGATTGCCTTCAACAACAGCAGCGGCCCTTTTGATTGAGGTGAGCGATCGAAAGTTCTGAGAGCCATGTTTTCCGCCACGCTCATGTTGGGAACACAGGCATTTTTCAAGGGTTCTTCAGGTAAGGAGAAAACTTTGTGGCGGAACATTTGCGAGCGGGTCGCATGGTATGGTTCACGATTCACCAATACTGTTCCATGGGTTTGCGATCGCTGTCCAGATAAGACTTCTACTAACTCGCGCTGACCATTGCCGGATACGCCAGCAATGCCTACAATTTCACCAGAGTGAACCGTAAGGTTAGCCCTTTTGACGGCTGGGAGTCCGTTATCTTTATCTACACAGATGTCGGTGAGCTGTAGAACCGGGCGATCGCGCCGGGTTTCGACTTTGAGCACTGCTCGCGGTTCAGTCGCTTCCCCTAACATCATGGCAGAAAGATCAGAGACCGACAGATCTGCTACCACGCCATGCCCGGCATACTGACCTTTTCGCAGCACTGTCACTTCATCAGTAAAGGTCATGACCTCTCGAAATTTATGGGAGATCATCAGCACACTTAATCGCCCGACCGTCACTTCCTTTCGTAGTAACCCTAACACCTCATCCGCTTCGCCGGGCGTTAATACAGAAGTTGGCTCATCCAAAATTAGGATACGACTGTTGAGATAGAGCTGTTTCAGAATCTCAAGTTTTTGTTTTTGACCTGCAGCTAATTGACTCACGGGCGTATCTAATTCTACCTGGAAGGGTGCTTGTTCCATGAACACCTGGAGGCGATCGCGCTCTTCTGCCCAGTTAATTACCGTATCACCTTTCAACTGAGATAGCACCAAATTTTCTGCCACAGTCATTGCTGGTACTGAGGTAAAATGCTGGTAAACCATGCCGACCCCGTACTTATGAGCATCCTTAGGATTGCTGATCTGACGCGATCGCTTACCAATTAGCACATCTCCAGAAGTTGGTCGATAAAATCCCATGATGCATTTCACCAAGGTACTCTTACCCGCACCATTTTCTCCCAGTAGGGCATGGAACGTGCCAGGCTTGAGGTGCATGGACACCTTATTTAAAGCGACCAATGAACCAAATTGTTTGGTTAAATTGACTACTTCTAGGTCGGGTGGGCCACTTACATCTGTCGAGGTAGCAGGAGCGCTAGTCATGGCAAGGTTCCTAGAGTGAGCGAATGGTATTGATTAATGCGGCCGATTCAGAAACGGCTCCAAAAACACCGCCCTGCATTTTGATCATTTTGAGAGCCGCTTGATAGTTGCCGTAATCTGTTGCACCAGTGCAATCTGATAACATTAAACATTCATATCCGCGATCGTTGGCATCTCGCATGGTGGTGTGTACACACACATCAGTAGTAATTCCGGTTAAGATAAGGTTTTGAATCCCTTTTCTGGACAAAATGAGATCTAAGTCTGTAGCATAAAACGATCCTTTACCCGGTTTATCGATGATCACCTCACCCGGCAGCGGTGCCAACTCCGGGATGATGTCCCATCCAGGCTCTCCGCGCACTAGGATTTTGCCACAGGGCCCCGGATCGCCGATGCCTGCGCCAATTTGCTGCGATCGCCACTGCTTGTTGGCTGGCAAGTCGGATAAGTCTGGACGATGTCCCTCACGAGTATGTAAAATATGGAAACCAGCTTCCCGCATGACAAACAGTAGATTACGAATCGGTTCAATCGGGGCACGGGTCAGCGATAGATCATAGCCCATCTTATCTACATAGCCACCTTTGCCACAAAAATCTGTCTGCATATCAATAATTATCAACGCCGTATTCTCAGGACGTAAATCACCATTGTATGGATATAGATACGGTTCAGCCTTGACAAATACTCCCATTATGACCCCTCTAAAACTCACTCGCGATCGCTTGGCGCTCTTCCCCACAATAGAAGCGAGTGGGAGCCTCGAATCCGCAGGAGGCTCCATCGGTATGAATGACCTCGTCTTCCCATGGTAGGCGATAGCATTCGTTAACCATATCTTTCATGTAACTGTAAGGACAGTCCTGAGCGCCACCTTTAACCGCAACGTATCCGCGATGACCGAACTGATAGATATTATTTTCAACGCTCCAATGATGACGCGCCTCACGTACCAAATCAGGACGCAGTTCAGCGGTAATGATTTCATCTGGGCGATGGCTACCCATGACTAGCGGCGTACCGTCGAAATTTACGAACATTCCCTCGCCCATCGAGTCAAAGGTGCCGTCACTACCACACATACAGACCGAGGCCGTGTACATGAGATTACAGAAAGCATTGGACTGATTTGTGATGCGCCAACTGTGACGGATAGGGGCAGTGTACCCCGCTGTGCGAATCATAACTTCTGCCCCTTTGTAGGCACATTCCCGCGCCATTTCTGGAAACATTCCATCATGACAGATAATCAATGCGATCGTGCTGCCGTTGGGGCCCTCACAGACTGGAATACCAATATTTCCCGGTTCCCACGGCTCCACCGGCACCCAAGGATGCAGCTTGCGATAGTACAGTTTTATCTCACCTTGGTCATCAATGATTATGCCACTGTTATAGGGATTGCCCTGGGGATTATATTCCATAATGGAAAAACAGCCCCAGATTTTATGATCTATGCAGGCTTTCTGGAAAGCCGTCACTTCTGGCCCGTCCAGCCGACACATAAGATCGGGGCTTGTATCCATTGACAAACCCTGTAGGGCATATTCTGGAAATACCACTAGATCCATCGTTGGCATATTGCGCCGTGCTTTAGCCACCATGTCGCAGATACGCTGAGTTTGCTGTGCTAAGTCATCGGGTGTGATGATATTCGGCAACTGAAGCTGCACCATACCCATGACAAGACCATTTGGCGTTTTGTTTAATCCACCCAATCCGCTCATTGATTCACTCCTGCTGATTGCCTTTTGCCATGTTGAATCGCCGTAGAGTCACGGTTTGATCGAGAAGCTATTTGATTCTTATTTATCTGTCCCTAATGCGCCAGGCACGCCGCTCATGGCGCGAGTTGGAGAACAGGTGAGTACCATAATCATCAATGTCAGCACATAGGGGGCAGCGTTAAATAGGTAGTAACCCTGCTCGATGCCAACGGATTGTAGGGATGGGCCAAGGGCCTGAGCGCCACCGAATAAGAGTGATGCCCAAAGACATTGCATGGGCTGCCAACGGGCAAAAATCACTAGGGCGACGGCCATCAATCCTTGCCCACTCGATACTAACTCTGTCCATACGCCAGGGTAATAAAGGGAAAGGGATGCGCCGCCGACCCCGGCTAGGGCGCTGCCTACCATAATACTTAACATTCTGACCTTGAAGATAGATACGCCCATTGCCAGGGCAGCGTCGGGGCTGTCGCCTACAGCGCGGATATATAATCCCCACCGAGTTGCGCGAAAGAACCAGCGCATTAGGGGAGCGATCGCAACGCCTAAGATAAATAATGGACTAATTCTAAGTGCCGATTGGAATTGCTCCGGTAGCCCTGTCCATGCCAGTATATCAATCATTGGCAACTGGGGAGCGCTGGGTTGAATAAAAGGTTTGCCGAAGAAAAAGGCAATACCACTGCCAAAGATAATCATGGCAATACCAACAGCCACATCATTGACGCGCGGTTGCTGACAGAGCCAGCCGTGAATGCAGCCGAGTACCATTCCGGCGATCGCCGCCACAATAATTCCGGCGATCGGTGCCAGAGTGGGGCCAAGGCTAGGTGCTGCTAAATAAGATATAGCATAGGCACTCATCGCACCGGTCAGAAGCGTTCCTTCTAAACCCAGGTTAATTTTGCCACTTTTTTCAGTTAAGCATTCTCCTAAGCTAACGAATAAGAAAGGGGTTCCGCCTCGCATCGTACCAGCGGCGATCGCTAATGGAACCCCTAACCAACCGAGTGCTTCTGACACAGCGCCATCTCCTTACGCGTATTAACTGTCAACCGAGTTGTAAACTTATCCTTTGACAGGGGCGGGCTGTAGCGGCGTTAGCGGCTCAACAGGTCGCTCCCGAAATAGCGCAAACCGGCCATATAGCGAATCGCTATACAAAATTGTCAAAAACATGATTCCCTGAAAAATAAGCACCGTAGCATCAGGTAAGTTGTGCGTCCGCTGCAAGATACCGCCGCTGCCGATAATGCCGCCCACTAAAACAGAAATCAAAGCCGCTGCTAATGGATTGTGTCGAGCGACAAATGCTACCAGGATACCGCCGTAGCCATAACCCGCGTTCAATGATTCATTGGCGACTCCATGAACTGCCGCTACTTCAACCATGCCAGCCAGCCCCGCAAAGGCTCCAGCCAAGATACAGATGGAAACAGTCAAGCGTCCTACCGGTAGCCCTGCAATCCTTGCCGCTCGAACGTTGCCGCCTGCAGTTCGTGCTGCAAACCCGAAGGTGGTGCGCTGAATCAAAATGTAGGCCATGACACAGGCAACGATCCCAAACACTAACCCGTAGTGAATGCGAGTACCGGGAATGGCCGGTAGCATATTGGCGGGGTTGAGGGGAAAGGTCGAGGGTTTGTTGAGGGAACTAGGGTCGCGCATGGGGCCGCCTACCAGATGGTTGAGGAGGGCGATCGCGATGTAGTTCATCAACAAACTGCTGATTGTTTCATTCACGGCGCGATAGTGACGCAATGCCCCAACCACACCAATCCACAACCCGCCCGCCGCCATGCCGCCGCCGACCATTGCCAACTGCACCAGCAGCGGCGGGAGCCATTCTCCTACACTTAGTCCAACGGCGATCGCTCCAATTCCCCCAACGATTAGGGCCCCTTCATTGCCAATAATGACCAGACCCAGTTTGGCGGGTAGGGCGGTGCAGAGCGAACTCAGCATTAAAGGCGAGGCCAGAATGAGCGTCCCCTGAATTCGGCTAGAACTGCCAAAGGAAGCTCTGTAAATTGAGTGGTACACTTCCAACGGATTAGCCCCTGCGATCGCACAAAAAAGACCAAATAAGATCAAAGCAACAGCGATCGCGCCCGCCGAAATAACCACTGGCTCACTTTTCCGAACCCACGCTGGAACCGCCATCAGCTTTCAACCCTACCTTCAACACCTTCAACCAGCCAATCCATCATTTCCAGTTCAATGGCCTTTTGCTCCAGGGCCTCTCCATCGGCAATGCGCACCTCGCCACTGTTATCCTTAATTTCCCCGGCGTAAATGATCCGTTCGCCAGAAATAATCTGTTCGCGGGCAGCATCAGCAGCAGTTGCCGCCGCCTCCGTCACCGCTGGGCCATAGGGCGACAGCTTACAAAAATTCTCAGACAGCCCGCCCCGCACTAGGTGGGGAATACTGCCATCCATCAGGTTTTTACCTTGCAAAAATTGCTGAGCATACTGAGTATAAATGCTGCTCCAGTCCCATTCTGCGCCGGTTAAATAGCCCGTTGGGGACAGATCCGCTTGATTAGCATGGTAGCCGGAGGTAAAGATGCCGCGCCGTTCTGCGGTTTCTATCACTACTTTTGGACTGTCAACATGGCAGGTGACCACATCCACGCCTTGGTCAGCCATGCTGCTGGTCGCTTCCGCCTCCTTCACCGGCAGGGCCCAGTCTCCAGTGAAAATAACCTGAGTTTTGATGTCGGGATTGACCGATCGCGCTGCCATGGTAAAGCTGTTGATATTGCGAAGAACCTGCGGGATCGGCTTGGCGGCGACAAAGCCCAGTCTACCCGTTTGGGTCATGTGCCCAGCGACAATACCTGCCACGTACTGCGCTTCGTCAATGTAGCCAAAGTAGCTGCCCACGTTATCGGGGTGAACCCCGTCTTGGTACAAGCCCCCCGCATGAAGAAACTGCACATCAGGAAACTCAACCGCGAGTTCTAGAATGTGGGGATCAAAATAGCCAAAGGAAGTTGGGAAGAGATATTTCGCGCCATCTAGCTCAATCATGCTGCGCATAGTTTCCTGTACAGCCGCCGTTTCAGGGACGCTCGCTTCTTCAACAATCCGAATGCCGGGCAAATTGGCGATCGCCGCTGCTCCTTCAGCATGGGCTTGGTTATACCCATAGTCATCCTTGGGGCCAACATAGATAAACCCAATGACTAATGCTTCACCATCAGCGGCTTCCCCGCTGGCAGTGTCGGAGGTTCCAGAGGGGCTGCACCCAGTTCCAAATTTTGCGGTGAGGCCAAATGCAGTGGTGGCTAACAGCCCGCGAATGACTTGACGACGGGATAGAGACAACAATCTTCGGTTATGCACGGTCTTTCTCGCTAACTTGCTAAATGAGACGAAAATAGGGATAAACGCTCGCTAGATTAAGCTGTTCTGAAAACATCTAGTTAGGCATACCCTGTCTGGGTTTGCGATCGCCCCAATCTCTAGATGCGGCATACGCGGCATAACGGCAATCGCATCCCATAATCCTCCTGAGAACTGTTCTTCGGAGAACTGTCTCAGGGAAGGCCACGAAAAGAAGCGCCGCCCCTAACGCTCGCCATTACTGAAATTCAGAGATTCTCGGCAATTCAACGATTGGCTATCGTGACATGAAACGACTATCAGCGGTGCATAGAGATGCATAGAAACGTACCAAAATCGCTGAGGGGGCAGGGCTGTTGCGATCGCTGTCATCCAACGCTACCGATTGCCGTGCCCCAAAAAAGTAGCGTGGGCTACTAACTTTTAATGTTCACTGACGAAAGCTGACGGGCGTTGGGGGAGGTGCGATCGTCAGCGCCTGGCAAAGGGAGGCATTTATGTTCCGATAACGGGTTATTCTCATATAAAATATCGCTACGCCATGGACTCTGGCTGCCCACGCCGCCCAAAATCCTTACATGAATACCACTACCCCCAAAACTATATTGGTATATTGGGGTCGTCTCGCCTCTGGGTTGCTCTATGTTATTTTGGACGATGTGGGAGTCAAGTTTTTTAACTTACATGGCTAGAGTTGAGTTTTGCCAATTGGATCCCGTGTCTTAAACAAAATGTCTACTGCCGCGCACATTATGCAACTGCCGACAGGCCTTTTGCTTTCAGACCTTTTG
>CAYSIR010000169.1:0-1149 GCA_964431105.1 uncultured Leptolyngbya sp. | reverse complement strand
CCTTTTGCTTTCAGACCTTTTGATTTACCCTTACTCTGGTCGTTGCCTTTAGGCATTGACAGATAAGTGTCTTTCACTGAGTCCATTCAGAGGTTAGATAAACTAAAAGCTGCTGTTAAATAGGATAATAATTTCACTGTATCCATGAGTCAGTCCTGGTTTCAATCGCGTACTGCTATATTAGCAACGATGCATCGCAAAGAGGAGGTGATCGCTCCCCTCTTGGCAGCGCTTGGCATAGCGGTAGTCGTGCCCCCTCACTTCAACAGCGATCGCTTTGGCACATTTACCCGTGATGTCAAACGTCAGGGCAATCAGCAAGAAGCAGCACGACGCAAAGCTAAGGCTGCCCTAGAGGCAATGGGGGGAACCTTAGCGATCGCTAGCGAGGGTGCTTTTTATCCCCATCCATCTATGCCGATGTTGCCCTGCAACCGAGAGCTAGTGCTGTTGCTGGACACTAGGCATGAATTAGAAATCATCGGCGAATCCTTTTCAACAACTACTAACTATGCCCATCGCACCGTCAGTTCAGCTAAAGAAGCGATCGCATTTTCTGAAACCGTTGGATTTCCAGACCATGGGCTAGTGGTAATGCTGAATGAAACGACGAATATTGAAAAGGGCATTACCAACAGCGATCGCCTGGTGCGGTGCGTAGAACAGATGTTAGCGCAATCATCTACAGGCACAGTTCATCTAGAAACTGATATGCGAGCGATGCACAACCCCACTCGGATGAAAGCGATCGCGGCAGCCACCCAAGACCTGATTCAGAAACTACAGACCCACTGTCCTGCCTGCGGTGCGCCGGGCTTCTCTGTCGTTCAACGATTACCTGGATTACCTTGTGCAGTTTGTCAGTTGCCAACATCTCTTATTCGTAGTGAAGTCTATCAATGCCAGAAATGCCAGTATCGCCACGAACAAATTATTCAACAAGAATCTACCGCTGATCCGATGTACTGCTCGTTTTGTAATCCATAGCCATCCCTTGCGACCGTCCGGAGATTTCCTGAATAGGCTCGTTATGAAGCCGCAAAAATTTCTAAACTGCGCGACCGAGCATTCAAGGAAATCAGTCAAGATTGAGCGGTTCCATCAATCAACTACTTTAGCAATGTCAAAACAATAGTCCTTACATGAATA
>CAYSIR010000168.1:5482-8807 GCA_964431105.1 uncultured Leptolyngbya sp. | reverse complement strand
GGCCCTCTCCCAAGCTTGGGAGAGGGATTTAGGGTGAGGGCGATCGCGTCACATACCTTTCACGAAACTGGGATGCACCCGTTGAACACCGACTATTCGCTTTGATCGCGGCGTAGCACATCAACGCTGAAGGGTTAGAACGATGAACATGAATCATGGCTGAAACGTTCCCCTAGTTTTCCGGATGCGATGCCGCTAACCAAGGATATGGGAATGGTAGATGCACCCTGAGATCATCCCCCGGCAATTTGCTGGGGATTTTTTTTGTCTGTTGTTTGCCAGGCTGTTGTTGTCAAACTATCTGTTTGCCAGACTGTTTGAGAAATAGCCAAGTAGGATAGAGCCTGCGATCGCTCCGTCTAATCCCCGATAATGCACTCTAGCAAATATTGTTCTAGCGGGTCCTTGTTGCCATTGCGATAGTCGAGCAATGCCGTCATGTAAACAACATGATGCGGTCGCGGCTCAATGGGGAAGCGATCGGGCCAATAGTTATACCGTCCTAGGATGGCCCATACCAAAAACCGGGCCATGTGCCCATTGCCATTCAGATAAGGGTGAATCCGAAGAAATTCATCAAAAATAGCACAGGCAAAAGCCACAGTATTCAGCAGCTTATCTTCATCAGAAACCTCACCAGAGGTAGCGCGATGCAGTTTGTCAAGATACGCCAATCCAAGATCGAGATAATGGCATAAATGCTGGGTACGGTGAAAAACAAGGGTGGCATACACGCCAACGCGAGGATCATCCTGAATACCGACATTGGCATAGCGTAAACATCGGAACTGTTCGCCGCGATAATGACCAGCGTAATACGGATGCTCAGGCGGCGTTAGTTTGGCGAAAAGGGCATGGTGAACTGGGCGAGAATCACGGACAATCGCAGGAATAGCGAGGGTGCGATCGCGCAATTGCCGAAGCACGGTAGCCGTTTGAGTAGATAGAATCGAGTCTCGCTGAGGATGGGACTCATATTCCCAAAATGGACAATCGGACGGATGCATTCGTTGATGATGGCAGCACAGTTGAACAAAGGGTAGTCCTCCATCGGTAAGGATTTTCAGGGGCGTTGCCCACACCACCCAAAATCCTTACATGAATACCACTACCGAAAAAGGTCAGATGCACGACTTGCGGAGTACAGGTAAACGCAGCTAAGCTGATTCTAGATCAGTTGTGAACGTTGTTGTTCGCCCCAGTAACCAGTAGGTTTCCATCTCGCCTTTACCTTTAATGTGAATCTTACCCCGTGCATTGAATACAAACTGATGCTTAATCAATTCATAGGTGCTTTTCGTAACCTGGATGCCATCCGATCGCCCGTGAGACTCCATCCGACTCGCTACATTCACCGCATCGCCCCATAGGTCATAAATAAATTTTTTGCTGCCAATCACTCCTGCCACGACTGGCCCAGTATTAATGCCAATGCGAATGCGGAAGGGTTCGCCATTATCGCGCTTGAAGCGGCCAATAGTTTGCTGCATCTCTAGGGCAATATCGGCGATCGCTTCCGCATGATCACTGCGAGGCATAGGCAACCCACCCACCACCATGTAGGCATCACCGATGGTTTTAATTTTTTCCAGGCGATGCTTTTCAACTAGGCCATCAAAGGCACAGAAAATGTCATTCAACAGTTCCACCAATTCTGTAGCCGACAGTCGAGACGCGAGGGGCGTAAAATCTACAATATCTGCAAATAAGATGGTAGCTTCTTCAACCGCAGAGGCGATCGAGGTCTGTTGCTGCTTTAGTTGGTGGGCGATAGACTGAGGTAAGATATTAAGCAATAATTCATCAGACTTTTGTTGCTCTGCCCGCAGTTCAGCCGTTCGTTCTTGCACTCGCTGCTCTAGGATGGCAAACGATTCTTGCAGTTGTTCGGCCATTTGGTTAAAAGACTCGGCTAACCCATGCAGCTCGCTAATGTTGCGAGCTGCGATGTGAGGTAAGTCCTGTTCGTGAGATAACTGAGCATTAGCGGCTTGGTCGGCTAGGGCGCGGCTAGCTGCGTTCATGCTGAGGATAGGTTGGGTGATCCAGCGAGCCGTGAGTAACCCAATCAGGATGGCAACCATTAGTGCCAGCAAGCAAAGGGCGATCGTGGTGCGGGTATTGGCATAAATTTGCCCCATGAAGTCGGATTCAGGAATCGCTACCACAATCAACCAATCCAAGTTTTCGCCATAGGAGGCGGGGGTAGCCTGCACTAAAATACGACGGTTTTGGCGATCGCGAAAGTCAAGCTGCTGGCGATCGCGGATGCGTGAAAAATCTGGAAATTGTGATTGCAGATAGGCCGCAGTTTCTTGAACCAGGGGATGATCTACCTTATCTGCTGCCAGCCGTCGAACCGTATCTCTCTCAATGGTAAAAGGTGAATTATTGGTAGAAGCGGCCACTAGCAGTCCCGTATCTGCCTCAACGATAAACGTCTGCCCAGATTCACTCACATTCAGGTCTTGCAGCACTTTGCCAATGTGGGACAATACAAAGTCAGTGCCGATCACCCCCAACACTTCACCGGCATCATTGTAAAGCGGCTGAGCTAGGGTCACTTTCAGTCGTTGCTCTTTAAAGTCAGTATAAATATCGCTCCATACCGGTTCGCGGGCTAGCATAGCGCTACGGAACCAGGGACGGAGGCGCGGGTCATAGAAGCGATCTTGGCTCAGTTGTTCAGTAGGGTTGCCTTGGTCATCGATAGCGTAGCTAGTGAAGGTGCGATCGGTTTCATCGCCAGAGCGCCCCACCTGCCAGGTATTGTCAGACTGGAATCCTAGCCCTGTAAATTCACCGTTAATGCTGCCCAGGTACATTGCGGAGATATTCACCGAGGGAAATAGGTCGTGGTGATACCAGAAGTGACGGGATAGGTTTGCCGGATCATCTACATCCACGTACCCTAGCAGCATGGCATTGGCGTTAACCCGGTTGATGACATCCGGCACGTCTAAATATTGCTGAAGCTGTTGGTCAATGCGATCGCTTACTTCTGCCCGCAGCCGTTCTGTAACGTATTCGACGGACTGTTGCCCGGTTTGGAGGGAAAGCCATCCGACTAGGCCGACCGTGCCAGAAATTTGCACAACAAACGGCACTACTAAAATCATCCGCATGGGGATGCGTCGGGGGATGAATTTGAGATGCGATCGCAACGACATTCGCTCAGGTATAGAAAGGATGCTAAAGAATACGACGATGCACAATTAGGACGCAGTCAATCTTGAATCACGGCCCGATCACTCACCCAATGCCGATTGATACAGAAAGATATTGATACAGAAAGATGATGCACAGCCTGTAGGCAATCGTAAAC
>CAYSIR010000168.1:0-5382 GCA_964431105.1 uncultured Leptolyngbya sp. | reverse complement strand
ACTGACCCAACATTCTGCATCAGATGCGGAAACCGCTCCCAGGATTTTGAACGATGCCGGAGTCAGGTCTTCTGACCCTTTTGGTGATTCGAGTTTGGTGGTTGGAGTGTAGCCAGTTTTGTGAGCCACCCTGATGAGGCTCTATCCTGAAGGCAGAAGTCGCCGAACCGCTGATCCCTCCGTTCCAAAACGAGATCGTTAAGGAACATCGGAAAGGATGATGAGGCAAAACGTTTCGCTTTGCATCCTGCTTGGGATGATGTGACGGACATTGTCGCCGGGTGGACATTGGCGGGAACGGCGGAACCGCCGCCAATGGTTTAACCAGTTTAGCTGGTGTTCTGGCAAACGGTTCTTTAGCAGAAAGTGACCGTATATCAAACCGTAATTATCACAAAATCCGTTGTAAATTCAAAAGTTAACTCCGTTCTATCACTTAGTCGTCTAGATTTCACCTACTTGCGCTCCCAAATTAATCGTTCGTTTATGAATCACTCTCAAATACCATCCCTTTCGTGAAGAACGATGGCATGCATGAGTGTTCTTAGAATGGAGAAAATAGGGATTGGCATCACTGTTCAGATCGCCCGGCAACAGGACTCGGTAGGATAGAACTGGCGGCTGTTGTTCAATGGTGTGATGCCAGAGTTATGTCAGAATGTCCTAATTGTCATCAAGCTGTTTCCGAACGAGCGATCGCTTGTCCCTATTGCCGAACTTCGCTGAAAGCATTTGGGCATCCGGGGATTACGCTGCATCAATCTCAGTCAGATTATTTATGTAAGTCATGCCTTTACCATCAGGACGACACTTGCACGTTTCCGCAGCGTCCCTATGCCAAGACTTGTACGCTCTACACTTCGTCAGAAAACAGGGTGCAGCCGCCTGCCTATCGCCCTCCGATGAGTAGCCAGGTTGGGATGTGGCTGCGGCAAAATAGCGGTTGGGTATTGCTGGGGCTGGTGGCGGCCGTCAGCATGGCGATCGCCTTCTCGAATTAGTGCGATCATTCGGCTGCCTGTTTGAAGAGTGGATACGGCAGGGCGTGAATAATTCGATACAATCGTTGAGCCGATTGTTAGCCGACTGGGGCAAAATTTTCCATGACTGACACTGCTTTGCCGACGCTGATTCAACAAATGCTAGAGCCGTCCTTTTACCCCCATGCGGTAACGGGTGCGGTGCGGCTGTTGCAAACTCACACGTCCTATGTGTTGCTGACCGGAGACTATGCCTACAAGGTGAAAAAGCCGGTTAATTTTGGCTTTTTAAATTACTCTACCCTGGAAAAGCGCCACCATTTTTGTCAGGAAGAGTTGCGGCTGAATCAACGCACGGCGGCGGAACTCTACCTGGATGTATTGCCGATCGCATTGGAGGGCGATCGCTTCCAGTGGGCTAGCGGCCAACCGGCGGTTGAGTATGCCATCAAAATGTGTCAGTTTCCGCAGGATGCCCTGTTGACGGAATGTTTTGAACGGGGCGAGTTGACTGAGGCGATGGTGATGGAATTGGCGACTGAAATTGCTCAGTTCCATGCCAGCACCACGACCAATGACTACATTCGTGCCTTTGGAGAAGTGACACGGGTGCGAGAAGCCTTCGACGAAAACTATGAACAAACGCGATCGTTCATTGGCGGCCCCCAAACTCAGCCGCAGTTCGATGAAACCCGCCGCTACACCGATCGCTTTTTTGAAGAACGTCAGGCACTATTCCAGCAGCGCATTGAGCGCGATCGCATTCGGGAATGTCATGGTGATTTGCATCTGCGAAATATTTGCTACTGGCGCGATCGGCTGTGGTTATTCGACTGCATTGAATTTAACGAGCCGTTCCGGTTTGTCGATGTCATGTTCGACATCGGCTATATCATTATGGATTTGCTGGTGCGGCAACGCCCCGACCTCAGCGCCCTGTTTTTGAATACTTACGTGGAACAGACGGGCGACTGGGAAGGACTACAAATTCTGCCCATCTATGTCAACCGACAAACCTATGTGCGGGCTAAGGTTACGTCTTTCTTGCTGGGTGATCCCAGCATTCCGGCGGCTGAAAAGCAATCTATCGAGGAAACAGCAGCTCTTTACTACCGTCTAGCCTGGGAGCTAACTCAGCCGCGATCGGGGCAGGTTATTGTGATGGCAGGGCTGTCGGGTTCTGGAAAAAGCACCACTGCCCGACAGTTGGCCGCCAAGCTGGAAGCGGTACATTTACGGTCGGATGCGGTGCGCAAACATCTTGCGGGCATTCCCCTCACCCAGCGGGGGAGCGATGCGCTGTACACTCCGGAGATGTCTGCCCAAACCTACGATCGCCTCCTGAACTTGGGCATTACGTTAGCCAAAGATGGCTACCCAGTCATTTTGGATGCCAAATACGATCGCCAAGATGTACGCCAAACGGCGATCGCCCATGCTAAAGCGGCTGGGCTGCCGGTTCATATCGTCTACTGTCATGCGCCTGAAGCGGTGCTGAAAGACCGATTACACCAGCGAACTGGCGATATTGCTGATGCCACGGTCGATATTATGCTCAATCAAACGTTCCAGCCATTTGCTGATGCAGAACAATCCTATGTAGTGGATCTAGACACGGCTGAGGTAGACCTGACCCAAGAGGGCGCGATCGCTTCGGTATTGCAGATGCTCAGCGGTCAGTAACGCCAGAATCCTGATGACCTCGCCCCACAGTCTGCCTTGCACCCAGAAACCGCCTACAGGAGTTGCGCTAGTTTTATTCAGTCAACCAAAGCCGGAATCGCCCGCCAACCGAAGGCAGCGAAATTGCTAAGCTAGTAGCGCACTTTCTTCCTGCGGTTGATGACTCGCCAAGGCATCATTATTGGCATTAAGTTTGCGATCGTGTTTGTGATCGCATTTGCGCTGTTGGGCTATCCAGCCGTGCTGTCGGTGCTGCTTGGCCTCATTGCTGGCGGTGCGGGTGGCGTGGTGGGAGCGTGGTGGACAGCCAAGGAAGATGCAGGCAGCGAGGTGACAGAAGATGAGTTGCTGAGTCCGTTGGCACGGGCACGGCGGCAGCTCAGAGATTGGCGACAAAACCGCCAGTATAAAATTCGCCAGAAACGGGCCCGCACCGTGCGCCGTTCCCGCAGACGGCGATCGCCATCAGACGTAGCCGCCACCGACACAACCACTGCCACCCCTCCCAGTGCCGATGTTGAAATCAACCAATAGACTTGTACCTGTCCGCTGCACCTGCCCTCTCGCCTGCTGCGTTTCTATCGCACCGTTAAGCGATACATTCCGCGTCCTGTACTGTCATAGGAATTGGCATAGATGGTGTACAGTCCAGAGCGGGGCAATGTCACCGTAATGGCAGAATTTAGCGTATTGGGGTGCGCATCATCGTTTTCAGCAATGAGTTCACCATTCGGCCCAAGCAGGATGAGATAGGTATCAAAATCGCTGCTTTCCATCGCAATCGTCACGGCTTGCCCTGACGTTCCCCTAAATGTGTGTTCTCGATAGTAGCTGCCATCGACCTGCAACACCTGCGCGTTTGGCCCATCTAGTCGTCCGCGTTCATCCAAAATTAAGGCCGCATTACTCAACGGTGTTGCCGCTGTCGATCCATTTACCTGGAGGGCGTAGCGTCCTGTTTCACCAGAATCACGAGAATTGGCAAACACGGTGTAGGTGCCGCTGGAGGGTAGGGTAATCGTGATTTGCGCGTTGCGGTTTTCACCACTATTGTCGTCTTGCATGATGTCTTCCCCAGTTGGCCCTAGCAAGATCAGATAAGGGTCAAATTCATTACTGTTCATGTCAATTACGACTTGCTGCCCAGCCTGCCCATTGAAGGTATAAGCATTAAAGTAGCTGTCATCAAAGGGAAGGACGTTGCTGTTGCTGCTCAGTTCACCTTGTATCCGCTGGCTGAGTTGGATAGGCTGTGGTGGCTGGCGCATCGGGTTGCCGGTTCCCTGGGCGACGGTGGGGGCAGTGCCATTGCGGACAGCGGTCAGGAAGGTTTGGACGCGATCGCTCGACACCGCAAAACCAATGCCGACGTTGCCACCCGTTCTGCCGGGGCTAAAAATGGCCGTGTTAACACCAATCAGTTGCCCTTGGCTGTTGAGTAATGGCCCGCCAGAATTACCGGGGTTAATGGCGGCGTCGGTTTGTATGGTTCCCCGCTGGGAGTCAATTCGGCTGACGATGCCAACGGTGAATGTATTTTGAAATTGCCCGAAGGGATTGCCGATCGCAAATGCCGATTGACCCACTTCTACGGAGCCAGGCGGCGCGATCGGGATCGTCGGCAAGCCGCTCTGCCCGCGCAGTCGCACCGCTGCTAAATCCTGACCGCCCTCTGCAAACGCAATGACATCGCCTTCAAGCCGTCGCCCATCCGCCAGGATGACCGTCACCGTATCGAAGCCTTCCACGACGTGAGCATTGGTTAGAATCAAGCCATCGGGGGAAATAATGCTGCCGCTGCCATCGATGCTGTCGGCTTCAATGGATACGACGGCTGGGCTGGCTTCCCGGTAAATTCGCACCCGCGTTGCTTCTTCAATGTTTTGGGCGATCGCAGCGGCACTGGGCTGACCCAAACGGCTGAGATTCAAAAGTTCGACAGGCGCGGCGACATCAACGGCGACAATCCCAAGGGCGGCAATTAATCCAAGGGTGGCCCGATGGGTAGATCGATGGAGGAATGAGTATTTCATGCTGGCAGTAGAAAATAACTGGGTCAATCGTTTTGGTAATCTCATCGTTGCAAGTCTGCTGCTTATCTCTAAGTTCCGTTTAGGCAGGCGGGAGAGCCGGACTCAAACGCTCTCCTCTAGGGCAGGTGTCGGCATTCGTCTTGAATGTCTTGCCCCCCAGGTTGCGATCGGGCTGATTCACTCTGGACGGTCTGAGATAAAAGCGATTGTTCGGGTAACTATCCCTTGAGTCCTCTCCCTATGCATGATGCCAAAATTGCCAGACTGTTTGCTCTATTGCCCTGCTGTTCGTCCGATACCGTGTGTTGGCATGGGAGAATTAGAGGCTTATTCATGTCTGCCAGTAGCGTCCTGAGAAAAGGGATTAAGAAGAGAGAGCCAAAGGAAGGGCTGCGAAGAATGCATCCCAAGTAACGGTGAACGATTTATGGATAAACAGGCGAACGCAGATTTAGGGCTGGCAATATTGAGCTGTATCCAATCGGACGATCGCTCTATCTGCGTTTGGCAATTGATAGGGCGATCGCAAACCATCAACCGCCATGGGGAAGCCTATGCATTACGCAAAAGTCGCCAGACCGTTTGCATCACAACCTTTCTAAGGGTTACTCAGAATCCTCGTTTTTGAACCAAGGAATGCGGGTTTCAGCGAGATCTGCGTAACGGATAGATGGGGAAGCGGGGGG
>CAYSIR010000167.1:0-8825 GCA_964431105.1 uncultured Leptolyngbya sp. | reverse complement strand
TTGTGAGAAGGATTCCTGCGGAATCCTTCTCACAATCCAAATAGGATTGCTATAGACGCTCGGCCGCTTCTGCCGTTACATCATGCAGACTGACTCATGAGCGTTCTAGAAGCCACTGTGAATCAACCCGGTTGTGAAGCTTCCCGTTACAATGCATAGCAGTCGATCGCACCATACTCCCTAAGGAATTTTTATGGACATCCATCGCCTAGAGTTGATTTTCAGCGGTGCTAATCTGTTTGTACTGCCATTTTGGGCTTTGATGATTCTGTTGCCGAGGTGGACTGTTACCCGCACTATTATGGCCTCAGCCACGCCGTTCATTGTGCTAGCACTTGTTTACGTGTATTTATTTATCGGTAGCCTTGATCCAAATAGCGCCGAGTCTTTTGCCAATCCAACCCTGCCGGAACTAGCGAAGCTATTTGCCGATCCCAGCGTCACGGCGACTGGGTGGGTGCATTTTCTGGTGATGGATTTATTTGTCGGATGGTGGATTTATCAGGACGGTCAGCAGTCTCAAGTCTGGACAACTCACTCGCTGATTTTTTGCCTGTTCGCTGGGCCAATTGGGCTGTTATCGCACCTCACCACTCGCTTGTTGATTAAAGTTTGGCGCGATCGCAACAGCCCTGCAATAGACGCAGCCAGTTCGACCGCTGATTCAGCCGGGTAGCCATGCGTCCCCATATTGTGGCAGTGGGCAAGGTCAAGAAATCTTGGATTCGGGACGGCATTCAGGACTACGAAAAGCGCCTGCCAGAACTTCAGATCACCGAAGTCAAGGATTCTACACCGGAAAAAGAAGAGCAAAAAATTTTGGCGCTGCTGTCCGGTCATCGGCACATTATTTTGCTGTCGGAATGGGGTAAATCCATGACCTCGATCGCCTTTGCCGATTTTTTACAGCAGTTTGGTGCCGATCCGATTCTGTTGATTATCGGCGGCCCGGATGGCGTGACCCGCGAAGTCAGCGCCCAAGCTGATTATCTGCTGAGCCTGTCGGCTATGACGTTTACCCATGAAATGGCGCGATTGTTTTTGGTAGAGCAATTGTATCGGGCCAAATCAATTTGGCAGAATACGGGCTACCATCGCTAATTGCCATTGGCATCCATTGGAGTCCATGCGATCGCACTCCCGTGGTGCAAATCTGGCATTCTTCAGCCGTTCTCGGATAGTCTGAGCATAACCGGCTTTGCTTCAGACGTTTCTACTAACCCTGCTATGCGCTTTTCTTCTCTATTTTTGACATCCGCCCTGGCTTTGTCGTGGGTGGGTAGCGTTTCTATTGGCAGTATCGCCGCTGAGAAGGCCTCGATGCCGCTTGCCCAAAGCTCTAACCAACCCATCGAAAGCAGTCCATCTGCTGTACCTGAGCCAACGGACGATACAGTGTTGTTTATCGATTTGGACGATGCACTCACGGATGATGACCGACCTTCTCCGGTGAGTGGCAGTGTGTATGATGACTACCTGTTTGTCGGTCTTGCTGGGCAGGCGATCGATATTTCGGTGAATAGCGCAGATTTTGATACATATCTACTGCTGATTGGCCCTGAGGGCGAACTGGTGGCAGAAAATGACGACATTGCGCCGGATAATCGTGACTCAGCGATCGCCACTGAACTGCCCATGACCGGCAATTACTTAGTTATTGTCACCTCATTTGTGCCAGAGGAGCGGGGAACCTATACCCTACAAGCCACAACTGCGCTGGGCACAGGAGATTTACAAGCCACGCTGCAATGGGATAGCGCCCACGACCTTGACTTGGCGGTGATGAACCCAGCCGGTGAGGTGGTCAGCTTTAGTAACCCAGCCGGTGAGAGTGGCGGACGGTTGGACTTAGATGCCAATGCACTTTGCTCTAGTCTGACGGATACGCCCGTGGAGAATATTTTTTGGCCGGTTGACCAAGCACTGCAAGGTGATTATGTGGTTGCCGTTAATCTTTATTCTCGGTGTGATGACTCTACGGAGCCGATTCCGTTCACTCTAACGCTGACGGTGCAAGGCGAGACAGAGGTGTTGACTGGAACGGTGGATGAGGAGACTGACATTGTTACCTTCTCAACCGCTGTTTATTGATGGGTTAGTGCGTGATTGAGCAATAGTGTGGCGCATTCGTGGGCGGTGTATCCGCTAATGTCCAATGGCTGACGGGGCCCGCTGTGGCGCTTGAGGGCATAGTCGTAGGTGCGATCGTAGTAGTCCAAGATGATAGCGCAGGCTTCGGCCAGTTGTCCGGATTGGATATGGGCGATCGCGGCTTGTGTCCGTTGTCCACCCAGTCGTTTACGAATGCGCTCGGTGGCGGCTACCAACTCATCCTGCGATGCGACACGGTACACCTCAACCAAGCTGGCAACCCGTTCGCTGGGCGATCGCACCACTTCTAGCATGGGAGCCGAGAGCATTTGCTCAAATAAGAGATTGGGGATTCGACAGACCCCAATGCGACGGCTTTCCCCTTCCACCCAGATCGGCCGATGGCGATCGCATTGCCAAAGCTGCATGGCAATGTCGTTTTCAAATTGCTCATTGGACGGTTGGGGCGGCAACCCCAGCGCTCCGTAGCTGCTGCCGCGATGATTGGCCAGGTGTTCCAAGTCCAGCACGTTTTCACCGCGCTGGGCGATCGCCTGGAGAATGTCGGTTTTGCCCGTCCCCGTCATGCCGCCCACCACGATAAAACGGCGCGGTTCGCCGCAGTAAGCCTGGGCCCAGCGCCGGAAATTTTTGTACCCTTTAACCAGCGTCATCACTTGAAAGCCAGCGGTCTCTAGCAGCCACGCCATTGCACCGCTTCGCATTCCACCCCGCCAGCAGTGAACCCGCACGGAACGATCGGGGGACAGGGCCTTGGCTTTGGTGACAAACTGAAGCAATTTTGGCCCGGCGATCGCTAACCCAACCTCAACCGCTTCATCTCGACCGTGCTGTTTATAACACAGCCCGACCTGGGCCCGTTCATCATTAGAAAAGAGCGGAAAGCTGACTGCGTCAGGGATGTGACCCTGTTCATATTCTGCCGGACTGCGAACATCCAATATCGGGCCGGGGGCTGCAAAAAAGTCAGTGGGTTCCAGTGCTAAGACCATGCTCACGCCAGGATAGTAATGGGTGCATCGTCCGTTTTGGGGCAGACTTGACCAATCAACGATGCCGGGTAGCCGATCGCTCTTAAGGCTGAAAGGCTGGCGGAGGCTTGGTCAGCAGGAACAGCCGCCAGTAGGGGCCCGGAGGTTTGCGGATCAAACATAATCCTAGCGTGGGGTAGGGGCGCGATCGCCTCTGAATGGCGAATGGCTGACTGTCCCCGCTGCACGTTCGCGGCATACAAAGAACTGTATATTCCTTCAGCCATCAAGGATTCCACGCCCGGCAAGAGGGGAATGTCTTCCAACTGGAGTTCTACCGACACCTTGGAAGCCTGCACCATTTCTAGTAAATGCCCTAGCAGCCCAAAGCCGCTGATGTCGGTACAGGCTGTGACCTGATACTGCCGCAACGTCGCGATCGCTAATTGATTGGACTGCACCATAGAGGCGATCGCGGCCGCAATCCAGCGCCCCTTGGCCCGCAGCCGCATATCTGCGGCAAAGAGTACACCCGTTCCGAGGGATTTCGTCAAAATTAATGCTTGCCCTGGTTTTAAGTCTTGTTTTCGCAGGAGGCGATCGCGGTTGACCACGCCATTGCAACTCAGACCCAGCGCTAATTGTGCCCCTTCACTGGTGTGCCCACCGATTAACGTTGCTCCGTTCGCATCCAGCGCTTGGGTCACTCCCGCCAACAGGTGATACAGCATTTCCTCTTGGAGCGCGGCCGCCCGCAGCGGCAGAGTAGCGATCGCTAAGGCACTATGCGGCTCGCCCCCCATCGCGAGAATGTCGTTCATACAGTGATGGACGGTAAGTTGCCCAACTAGGAACGGATCGCTCAGCAGCGCGGGTAGGTAATCCACCGTTTGCACCCAGACCTGATCGCCCGATCGCTCTAAAACGGCGGCATCGTCCGGTTCGGCGAGACCCATCACAACATCCGGGCGATTGGGAATAGGATGGTCTGCCTGCAAGCGCGCCAGGGATCGCGCCAGCGTCGTAGCGCCAATTTTGGCTCCGCATCCCAAACACCGCATGGTAGACTCTGCCGCCTCAGCCGCCAAGGGTGAGCGATCGGTCGGGGCATCCGCCATCAGGTCAGGGAGTTCAACAAACTGCTCCATGAAAGCGCGATCGATCCGGTCTTTCCACCACCACAGCAACCGATGAGGGCCAAATCCAAACCAGCCCCGCGAGGCTACGGCGCGACGATCGCCCGTACCAATCAATATCAAAAATTCGCGCTGGGGTCGAAATGACTTTAGCAGCTTTCCTGAGAGCGATCGCCGCACATTGTTCACCAATGGCGTTCCTTGGCGCACCGCAAACACGCCAGCCTTGGGGCGGGGCGTTTCTACCATGGCCGCAATATCGCCCGCCGCAAACACTTGAGGATGGGAGACGGATTGCAAATAGGCATTCACCTGAATAAAGCCCTGGTCATCCGTTGCCAAACCCGATGCCGCAATCCAATCGACCGCTGCCGCCTGCGTCACCCAAAAGATGCGATCGCAGCTCTGCACCAGCCCCGATTCACAATGCACCCGTCCCGCCTCAACTCGGTTCACCGATTCGTTGAGATGCAGATGAATGCCCTTCTGGCGCAGAACCTGCTGCATTCGCCGCCGTACCCAGGGATCGCGCCCCTCCAGCACATCCGCCCCACGATGAAATAAATGGACCTGCACCGAGTGCGGCGACTGTCCTGCTTCGCGATAGATGCGCTGAAGATGCGCCTGCACCGACAGCGACAGTTCAACACCGCCGACCCCGCCACCCACCACGGCAATCGTTGAGGGCTGGGATGAATTCTGCCGCACCTGCTCAACCACTACATCCCAATCGCGCAAAAATGTCGAAATGGGCTTCACTGGAATCGTATGCTCCGCCGCACCAGGTACGCTCGACACTAGCGGTGTACTGCCAATGTCAATGGAGAGGCGATCGAAAGCAATCGGCGGATGATTCTCGCAGATGACGCGATTATGGTCTAAATCCAGTGCGATCGCCCGATCCACCACGAGCTGAGCCTGGGCAAAATTGGCTAACGGTCGCAGATCAATGTGGCAATCGTCCACGTCGTACAATCCAGCCACGTACCCCGGCAACATTCCTGAATAGGGCGTATGCCACACATTCGTAATCAGCGTAAGCTGGACATCCGGCATGGGATTCATCCCCAGTTTACGAAGCGCGATCGCATGGCTGTGCCCGCCGCCGATTAACACAAGCTGTTGCCGTCGCTGAATCTCAGATGTCCCCGTTTTCATAGTGGTTTTGTTGGCTGTGTTTCGCGCCTATCAACCCCTCTAGCCTAGCGCTAAGCGTTCTGCTTAGCGTTTTATCATGCAGGGCAGACCAGGCAGACCCAAAATAGCAACGCTTCCTGGAGCGATCGCCATACCCTAAACGCAGAGGGATCACATACAGGAAGCGCTCATTCACCGTTCAGCAGTGCAGCAATCCTAGGACACAGGTAGCGCCTCAGACTGCGATCGCACCGTTGCCAACAGCCGCTCAGCGATCTGAGATGCCGTCAGCCCCAACTCTTGCTTAGCCTGATCCGGCGTAGCATGATCCACCAACTGATCGGGCACACCCAAGCGCGTCACCGGCACCAGCACCTCGTGATCCAACAGTGCTTCGGCAACAGCCGACCCAAAGCCGCCCATAATGCAGCCTTCTTCTAACGTGACAACCCGACCGATCGACTTCGCCAACGGCACAATTAGCTCCGTATCCAGCGGCTTCACAAAACGAGCATTCACCACCGTTGCTTCAACGCCGTGTTCACTAAGAATTTCAGCCGTCTGCATCGCCGTATTCACCATCGAGCCGTAGCCCAACAGCAGCAGGTCATCTCCCTGACGCAGCACCTCACCCTTTCCGATGGGCAGCGGCTCCCAGCCTTCTTCCATCAGCGGAACGCCGTAGCCATTGCCACGGGGGTAGCGCATGGCGATTGGGCCATCGGTGTAGTCCACCCCTGTCACCACCATTCGCTGGAGTTCGGCTTCATCTTTCGGAGCCATCAACACCATATTGGGAATACATCGCAGGTAGGCAATGTCATACATTCCTTGATGAGTTGGGCCGTCTGCACCTACAATGCCAGCGCGATCGAGACAGAAGAACACGGGCAACTTTTGAATGCAAACATCGTGAATCACTTGGTCATAGCCCCGCTGCAAAAAGGTGGAATAAATCGCCGCCACCGGGCGCATCCCTTCGCAGGCCAACCCTGCCGCCAGCGTAACCGCGTGCTGTTCAGCAATACCGACATCAATATATTGATCGGGCAGCTTCGCCTCAAGTTTATCGAGACCGGTTCCGGTCGCCATTGCCGCCGTAATACCAACGATTTTGGGATTATTTTCGGCTAGCTTCACCAACGTATGGGCAAACACTTTGGAATATTTGGGTGGCTTGGGCTTGCTCGCAGGAATAGCTTTGCCGGTTGATAAATAGAAAGGAGACTGGGCATGGTAGCCAACCTGGTCTTGCTCAGCGATCGCATAGCCCTTGCCTTTCACCGTCGAAACATGAACCAACACCGGCCCCGGATATTGATGCGCCTGGCGAAACGTCGTAATCAATTCTTCCAAATTATGACCATCCACTGGGCCCATGTAGGTAAAACCTAGCTCTTCAAACACTGCCCCAACCTTGGGCACGGCCAAACGCTTCATGCCTTCCTTAATGCGATGCAATTCTGGGGAAAAGGAATCACCAACGAATGGCAAGTGCTTGAACTGCTCTTCTAAATTGTCAGACAAAAATTGCAGCGGCGGACTCAGACGCAGCTTGTTGAGATAGCGCGGGATTGCCCCCACATTGGGCGAAATCGACATTTCGTTGTCGTTTAGCACCACCAGCAGATTCGTTTTTGGCAAATGCCCGGCGTGGTTAATGGCTTCCAGCGCCATCCCCCCCGTCAATGCACCGTCGCCAATCACCGCTGCCACCTTAAAGTTCTCACCCTTCATGTCCCGCGCGAGGGCCATTCCCAACGCTGCCGAAATGCTAGTGGAGGCATGCCCGGCACCAAAGTGATCAAACGGGCTTTCACAGCGCTTTAAGTACCCGGCAACACCGCCCTTTTGGCGCAGTGTGTTGAAATTGTTATATCGTCCAGTGATGAGCTTATGGGGATAGGCTTGGTGCCCAACGTCCCAGGTCACTTTGTCTCGATCCAGGTCGAGAGTCTGGTAGAGACCCAATGTTAATTCGACCACACCTAACCCTGGGCCAAGATGCCCGCCGCTAGCGGCAACGGTCTCTAGATGCTTTTCCCTAATCTGCCGGGCAATCTGAGTCAGTTGATGAATCGATAAACCGTGCAGTTGGTTGGGGTGGGTCAATTCACTGAGGTGCATAGGAATTTACCTTTACCTTGTTTGAGTTCTTAAACGGATCGTTGAATTTCACTCTAGTTCAATCTGGGAGCGCAGTTGCATCAATATCGATAAACCCACCAATAATCGGGCGATCGCATGGGTCACGCCGAGTAGGTTGGGCTAGCATTCAGAGCGTCCAAAATTTAGGCAGTTGCATTGGTTGGGCGAACATCCCAGAAAATGCTGAGAAAAGCGATCGCCCTTGCCGACTCCGCTGCGCCATCGATTGCATTTGGTCAGATAATCCCCCATAAGTAAAGATGCCAGGGAGCATCCCACAGTCATGGAGCTGCCTTGCAAAGCCGCCCCGCTCCTACCCAAAAGATAGAGAGCTAGACTCAACATCCCCGGCCCTGCTTAGAAGGAATTTTAGAGAGACGGCGGAACTGGTATGCTCCCAAACACTGGTTACAAACACTGGGGCGATCGCTTCGACAGACGTAGCGTTGCCGATCATTACTCAGTCACTGCTCAATGGTGAACTCAACTGCGCTCATACGCTGTAGTGAACTTAATGGTGAGCTTAATATTTAAAGAATGCTGAGCTTTCTTCAGTTAGTATTACTTAAATTAATGTTGGTTAACAATTTAATTCGTAGTGAGAAATACTTAATTCTACCAGTAATTCTCCTAGTGATTATGGTTTATAAATTCGTATCGTTCTTTGTTTTCAGTTTTGTATAGGCTGGGTATGAACTGATGCGGTAATTACAACCCGTATGACATAGCATTTTAGGGCGATCGCTGTTAACCAACGCGGCTAAAAAATCAATCGCCCCCGGTGCAGTATTAAAAAAAATATTAAAAAAGTGCATCCATAGTGAATCCAGCTAGCCCTAAACACTGATACAAAATCATACAGAATGGGCACTATGAACACGGCATCTTGCCTATCCCCACTCAGCAGAGCAACCCCCAAGATATTGACGCAACAGCCCCTAGGGAATCAACATTGCAGGGTCAGCACATCGCCTCCTGAATAGAAAAGCAGCGGCCGCAATCCGCTGATCCGCTGCCTATAATCTTATTGACTGATGGTTGACGGAACTGACTGACCAGGCACTAGCCGTAGTTCTCCATCCCTATCACCCGCATTGATTGCAGACCGTAACCACACACGTTTTGACAGGAAGTGGCTTATGACAGATGCCCAACGTCCCTCTCGTTCACCAAAGATGCCGCCCGTACCACCGCCACCATCACGGGTTCCATCATCAAATGACGCAACCCAGCCCTTGGCATCTCAAACCATGGTGATGCCTGGCGCAGGAGCGCCGCCTCGCTCGCCGACTGCCGCCAAGCCGCCCGCCCCGCCACCGGC
>CAYSIR010000166.1:0-8826 GCA_964431105.1 uncultured Leptolyngbya sp. | reverse complement strand
ACTGACTCCAGGTGAGCCAACGGTGCTGATCGTATTCGGCTGGGGTCAGTTTTACCTGTGCAGATTCGGCATCGGTCAAGCGCACCGCATGAACCAGGTTGATGCTGTGTAGTCCGTGATAGGTGGGCGGTTGCCGACGGGTGGCAAACTGCGTGGAATATACCCCGACGAACTGAATGCGATCGCCCTCTAGGTCTAGGTTGGCTTCATCCCGCAGTTTGCGCTGAGCCGCCTGAACCGGAGATTCGCCGACCTGCATCCGTCCGCCGACTATCCACCATCCCCGTCGCGGATCTTGGTTGCGCCAGCCGAGCAGCACTTGGTTGCCATGCCACAGCACCCCATCCACGCAGGCAATCACCACCGTATCCAATGCCCGCCCGTATTCCAAATCAGATAGGTAATGGGCGCGATCGGGTGATGGCTGCTGCTGCTCTGACCAATGGGCAATCCATCGGGGCTGCGATCGCCCTAGCTGTTCGTTGTCATCACTGTTTATTGCCATAGCTGCTCATCGTTTTCAACCTCAGTCTTTCTCAGCTATCCCCTGTGCCTCCTGCTATCCATGACGCAAATCTAGCGGTCACCCGCAGTCCTTGGTTCAAAAACGAGGACTCTGAGTGACCGCTAGAAGGGCTGTGAGGCAAAAGGTCTGGCGACTTTTGCGTAATGCATGTCTCCTCACGGTGCGGTCTCACCTTTCACCCAAACGCGATCGCTGCATCCCCACTCTTCAGCCGTCCTCTAAAATATGTAGATATGTAAAGCAGTGAGCGTTATGCAGACACAGACACTAGGCACAACCGACTTGACCGTACCGGCTTTGGGGATTGGCACTTGGGCCTGGGGCGATCGTTTATTTTGGTCGTATGGCAAAGATTACGACGAAACCCAACTGCGGGCTGCCTTTCAGGCTGCTGTCGCTGCCGGAGCCAACTTTTTTGACACCGCCGAGATTTATGGGCTGGGTGAATCCGAGACCCTCATTGGGCGATTTATGGCGGAAACCGACGCGCCCGTTTATGTTGCCACCAAATATTTTCCGCTGCCCTGGCGCTTCAACAAAGACGCGATCGCCGATGCCCTCACCGCCAGCCTGAAGCGATTGCAGTTGCCGATTGTGGATCTGTATCAAGTGCATTGGCCGTTTGACTTTTTTATGGGACAACCCACATTGATGGATGCCCTGGCCGATGAAGTGCAGCAAGGGCGCATCAAAGCCGTTGGGGTCAGCAATTATTCAGCCGAACAACTGAAGCGATCCCACGAACTGCTAGCCAAGCGCGGCGTTTCCCTGGCGGTCAACCAAATGCAGTACTCACTCTTGGCGCGAAAAATTGAAACCAATGGCGTGCTAGACACGGCGCGATCGCTGGGCGTTACGATTCTGGCCTACAGCCCCCTAGCGCAAGGGTTGCTCACCGGTAAATATGGCCCAGCGCAAACCACTAAACCGCTCGGTGCCCGCAGCATTGATCCTCGTTTTAGCGACAAAGGCTTACAAAAACTGGCTCCTGTGCTGGACACACTGAACGCGATCGCCACTGCCTACGATAAAACCCCTGCCCAAGTTTCGCTGAACTGGTTAATGAACCAAGGGGCCATTCCGATTCCCGGCGCGAAGAATGCAAGCCAAGCCGCTCAGAATGCCGGAGCGCTGGGGTGGAGTTTGAGCCAGGATGATTGCGATCGCCTGTCTTCTGTAACTGAAGCGTGGCAACAGTAGCAGTGGAATTCTTGCAAGGATTTTTTAGGATCTGCATCCTAAAAAATCCTTGCCGCTAGAACAACCCATATTAAAACCCTGCCAACCGTTTCAGTCAGCAGGATTATAGTCATAGCTGCAAGCGCCTTTAAAACGATTGAGCTAAGTTAAGCGCGCGATCGCACTTAAATCATCACGCCGTTAACCCATTGATGAGGGTGAACCACTGCCCACCTGCCCTAACAGTATTCGCTAGGGCCAGCATCCAGATTATAGAAAAGGCGATGGAAAACGTTTAAGAGCGGATTGATGAAAGGCTCTAGAGGGCTTGGCGGGAGACCATCTTTTCGATAGTCGCCTGCGTTTGGTGCAGCAATTGCTCGCGGCTGTCGGCCATGTGAGTCAGAGAAGGCACAAGATTCCGGGCTTGCAGAGCCATGTGAAGCTGGAGATGAGCAACATATTCACTGAAATCTTCTCTAGACGTAGCTTCTACTGGAGTGTTCATCGGTCGCATCAATCGGTTCTCTCGCTAGACGACAATCAATTGAACTCTGATGTCAAACTTACGCTGCGGCAGTTCGAGCCGCAAAACCCGTAAGCTAACTCGCGCATCAGATTCGGTAAGCGTGGCCTGAAAATGGAATCGGATAGATATTGACGATAGCCAACGCTAATGAACCTATCACGCCGATCAAAGCGATTGAAGCAAGTTGCAATGAACTGTTACTAAAGTGCATCAAATTCGGAGTTGGCACATTGATTTTGTTGAGTAATCGTAATATTCCGCTCTGCCAACGCGGATTAGCGGACAAGCGCGATGGTCGCAAGGCATTGCCGAACTAGGCGGAGTGGAGTAGGCTCAGCCATTCTGTCCCAGGGAGTTTTCAGATTCCGTCCGTTTAGCCGTGGATGAGGGCATGGTTCGGATACCCTGACTGGTATTGGCTCCGACCCGGTAAACATCATTAAATTGATGATAGGAACACACAAATCGCTAGCCAACTTCGTTACCATGATGGTCATAAACGATCGCAAGTCATGGCCTAACCGCACCTCGTTCTTGAGCGAATTTGCGATCGCTTGTTTCTTCACCATTCACTCTCTCTTTCGTCCTAGCGTCGCTAGTCTTCACGATTTACCTTTATGGAATCTAGTAGTCAATCTGACCTTCCTCCGAAACCGGCCGTCTGGCCCGCTCAGTTGATTGGAACGCTCATTGCGCTGTTAACATTGTCCGTCCCAATCCTAGCGATCGCGCATTTTTCATCATCCGATATGGATGTTTGGCAACCGGCCTATCCCGCCTTTAGAGTGAGATTACAGTTGGATGACTAAATCAGGCTAGCGGCAGGCTGGCAACCGCGAGATTGCCAGGCTTCTCTCGCCGTGCAAAACGCCCAGCCGCGCAAATCATAACCCTACCTATGCCCTCAGCTAACGATCGCATAGGTAGGGTTTTGCTGTGCCAAAAACAGCCAATTCTACAAACTCGACATCACCGCACGAGCGGCCTCCAGGGTGCGATCGACATCTGCCTCCGTGTGCGCCAACGACGTAAAGCCAGCCTCAAACTGAGACGGCGCTAGGTACACGCCCCGCTCCAGCATTCCGCGATGGAAGCGCCCAAACTTGGCAAGGTCAGACTGTTTGGCATGTTCGTAATTGTGAACCGGCCCAGGGTTAAAGAAAAAGCCAAACATGCCGCTGATTTGTCCACCACAGGCTTCATGCCCAGTTTCCTGAGCGATCGCCTGCATACCGTCGGCCAGTTTTTTGGTCGTGCGATCGAGCTGTTCATAGGTACCGGGTTGTCGCAGCAATTCCAGCGTCTTAATCCCCGCCGTCATTGCCAGCGGATTCCCTGATAAGGTTCCTGCCTGGTACATTGGCCCCGCCGGAGCCACCATTTCCATAATGTCGCGCCGACCGCCATAGGCACCCACCGGCAGCCCTCCGCCAATGATCTTACCCAACGTAGTCAGGTCGGGGGTAACGCCGAATTTTTCCTGTGCGCCTCCATAGGCAATGCGAAAACCGGTCATCACTTCATCAAAGACCAACAACGCCCCGTTTTCTTGGGTCAACAACCGCAACCCTTCCAGAAAACCGGCATCAGGGGTAATGAAGCCAGAATTACCGACCACTGGCTCCAAAATCACCCCAGCGATTTGATCAGGGTTATCGGCAAACAAAGCCTTGACGGCTTCTAGGTCGTTGTAGGGTGCGGTGAGGGTGCTGCTAGTGGTGGCTTTGGGAACCCCCGGCGAATCCGGCAAACCTAGGGTAGCCACACCCGAACCAGCTTTTACCAAAAACATATCGGCGTGTCCGTGGTAGCAGCCTTCAAACTTGATGAGCTTGTCGCGTCCTGTGAAGGCGCGCATCAGGCGGAGTACGGCCATACAGGCTTCTGTACCAGAGTTCACAAAGCGCACCATTTCAATGCTGGGAACAGCATCAATGACCATTTCTGCCAATACATTCTCAAGGTAGCAGGGTGCGCCGAAGCTGGTGCCTTTGTCGAGAACATCGTGCAGAGCGCCCAGTACCTCTGGATGGGCATGGCCGCAAATTGCCGGCCCCCAGGTGCCCACGTAGTCAATATATTGATTACCGTCTACATCCCAGATGTAGGCTCCTTTAACACGGTCAAAGACGATGGGTTGACCACCGACGGATTTGAAGGCTCGAACGGGTGAGCTGACGCCTCCCGGCATTAGCTTTTGGGCGGCGGTAAAAATTTCTTCTGATTTTGTAGTGTTGAAAACAGGGGTGCTAACCAAAGCCATCTCCTTAAAATGTCGCCTCAAGGATGTATCTCACAAGGAAACCTGCGAGAGAATGCTGCGAAGTAGGTGCGATCGCCCCCTCACCTCACAGATTACTAGCACAAGCTCTTTGTACTGGATGTGCGTCCGATGGGTTGCCAGTCCAATTCGGACAATCACTTACGCTGCACAACCCAGGAAGCAGGGAATACAGAACCGTAGCAGCGAACGCAAACCGATCGCAGCGTAAGTTCAACACACAGCTATTCGTATTATCCTATCGTTCGTCACTGATATAGTGCTAGCCAACCGGTCGTAGACGCTTTTGAGGAGTTTAAAACCGGATGTAGAAGGATCTACAACAGCTATGGAACCAGCGATTGATCCGTCCGGCAGATGTAGCCTTGCCGTCCTCTGTTCAAGCATCGGGTGGCGGCAAGACTTTTAACTGATAACTAACCAGCAGCCGGGCTAGGAATCTAACAACTGAACCAAGACGGCAAGTGATTACAGACGGATGTGAAAGAGTAAGGAATTTTCAGGTTCTTGAGGATAGTGAGTGAATAAGTGTAAGTGAGGGGGCGATCGCAACTGTTTGATGTTTGGTTGGCCTTGTGCATATCAGTGCATATCATCACTACGGCAGTAGTCATTTTGCTTAGGACATGGAATTTTGGGTGGCCAGCTAAGCCGTCCCACCCAAAATCCCTAAGCTCTCAGCTTAGCGCCACACCGATTTTTGATCCTGCTTCAGCATCGTCCAGCACAATTATCAAACTCATGTCGAATTGGTAGTGATATTCGTGTAAGGATTTTGGGTGGTGTGGGCAACACGCCCCCCAAAGTCCTTACCAATAGCGGACTACCGTCGAATTTATAGGGGCTGCATCTAGTTGGCAAGGCTGAGCTGCAATTGCTGAGAGGGACAGGAGACCTGATCCGCACATTGTCCAACGTCCTCTAGGGGAGCGGTCGTCGCAGAGCTGCATTTTTGTCAGTCACTCGGCTGTTGCTGACCCTACTATCTGCCTTACAGGTTCCCTATCAATTGTCACGAGATACCGTTGTGGACGAGCAAACCTTTAAAAGAGATACGAAATCAATTGCGATATTGGCATTCCGATTAGCCCAGACCCTGCCATCGAATGCTGCTGCCAATGAATTGGGACGACAGTTTTTGCAATGTGCAACTGCGGTGGGGATGCCCTGTCGCCACGCGGATCGCTGGGGCGTGCCTAGTGAGATGAACGTCATGCTGCGGGAGACGATTCATGCGGCAGAGGAATGTTTGTATCGACTGGAACTGCTGGCGGACAGTGCCCTGGTGCAGCGCGATCGCGCTGAGGCAATGGCGGAGGAGATTATGGTTATCCTCGATATGGCGGTGCAAGCATTACGACAGCAGCAGAACGGTCGAATTGCTTTGTCAGCAGAAAAAACGATTGGGCCTGCTGAGGCTGCTGAGTCTAGCCAGTAACTGACCACTGGCTGACCCAACTCGCTAAACCTTAAGCACCGGCAGGATCAGGAGACCTAATCCGCACATTGCCCGAAATCCTGTAGGGGGATTCCGCGCCCAATGCAGAATCTTTTGTCCGTCAACCAGAACTGATACTAAATCCGGACAGGCATATCCCAAAACTAAAATCAGTCATTACATTCCTGTCTGTGAGTTGCAACTCATCTGATTTTGGTGTCCTCACCTAGGGCTTGGTATGAACAATGCGGAGGCGATCGCGCTGCGAGGATTGCGGCAATTTGGGAAGCTTCAATCAATTGCTGGCTTGGAGGAGAGACTGCATGAGGGCGCGTGACCGCCGTGGGCCCAAAGGATCAAGTGAATTGCGATAGGATAGACGGCATGGCAACAGGGCTGGGGCGATCGCTGTTCAGTCTCTTAAATGCGCTATGTTCTGACATCACAACCACAGGTCATGATGAAATTGTTGAGTGATTGGGGATTCCATCCAGAAAGTTGGCGGGGAGGGCGAGGCGAATATCTTGTCGTCTTGCAAGGTTTGCTGCTGGTGGGTTTTGTGGCGTTGCCAGTGCAGTCGATCGATGTTCCCCCAATGGCAGCGTACAGCTTGAAGGCGATCGCACTAGGCTTGGCCGCGTTTGCCACCGTGCTGATTGGAAAAGGATTGTTGGATCTTGGAGAAAATTTGACCCCACTGCCTTACCCCCGCGAAGATGGGCAACTGGTGCAAACGGGCGTATACGGCATTGTGCGGCATTGTCTATACAGCGGGCTGATCCTGCTAGCGATCGCATTTACTAGTTGGACGGTGAGCCTAACCCACGGGATTGCAACGCTGGTACTATTCATCTTTTTCGATCGCAAAGCCGCCAAAGAAGAGCGTTGGTTATCTGAGAAGTATCCAAATTACAGCGAGTACCAAACCAGGGTTAAAAAGCTATTGCCCTGGATTTATTAGGTTTCCATAGGTTGCCGTAGGTTGCTATCCGCAACCATCGGTGCTGTCATTCGGCAAAATCGCACCGCTAGCAAGATAAGAATGTTCAGTGTGGGAGTCACACGCTAGCATTGCATTTTAGCTTGGTTATTACACCACAGGGTTGTGTTATGGGACAGTCCATTATTCAAGTGGATGCATTTACGGCTACTCCATTTCAAGGAAATCCGGCGGCTGTTTGTATACTGCCAGCCCCTAAAGATCCGCAGTGGATGCAGCAAGTTGCCCGCGAAATGAATTTGTCTGAAACAGCGTTTGTCATCCCGGGCGATCGCGGTTTTGACCTCCGATGGTTTACGCCGACGACCGAAGTCCCGCTGTGTGGCCATGCAACTCTGGCCAGTGCCCATGCACTATGGACAGAAGGCTACCTAACATCGGAGAAACCGGCAGAATTTCACACGAAAAGCGGCGTGCTGACAGCCCGCAGACAGGCAGACTGGATTGAGCTAGATTTTCCAGCTAATCCGTCAGTGATTGATGTAACCATGCCTGTGGGTTTGGAGGATGCGATCGGCGCATCGGTGCAGACATTGGCACGCAATAGTTTGGGGGTATTGGTAGAGGTCGGCAGTCAGTCTGTTGTGGAGCAGTTGCATCCTAACTTTAGCCAGTTGCTTGACCTGGGCATCGCGACAGTGACGGTCACAAGTTTGTCTAACGCCGGTGCGGGTTATGATTTTGTCTCGCGTTTCTTTGCACCCGGAATCGGCATCCAAGAAGATCCGGTGACGGGGGCGGCCCACTGTTGTCTGGCGCCATACTGGTTCGATCGTCTTCAAAAAAACCAGATGCTCGGCTATCAGGCCTCTGAGCGTGGAGGATGGGTGAAGGTTATGTACGACGGGGGCGATCGCGTGTTGCTATCGGGGCAGGCCATTACGGTGATGCGCGGAGAACTGCTGCATAGCTAAATTGCTGGCTATAAATTGCTGACCAGGTGTCAGGCGATCGCGTCAATTGCCTCAATGGATAAGTGATAGCTAAGTTGGCTATTGGCCTGGCTGCCCGACCGCAAACGCCCCTCAATGGCGGCGGCTAATTTGGGGATCGGTGCGGCCGCCAACGCTACATAGCGATCGCCCACTGCTAAGCCCAGGGTTGGATCATAGCCGCGCCATCCAGCCCCCGGCAGGTAAACTTCAGCCCAGGCATGAAGGTAAGTATCAGGATGATCGGGGTCGCCTTCGTGGTAGCCGCTGACGAACCGGGCCCCTAGCCCAACTGCCCGGCAAACTGCCATAAATAAGACCGCTAGATCCCGGCACGACCCTTCCTGTTTACGCCACGTTAACCCAGGAGGGTAGGGATCACCCGTTTCTCGCAGGGCATAGTGATTGTGCTTATAGAGATGTTGGGTCAGGTGGGTTAGAAATAGCACCGTCTGACCGTCACTGGTCTCCCAGAGTTGCTGCGCTAGTTCGGAGGCAACGGGGTCCGTCACGCCTGGCATCGCATGAAAATGTCCGATTAAGTAGGGCTGAAGCTGGACGGACAGGAAATTAGGATAGTCGATGGGCAGTGTGGTAGCCCAGGGTTCGAGAATAAAGTTAAACGGATTGCTGCGGACAGTTTCTACATTAGATTTGGCATGAACGGTGAGGGTTTCAATGGAGCGATCGCCAAACCAAAGCCTTTGGGTTGTATGCCCTCCCAAATCCATCAACTCAGCACTGCCGTCCGGAGTTGGCGTGATCGTTAAAGCAAAGTCCTGAAGCTGCTGCGCAGCATCCGATCGCGGTCGGAGCCGAATGGAATGGGGAGCCAGGTGGACGGGGCGATCGTAGCAATAGGTGATGGCATGGGAAATGGCGTAGCGCACGGTATGGGTAGGGCAAATAGTAGGGTGGTAATAGGAAATCGTTTAGAACAG
>CAYSIR010000165.1:0-9018 GCA_964431105.1 uncultured Leptolyngbya sp. | reverse complement strand
CCGGCTTAAACTTAGACAACTGCTGTCAGTCACCGACGGGTGCATCCTACTTTCGTCAGCCCTCACTCTAAATTCCTGTCCCAAGGAGCGATTCATTACGCAGATCTCGCTGAAACCCGTCGTCCTCGGTTCAAAAACAAGACTCTGAGTGACCGCTAGACGATCTGTGAGACAAAAGGTCTGGCAACTTTTACATAATGCATAGCCCAAGGAGAGCGGGGAACTTTGAACCCCGCTCCCGTTCTCTCTTTTTGAGAGAAAGACCTGGGGGATGAGGGCCATGAATTTGCCCATGTGGGCTGCCCCCGTCACCAACTGCATAGCCCCCTTGCACTGCACAATAGGTAAAGACATAAGCCAATTGCTGAGGAGTCAATCGCATGCCCCAATTTAACCGTCGTCGCTTTCTGCAAGCTGCCGGTACAACGCTGGCCACCATCGGACTGAGCCAATTTGATTTTCTGCAACGAGCGCATCGCTATGGGCGAGTGCTAGCCCAAGATACACCCCGTAAACTGGCGCTGCTAGTCGGCATTAACCAATATGAAACCGCAAGTTCCCTCAATGGCTGCCTCAATGATGTGGAAATGCAGCGGGAACTGCTAATCCATCGCTATGGCTTTAGCCCTCGCGACATCGTGGAAGTGTGGGACAACGCCAGTAGCCTAGACCTCAGACCGACCCGCGACAATATCTTACGTGCATTCCAAGAACACCTCGGTCAAGCTCGATCCGGTGATGTGGTGGTGTTTCATTTTTCTGGGCATGGCTCACGAGTGATAGACCCAACACCGATGGATTCTGACGCTTGTCGTGATGCCAAAGATTGTCATCTCAATGGTACGCTGGTTCCCAACGACCCGATCGCATCTAGCTCTGAAGATACCCAAATCACGGTTAAGGATATTATGGGGCGATCGCTATTTTTGCTGACCCGTGCTTTGGAGGCAGATAACGTTATTATGGTGCTGGATAGCTGCCATTCGGGTGCTGGAACGCGAGGAAATACGGTTGTGCGGGCGATCGTTAGAGAAAACCAAGGTACTTTTGTATCTAGCCCTGAAGAAGCAGAAATGCAGCAGAGATTGATGACTGACCTCAGACTCAGTCAAAATGACTTTGAAGATGCGCGGCGGGCGGGTATTGCCAGGGGAATTGCGATCGGGTCTGCCCGCCGAGAACAGCTTGCCCTTGATTATCGTTTTGATGGATTCCATGCCGGAGCCTTTTCTTATCTGCTGACTCGTTATCTGTGGCAGCTACCCGGCAGCGAAGCCGCAAGCACAACCTATGTGAACCTAAGCCGCAGCACCAAATCCTTAGCCGAACGGCAGAGCCATTCCCAAGATCCCATCATCGAATATGAACCCGACAGCAACAATGAAGAAAAACCGCTGTATTTTGCTGACCCGGTACGCCCCACTGCTGAAGCCGTGATTACTGATATTACTGGCTCACAGATTGCGCTTTGGTTGGGCGGTGTGTCGTCTCAAAATATTGGCTCTGCTGATACCGTTTTTACAGTTCTTGATAATAATGGCGACGTTATCGTGCAGGCGGATGGAACTCCGCTCCAAATTCAGCAAAGTGGGCGATCGGGCTTGGCGGCAACCGGGCAAGTGCTAAATGGCGATCCGTCCCTGCTTCAGGTCGGGCAACTGCTGCGAGAACAGATTGTGGGCATTCCGCTGAATCCTAGGCTGACCTTGGGGCTTGATCCTTCTCTGGGTAATGAAATCGAGGCGGCCCGAACTGCCTTAGAAACAGCGCTAATTGCTAATACGGTCAATCGTTTGGATGTGGTAGACGTTGATCCGACGGCTGAGGTGTCGCTGGATTATATTTTGGGTAAGGCAACGGAAGAACTGCTCACACAACTGACGGACGCAGGCGAAACGGATTTGCCCCCTATCGATACGATTGGCTTACTGACCCCTTCATTATCGCCGCTGACGGGTACGTTTGGGCGAGTCAATGAAAGTGCGATCGCAGCAGTGAATCGTTTGCGTTCGCAGTTTCGGCTATTCCTGGTAGGGCAGGTATTGAGCAGCATCGCAACCACCCATTCTAGTCTGAATATCCAGGGTAACGTTATTTCAGATAATGGCACATCTGTACCGCTGTCGAGTCGCCAGATCCAGAGCGATGGCTTTCAGTCCGTATCTGTTGCAGCAGAGCCATTTCGGGCTGGAGAAGCGATTCAGGTACAAATTGACAATCAGGAAGACCGTGATATGTATCTGAGCTGTCTGGCGATCGATGGATCTGGCAATCTGATTACACTGTATCCAGTGGACTTTGAATCTCCAGAAGAAGCGTCTCGCATTGCCAGGAATGACCGTTTGACAGTACCCCGCCCAGAAGATGAAATCCGGTTTGCAGTCGGTGGTTCTGGCTATGTTCAATTGATTACATTAGTTAGCACACAACCACTCCGGATTGTGCTGCAAGGTCTGGAAGACATAGCGCGTAGCCGTGGTGTATCCCGCAGTTTTATCCAGTTACAGGATGATGAGCCGCTGCGGATTATGAATGGGCTGCTAGCTGATGTGGATGTATTAACTCGCAGCGGACGAAATACAGCTACGATTGAACTAGAATCAACCAGTGGGCAGAGTCCTTTAGATACAGAGGTGCTAGCCGCATTTTCAACGATGATTGAGATTCGAGAAGAGTAGGAAATTTCAGCCGGACGATCGCTTTTGTTTAGCCGTGAAGCGATCGCCCCTGACGGCAGTGCCATCTAAATCAATTCAAGTAACATCTCTTGGCCGCTCACTTGAGCAGGCAACAAATTTCTATAGCAATCCTAAATGAGTTGTGAAGTGAGAATGGTTGTTGTGAGAAGGATTCCTGCGGAATCCTTCTCACAATCCAAATAGGATTGCTATATGCCTTACCCTGATGAATACATTTCTACCAGAGTTCCACCAGTGGATGCTGGGGATCAAACGGCTGGGCATCACGACCACAATTCCCCAATCATACGGCGACGGCGCAAAGCAGAAAGCTAATGTTGCCTAGAGCCGTCCCCCTTCCAGTCAGGTCAAATCACGGGGTAGACTCAAAGGACGGTTGCCCTAGGGTCAGCCCTTGCGTTTATCCGGGTCATGCTAGGCTATGTCTCACTCGCCGTCTCAGTCTGCGTCTATGGATTGGCATTCCCTTCAGCAACAGTTGCAGGCGTTAGCGGGCGATCGCCGGCCGCTAGTCGCTGATGCAGCGTCCCAGGCTCAATGGCTTCAGCTTGCATTGCAGCTACTGGAAACAGGCGATTTTCAAGAACGGTGGCAGGTGACTAAGCTGATCCCTCAGTTTGGCGCAGCCGCGATCGCACCCGTGCTGAATTGTTTGGTAGAAGCAGAAGACGACTGGGAATTGCAATGGCATTTGATTCGCACGTTGGGACAGATCAACCATCCTGATGCGATCGCGGCTCTATCTGCCCAACTGTGTACGGCCCAGCATCCCGATGTTGCCCAGGCGGCAGCGATCGCCCTATCCAGCTTAGGCAACGCGGCTATCCCAGCGTTAGAAACGGCATTGCGCCACCCATCAGCCCGGCCGCTTGCTGCCCAAACCCTTGCCCAAATCGACGATCCAGCCATTATTCCAATTCTGCTGACCGTCGTTCACGATGCCGAACCGTCCGTGCGGCGGAGCGCCATCGAAGCACTGACTGGCTTTCCCGATGAAACCTTACAACAGCAGTTCCCCGCTCTCAGCTCCATTATGCTGGCCGCACTCCAAGACCCAAATGCATCGGTGCGGGCAGCAGCGGTGACTGGATTGGGGTTGCGATCGCACCAATTTGACTCAGAATGGCTAGTGCAGCATCTCCGACCGCTGCTGTATGACCTGGACTTAGCCGTCTGCCAACAAACCGCAAACGCTCTCAGCCGCTTGGGTACAGCAGCCAGCATTGCCGCACTGAGTGACCTATTGCGATCGCCCCATACCCCAGAACCTCTGAGTAAAGCCGCCATTCGGGCATTGGTGTGGATGGAAACGCCAGAAGCGATCGCCGCCCTCACCTCGCCATTGCACCACTGTTTAGACACACTAGACACACTAGACACACTAGACACACTAGACACACTCGGTTCATCCGCCATCGCCCAAGACCTAATTGCCAGCCTCGGACAGGTGCAATCGCCATCACTGCAACAACCGGCGACAGACCTGCTGCTATCCGGACTCGATCGCCGACCGTTCCGCCAATGGCCGCCCGCCCTGCTGAATATATTGGCGATCGCCCTCGGTCGTTTGCAACAGCCCGCTGCCCTGCACCCTCTGATTCAATTCCTAAGACATCCGCACACCGCCGTACAGCTTCATGCGATCGCGGCGCTCAAGCATTTTGATACCGCCCATGCCCAATTACAGGCCCTGCACCAAGCGCCGACAACATCCCCAGCGCTAAAAGCGGGAATTGCGATCGCCCTTCAAGAATGGGACGTTTCAGAGGGACTACCGTCAGAATCGTAGCTCTAGGCGCAAATGGTTCCATCAAGCCGTATCAATCTGTACCGAATTGCGATCGCCAGATTCGCTATTGTCGTTAGGCAAAGCCTAAAGCATAGTCTTAGTTGGCGGATAGCTCTAAACTCCAGCGATCGAGGGGAGCGGGAGACTTGATCCCTACATTGCCTAAAATCCTGTAGGAGAGCGGTTTCCGCGTTCAACTCAGAATCGTTTGTCAGTTAATTATCAGTCAATCAGGGGCGTGCTTCATCATCGGCTGACAAGCAATCATCAAGTAAGACTGAGGTCGCGAGACTCGGTGGAATCAGCCTTTCAACGGTTAGGTTGGTCAATTAGCCCCCCCGATGGGCATGATGCATCAATTTTTATCTTGTATGGATCGAACTCTATGCGATTGGAGCAATTGCAGGCATTTTTAGCCGTCGCCAGCACTCAGAGTTTTCAGCAGGCGGCGCGTCAGTGTGCCGTCACCCAATCCACTATTAGCCGGCAAGTCCAAAGCTTGGAAGCGCAATTGGGAACCTCTTTATTTCATCGCAACAGTGCAGTGACCCTCACAACAATTGGCGAACAGTTTTTGCCTCGTGCCCAGCGCATTTGTCGGGAATGGCAAACCGCTACTGCTGAAATTACAGAATTGCTGAACGGAAAGCAGCCAGAACTCTGTGTTGCCGCTATTCACTCCGTCTGTGCCCGATCGCTGCCGCCCGTTTTGCAGCAGTTTTGTCATGATTATCCTGCGGTGCAACTGCGGGTAACATCCCTAGGGAGCGATCGCGCCCTCAAAGTTTTGAAAGATGGGCTAGTGGATTTAGCGATCGTGATGAACAATCGACGGCTGACCGCTAGCCCTGAACTGGTTGTAGACTCGCTCTACACCGAACCGGTGCAGGTTTTGATGTCAGCCAATCATGCTCTGACCCGCTACGACGCGATTCGTTGGGAACACCTCGCCCAGTTTTCGCACGTCGTGTTCAAGGACGGTTATGGGATGCAGCGCCTTGTGCAAGAGCAATTCAACCGCCAAGGCATCCCGCTGAAGGTAGCGATGGAACTCAATACCCTAGATGCTTTTCGGGGCATTATCCGTCAGGGCGAATGGGTGGCATTACTTCCAGCATCAGCCGTTATAGATGCGGCTCAGGATAAGACCTTAGCTGTGCGCAATACGGAACCCCCCATGCTGCAACGGGAAGTGGTGCTAGTCACCACCTGCGATCGCCTACAAATTCCCCCCATTGCCCACTTTCGAGCGATCTGCCATCAACGACTCAACCGACCGCTGCATCCAGAAACCGCCCCCCCATTGAATGACCAACCTCTTGCTGAATTGGAGCTGTGTTGATGAGTCATGCCTTTCGAGACTTGTTGCGAAAAGTGGGCAGCGGCGCTCACACCAGCAAGCATCTGACTCGCGCTGAAGCCGCCGAAGCCACCCGTCTGATGCTCACCCAAGCGGCAACTCCGGCCCAAATCGGTGCCTTTATGATTGCCCATCGCATCAAGCGCCCAACCGGTGAGGAATTAGCCGGAATGCTGGATGCTTACAACGAACTAGGGCCTACGCTGCACGCGGGCGATCGCTCGGTCATGCTGCTCAACGCTCCCTATGATGGGCGATCGCGCACGGCTCCGGTGCGGGTAATTGTGGCGTTGATATTGGCATCGGCCGGCTGCCCAGTGGTGATGCACGGCGGCGATCGAATGCCAACTAAATACGGTATTCCTTTGGTTGACCTTTGGGCCGGGTTGGGTGTTAATTGGCGATCGCTGGCATTAGCCGAAACCCAGCAAGTGTTCGACCAGACCGACATTGGGGTACTGTATCAACCCAAGCATTTTCCGCTCGCTCAGGGATTGGTCACCTACCGCGATGAAATTGGCAAGCGTCCTCCCTTCGCCACCGTTGAACTGATGTGGTCGCCCGTGAGGGCTAGCGGCCAAACGCAGCTCGCGATGGGGTTTGTCCATCCTCCCACTGAAAATATGGCCAAAACCGCCCTGCAACTGCACCAAACCCGTCGATTTATTACCGTGAAAGGATTGGAAGGCAGCAGCGACTTACCCCGCGATCGCACCTGCATTATTGGCATTCATGATGTCAATGCCCACCCATCTGTGCAGCGACTGTTGCTCCATCCCCGCGAGTATGGATTTGACGGCACCGATGTTCCCCTCAACGAAACAACCCTTATTGACCAATTGCGATCGGTCATCGACGGGCAGCCCAGCGAATTGATGCGATCGGTCGTGTGGAATGCAGGGTTTTATCTCTGGCAGGCCACCGCCTGCCCATCCCTCACTGAAGGACTCGATCGCGCCCAAACGTTGTTAAAAGACGGTGCGATCGCCCAACAGCTAACCCAACTGCAAACCGCCGTCCGTGCCACTGCGCCAGTCTAATTGCACCAGTTTAATTCAGTTCAAGACCTGACCTTGACGGTCAGTTCATCCAAACGGTTGAATACAGCCTGCCCAGCCGTTTCCCTGCATCTCAGATATCCTGTTCAGAATCCAGAGTTCAGATTCAATTCCAATTGAGCCATGTTTACCCCGCGTGATTTTGTCGGCTACGGTCGCCATACCCCCAACCCCCACTGGCCCGACGGGGCCCGCATTGCAGTGCAGTTTGTCATCAACTATGAAGAAGGCGGCGAAAACTGCATCCTCAACGGCGATGCCGCCTCCGAGGCATTTTTATCCGAAATTGTAGGTGCCGAACCTCGCCTAGGCGTGCGCCACATGAACATGGAATCGATTTATGAATACGGCAGCCGGGCAGGCTTTTGGCGGTTATATCGGCTGTTCACCCATCGTCAATTACCCGTAACTGTCTATGCCGTCGCATTAGCGCTGAAATATAACCCAGAGGCAGGCAGAGCCATGGTGGAAGCTGGCTGGGAAGTGGCTAGCCACGGCTATCGCTGGATTGAGTATCAGTATTTTGGGGAAGAAGCAGAACGGCAGCATTTGCGGGAAGCGATCGCCATCCATACCGAAATAACAGGCAGCCGTCCCCTAGGCTGGTACACCGGCCGCACCAGTCCCAACAGCCGCCGCATTACCGTCGAAGAAGGCGGATTTCTCTATGACTCAGATAGCTACGCCGATGATCTACCGTACTGGGATATGAACTACGGCAAACCCCATTTGGTGATTCCCTACACCCTCGACACCAACGATATGCGGTTTGCCACCGCCCAGGGGTTCAACTCCGGCGATCAGTTTTTTACTTATCTCAAAGATGCCTTTGATGTCCTGTATGCCGAAGGAGAAACCGCTCCCAAACTGCTAAATATTGGTCTGCACTGCCGTCTTTCCGGTCGCCCAGCCCGCACCGCTGCCCTTGCACGATTTTTGGACTACGTGCAGCGCCATGACAAGGTATGGATTTGTCGCCGAATTGATATTGCCCGCCATTGGCATACCCACCATTACCCAAATGCCTAGCGCAGCATCGGCTGATCATCAGCATCAGGTAGTGGTACTCCCGTAAGAATGTCAGGTGGTGTGGACATTAGATGAACATCATTGAAATACTGGCAGGGCTTCAAAGACTTTAGGGACTAACTGACAGCTAGTTTACGCACGTCTTGTCCGCGCTCCTTCACGCCTATTGTCTACGCCCCTGCTCGCCAATCCATGGCAGGCTCAATCGTTAGCACTATCTTAATGTGATGATATTGTGACTTTAACTATTTTTTGTAACATTGACTACAGAAAATTCTGTTATATTAAATCCATAGGAGAGTTTTGAATGACTCAACACTCATGCAGTCTGCGATCGCGTTTTAGGTCAACTCGCTGTTCACTAAAACGGTGAATAGGTCTCTAGTTCAACCAGCGCCGCGATCGCATGTGGTTCATCACTCAAAGCAGACCAGCAGCCAACAGTGCTGCTGTTGTACTCCGAGTGACTGCCGATTCTGCTCATCGAGCATTGCAACGCTCAAGTCAAGGGTTTGCTGTATCAGTCATTGTTCATACTTATCCATCTCAACTATTCCCTTCGGAGGTCTTGAAAATGTGTGCAAGTGATCAAGCTCGTGCGCTAATGCATCGTCATCACCACTTGGTGAAGCATCGGCAACAATCGCTGCTGAGCCGCAGTGCCGCCGAGGTCGGTTTACCGGCTGAAGCCGCCAACTATTGGAACCACATTCAGGGGAAACCCCATCCGTCATTCCGGGCTAGCTACGATCGCAGCGCTGCATCGCTCAGCTAACATCGGCTCAATTTTCCACTCAACGCCGCCCACTGTTCCGATGGCTGCGTTTTGATAGTTGCCCCTCTGTATCTTAGTCGCGCTGTTCAGCCGTCAATGATCGGAGGGCATTTTGTTGGTCACTGTAAATCGGTCGCCCCAGCGGATGCGCCGATCGCCCAAGACATTTTTGGGGGGCGGCACGGCGCTTCGGAAACGCTCCCTGGGTAAAATGGCGACTGCTTCCAGCATTGATAATGGTGTTCATGTGAAAATTAGGTGGCGTAGGCGACGCCCACACCACCTAATTTTTTGACCCATGTTTGACC
>CAYSIR010000164.1:4997-9141 GCA_964431105.1 uncultured Leptolyngbya sp. | reverse complement strand
GGTTGCTGTTTGACCGGAGAATCCCCCGTTTTCTAAACGGGGGAGTATGTCAATATTGCGCTGGGGCTGAAACAAATACTGGCTCGAACCACTCGATACTTACAACTGGCCGAGTTATTAGATTCTCAAATTAGACTATATCTAAATCATGATGGATTATTTTTAGTGACGTACCCTGGTTGACTGACCCCATTTGCAAACCCCTCACTAAAATGCCGTGAGCGGTTTCTGCGCTTAATGCCGCATCTGTTTTCAGTCATCTGTCAGTCATTGGAGCATTAACCGTTGTCCCATCGCCAGTTGACGTAATGAACATTTTTGTAGGACGGTAAAGCCACCCCCTAGAAATGCCCAAACTGACCTAACGTCCTATCATTTTAATATTCTGTGTCGGTCACGCCTGCTCAGCCAACGCTCTGACCTTGGTTACAATTGCTTATCAGACCATTGCTGGAGTTCCATTCATGCCTTCTCCAAGCGATCGCCCGGGGAAATCTACATCCAACCTCTATGAATTAGTGCTGTCGCACTTTTCAGACGACCTAATAGCCTGCCTTAATGTAGATCAGATGTTCATTCTGATTGATGGTGTGCTGCCGTTTGAGGCCTGTCTCTACCACCAAGTTCTACCGCTCTACCTCGAAGGCAGTCGCCTACATCTGGGCATGGTGGCTCCCGATGATCCGGCCGCTGTTGAGTATTCACGACGAATTATTTCATATCTGAACTATTCGCTCGTCAGCCATCCGATCGCATCGGCCGCACTTCAGGCCGTGCTGTCGGCTTACCTAAACCAAGCCGCCCGCCAAACGACTCAGGACTCTTCAAGTCCGTCCGGGGATCGCCTATCGTCAGAAACAATTGAGATTGAGACCCTCAAGCGCGGCGAGTCGGGCGATCGCCAAACGCTGATTTTGGACAGCCCTGATGCGCTGCAAGCATCTCCTCCTTCCCCCCAGCCCTCACCTCAGCCCTCATCAGAACCGTCATCCGCCGCGCCGATCCCCGCACTGCCCTCCCCCAACGCCGCGACAGCCAAAACGCCCGCGCCTGGTGCAGCGATCGCGAATAGTCAATCTCCCAATCCTGCCCTATCGACAGCGCGGCGAGCCGCCATTTTTAATAGCCTGCCTGAGCTGACCATTTCATCCAAATATCGCGATCGCCCCCTAGAAAATCTGCTGTCGTTGCCCCCAAAACCCTTACTAAACGAGCTGTTTGGTCGTATTCTCGATAGTGGCATTGGTCGCATTTACTTCGAGCGTCAGTCAAACCATGGGCGGGTGCTGTGGAGCCAAAACGGCATCCTGCAAGCCGTCGTCGAACGCCTAGACCTCCCGCTCTTTGAAGGACTGATCTACGAACTGAAATTAATAGGACACCTTCCGCTCGATCCGGCTGAAGCGCCAGAACAGTCTGAAATTGAACGGATGTATCAAAAAAACCGAATTCTACTGCGGTTTCGAGTCATGCCCTCCAAAAATGGAGAGGAGGCAACCGTGCAGGTCTTGCGGGGAGCCGCGCTCAGGTTTTATCAACAACAGCAATTTTCACGCCTTGGGCGAGATGCACTGAGCATCGCAAAACAACTGCAATTCAAGGTCAACGAAATTCGAGAACGGGCCTTCTCCGAGCCAGGGTTAATGCAGGCTCGAATTGAAGCACTCGCCAACCTTTCTGACATGCTGCGGGTCATCGAATCTCAAATTGATGATCTCCAAGGTGCGGGGATGGATGACCCCGAAGCTGCCCCCCTTCAAGACGGTGAGGCATCTTAACAAAGCCTTGAAAGCGATCGCCCTTAGCATTCACAGCCACACTATTCCATAAACATACTCCCGACAGAGCACAGTGTCCCCCAAACAAGATATACTGTAAGCCGAGTCATCGGGATGTAGCGCAGCTTGGTAGCGCGCCTGCTTTGGGAGCAGGATGTCGCAGGTTCAAATCCTGTCATCCCGACTTTTAGTGAATATGCTGCCGCAGAGCGCCAATCTCTTCAATATGCGCTAGGTTTGCAACACCCTAGACCAACACCCTACCGCTATGACAGTACAGCAATTCTCAGTATGAAAATTTTGCATGGGCTTACTGAGAATGCCGTCAATAGCCTTATCTGGAAAGCTCATTCTTTCATTCTGAATTGAGCGGACAGACCATGTTTCTGGTCATACTGAGAATTGCTGCATCAACACAGAAGGAAAGACCCACTGCAAACAGTTGAATACGGATGATTGGGGCGGATACGAATGAGGTTTGCCACCTGAGATTTAACATTCATTGGTAAAGCAAGACACAGCGACTAGAGTGCGCCAATGGAACTGTGCGGCAACCGGATGACGGCATCGACGACAGAATACGTTTGGCAAGGTGTGGGAACCAACCAAAGTGACGACTCGATTAGTGGTCAGTTACTTCAACTGGATTTGGCAACACAGTCGTTTTAAAAACACTGCGACTTAACGATCAGGACTAACGACACGATCGCAGAATTGGCATGACATTGCTACCCACCCCACATCAATTTGACGCACTACCCACTATTCAATTGGTTTAGCCGGCCATCGCCGTGCCCACTGCGTCGATCGCCAAAGATATAGCAGCAACACACCCGACATCAATGCTCCGAAATTCCACTTTACGGAGTTTTTAAGGAGTGAGGTACGCTGCCCATCTCGCAATGAAGTGTACTCTTGATCAAGATTTTCGCGAGCTACACTAATTTCAGTTCGCAGAATTTCCTTAATCTCATCGGGGTCTTCAACTTGTACCTCAGCGCCTTGGCTTTCCAAAATGCCGATAATCTCTTGCGGCGTAGCAGCGTCGAGTTCTGCTTCGACTGCGACGGCTTGCTCAAGCTGCTGATTATATTCAGCGGTTGCTTGAACAGCGTTTTGTTGATTAATCCGAAAGGTATTCACAATCCCTAGCGGCAGCATCAGGAAGAAGATGATCCCTAGTACCAAACAAAGCCAGGATAACGTTTGAACCAACGGACGTTCCCAGCGCCCTCGAAGACTGGTTTCACCGAAGAAAATGAGCAGCAGCGCAATAAGCAACACTGGGATGCGCTCGACTAGGGCACCCATGGTCTGAAATTCCCAAATTGGGTTCATCAACTGGGGTGGAATAAATAGCAAGATCCAATCAAAAGCAGCATAAAGCAAGAAACCATAGCCTACCCAGCGAAAGGGAGCAATTGACTTGGAGAGGCTCAGGTTAAACTGTCGCATTCCCTCAACAATTTGAGGAAGTTCATCACTAGAGTTAGCCATTTTGTTCTAAAAATGCACAAGGTTAAGGTCGAAAAGTGTATGACGGATGGGTGGTCGATGGAGAAGGCAACACGATGAATAGTTTATTTCATGGATTTTGGCTTCTACTCTATCGTTCATCCGTCAACGGGGGCGATCGCATCTTTCTAGGGAGCATCCCACTGCTGCAAGTTTATCCCTCATTCTTTGGCTCTCAGCGCACTTTGGGAGAATACAAGCCGGAGTCAAGGTCTGTCGCCTTTTCTGGAAGAGGGATTCGGGGAGAGGGCTGAAAAATGGGCTGCACCCAATTTCTATTTCTCTAGAATCTGTATTTCTCTACATCCCTAGGACGATACGGCTACATTCAGACTGCCCGTATCCTGGTCAGAGCCGTCATTGGATGCGACTAAGCGATCGCCTAGTGCACCAGTGACTCAAAAGATGTGCTGAGTCCCCAATGCCGGTTCATCAGCGATAATACAGACCAATCGAAAATAGCCAAACGAAAACGCAGACATCGAACAACCAGTTGCCGTATATCTGCGTATTTATAGTGCCCACAATTGCAGTGCTAAGTTGCGATCGCTCAACAATTACTGATAGTCACTTACCAGTCATCTCCTATCTGATCAATCTCTCATCCAGACATCTACAGATTTGGAACTAGACGTGGTGTGATATCAAGCCTGCTTGTGCTTGCGTCGGAACCACGCCCCAAAGCCGATCGCTAAGCCAGAACCTAGGATAGTCAGAGGCTCTGGAACCTCCTCCACTGGAGTCTGCGCTACGTCTTCTCCAGGGGGTTCAGCGATCGGTGCATCACCTCCGGCTTGTTCTCCTGCCGACCCGCTATCTTGAGGAGTTTCACCCGGCTCTTCAACGACTGG
>CAYSIR010000164.1:0-4897 GCA_964431105.1 uncultured Leptolyngbya sp. | reverse complement strand
TCTACAATCGGCTCTTCAACGACTGGCTCATCTACAATCGGTGCTTCGATTTCGAGGTTGGAAGTCACGAAGGAATCGCTCTGGCCACCGGGCAGTCCATCGACATTGATCCCAATGCGTAGGTCGTTGGAGGCTAGCGCATCCAGTACCGATGCAAAAGTTCCGGTAAACTCAATTCCCAGCCGCCTGCGAGGAGTCAGTCGGCTGGATTCTGCGCTGTAGGTCGCGCCAAAGAACGTATTGTCATCAGTGAATCCGGCCGCTCGCAGCCCGCCAAGCTGATCGGTGCTAGTTGCTTTGTAGGCTCCGCCGAGTAGCAAGGAATTGTTCACATTTAACTTGACTGGAAGTGACAGCGGGTTCGGGCCGGCTCCCATAAAGCTGAAGTAGATTTGGCTCACATAATAGCTGAAGCCATCATTCCTTTGGGAAGAAAATAGAAACAGAACGCTATCTTCTTGTGCTGCAGACACTTGAAAGGTCAGTTTGTTTGAGAAAGAGTCACCGGCGGTGTTGCTCGATTCGACGTTCTCGAACTGATAGACATCGGTTGTGCCAGGAGCAAGGGAAGCGGCGGTGGCAGGCATAGCTGTAGCGATCGCCATCCCGCTGGCTACGATCAACGATGGAAATAGTATGTTGAATGTCATGGTGATGCGACTCCTTGTAGTAGTCATCTCAGGGGTTAGTCATTACTGGTGATTCCGAGGGATATGAGCTGTGACCATATACCCCTTTGACGATGGGATGCAGCAGGGGGATGAAGCGTATCGACAGCAAATTTTTATAGCGGGGGGCAGTTGTAGAAAAACGACGTTGCTAGAACCGTTTATGAATTTGAAGTTTCGTGATCAGACGCAACCGCATATGTCTCAATTACAACCATAGCAATGCCGTCTGATGGCGTTAAGTCGCTTTATTAGGTTTTCGTCAATTGAGCGTGCAACTTTACAAGTTCTTCATAAGCAAACAACGGCTCAGGATGTGCGATCGCACAAGGGGTGATGCTCCATCCGCCTACCCTGCGATCGCGCCTATACTCCCATAAATAATGGATAGGTTCAGCTCGCGAAAGCCCGTGCAGAAGGGGCATACTCGTGCAGATTGTCCGTTTCCATTAGCGCTATGGGAACTACCAGCCCATTGTCTGCCCCTAGAACTGGGTCTGATTCTGATGCAGTCCGCCAAAACACTGACGTCAGGCACAGCGTATTTTTTAATACTTAAAACTAAGTAAAACTATGGATATGCTGCTGCGATCGCGATACCACTGAACCCTCGATCCTTCCGGATATTAGGGGGCAGACCAAATTCTTCTCGCCACAAAAAAAGCGCGGACTGTGCCGCACTCATTACCGTGAAAAGCAGTATTGCCTAGGGGCTTCTGTTGAGCAACCAAAGCGACTCCACAAAAGCACCCATCCTGCAACGATTGACAATCCTTGGCCTAAAGGCTCAAGGATTCTCGCTTCAAAGGGAGTCTAGTCATTTTGGAAGGATGACAACCAGTTGCGAATCTGCTCGGCAGCTACATCACGACCACCTAAGCCAAAGGCGATCGCGATCGCAACAGCGATCGCACCCAACAACAGTCCAAATGCCAAATTCACAATATTGGTGGCAATGCCCATTTGCTGAAGTGCCATTGCAGAAACCAACACAATGATGGCGATACGAGCCGTTTGGGCCAAAATGCGAGCCTGGCGGCTGCCCGAACTAGCAATCAGACTGAACGCCAAATTCGACAGATATAAACCAATTCCAAAGACAATCACACCGACCAAAACCTGACCAGACACGGTCAGAATGCCTTGAACAAGGATTGTAAGCTGCTGGAACTGGAGAACCTCCGTGGCCGCGACCGCCCCAATTAGGACAATGCCCACTAGCACAATCCAACCGACAATCTCAGATGGCGTGCGATACTTCGACTCATCTGCATCAGGTTGCAGCACCGTTTCCTGTCCTTCAGGGGTTGGCGTTGCTGGCGCGGCTGTAGGTGTCTCAATGGGCGGCAGTCCTAGTCCCTGTAGAACATTGTCGAAACCAAAGCCCGACAAAATACTGGTCACTAATTCCGAAATAAAGCGCCCGATGACATAAAACACGGCCAGAATTAACGCAGCAGTGAAAATTTTGGGCACAGCCAACAGAATATCGTTCAACATGGCGACGGCTGGATCGGAAATCGCGCTGATTTCCAGCGCACGCAGGGCAGCGACCGCCGTGGGGATCAAAATCAAAACGTAAGTCACGGTTCCGATCAATCCAGACAGTGAAAGAGTTTCACTCTCTTCACTCAAGCCCACTCGGCTGCCGATGCGATCGAACCCAGTCGCACTAAGCAGATTGGTGACAATTCCACGCACAATTCGCGCAATCAGCCAGCCAACCGCACCGATGATCACTGCCGTCAAAATTCTGGGCAAAGCCGACAAAATCTGGTCAAGCAGGTTTTGAACCGGAGCCAGCGGCCCTTCCAGTTCCAGTACATCTAGCACCAGCGGCAAGAAAAAGAGAAAGACAAACCAATAGAGCGCGTTTGCCAGGGTCTCATTTAATACAATCGGAGCTTGCCCCGGCTGCGATCCCGTTTTCTCAGCCAGTTGATCATCTAACCGAAATCGCTCTAGACCGCGCATCACAAATAGACGCACCACTGTTGCCAAAAGCCAGGCAACGCCGAGCAGGATGACGGCTCCACCCACCTTGGGCAGATAGTTAAAAATTTGCGCTAGCAGATCATTGATGGGCTGCGAAACAACTTCTAGCTGAAGCGCTCGTAAAAATGCCACTAGCACGAAGGCCATGGCAACCCAATACACGACGGTTGATGCCCATTCCTCAATGGGCGGCGAGGATTCGCTCTGCTCTCCACCCATAACCCAGCGGGCGATGCGGTTGTCAATTTCTGTGCGGTTTAAGATACCGCGCACCGCAGCGGCCAGTGCAGTTGCAACTAGCCATCCGATAACCAAGATGGCGATCGCTCCAAAGAGGCTTGGGAGGAAGCTTCCGAGTTGCGATCCGATGCCTTGTAAAAATGTTTCCATAGTGACGGATGAATGCTCTCCAACATACTCTTTTCAACTTGATGCTCACCCTGACCACGCCATACGAAATACCGATGGTAAGTGAGTCTTAAAAATGATGCCGGCAACAGTTTCTCACGGATCTGGCTTGATATCAGCGCAGTATCGGGTTGCTTGGGTCACTCACGACAAATACGGAGCGCTAGGGAACTGCACTGCCTATAACCCTGAAACGTGAGGTTAACACCGACATACCATCTGGATAACCAAACGGTATTGATCAATCTAAATTGACCAATCTAAATGGAGTGCATCTCAGTTTCGCAGCCTGCACTCAATCCCTTTTCTAGAACCCTATCCCTTCAGCGCTCACAAAATCCCTGATTCCTACGGTCTATCGGGAATGAGGGAAATGGCTGGAACCGTTGTGAGGCAGAAAGTCTAACGACGCTTGCATCATGCATGGCTCAGGAAAGTTGAGGGATTTTGAGTACGGCTCCCCTGGACAAAAGGTGAAAAGGGGCTGAAGGACTGGCTTACAAACATGGGATGCTTCCTTTGTGTCAGGTTTCGATGTTTGGGTTGCGAACACTGACGGGGTCAGTTTTACGAGAGAGAAGCGAAGCGGAAACTATCAGTGTGTGGAGCAAAATCTATCTGCAAACCATGATGGTTTAGGAACTAATGCAGATTTAGTTCTACTCTATGATGATTCTGCTGAAATTCTGCACAGTCTCCTCAGTGAATTTTCTGAGTACCCGACCGATGACCGCGAGTCATCTTGCAAGACCCGGTTTTCGATTCTGCTAAAGCCGCTAGACCTTTGGCTGTACAGCCGCTTTCGCAGCTATGGGAGCTAAAGCATTAAGGGAACGGTCACTGAGGCGATCGCGTTTCACGTCAGCGCTTTTTCGCGATCGCTTCTTCAGTCGTCGAAACTCCGGGAGACTTTAGGATAGTTCTAGATAGATCAAGCAGGATCGGCTCATCGGCAATAGTCAGAATGATGAGGGCAAGCCAGCGCTTTATCATCGTCTGAGCCGCCCTACAATGACATCTATCTAAATAATGATTTGCAAGCAATGTGGGTATGGTCGCGCAATATCAAGTCTTTGAACAACGAATTACCATTCGAGCCAGTGCAACGGCAGTTGAACAATGCTTTACGGATCTTGAACTGATGCATCGCTGGCTAAATCCAGCTCTTCGTTGTGAACCGATTGGAGACTGGCGCACCGAGGTCGGCAGCCGCAGCCGATTTCTCATTCAGGTTCCGTTGCTCCAGCCCAGCCTCCGCAGTACGGTGGTTGAACGGGAGCCGGGGCTGGTGGTTTGGCAATTTGATGGATTTTTTCGGGGGCGCGATCGCTGGGAATGCCAGCCGTGCTCTGATGGAACGGCGCTACTGAATCGCTTTGAGTTTGAAATTCCTAATGCGATCGTGCGATTTGGCTTCAATGCCTTTGCGGCTGAGTGGACGCAGCAGGATATGAATGCCCAACTGAAACGCCTGAAGCGCGTAGCCGAAGAGGTCTATCTGGCGACAGCGCGATAATGATGACTTGCCAATCGTTTAATGCTATCCAATGCCGATTGTGAAACTGCGTAGAATCGTTTGAGGTTAGAACTGGGGGTGAACCAGGGGCTTGAGTCTATGCAACTGGCTTTATACAAAAATCGCTGAATAGTCTTCCATGAATACCACTACCAATTGCTGAATGACCAATTGCTGAATGATCGTTGAGGGGCGCATTCCGCGATTCGCAATCTGTTTGCTCACACCAAATCTAGGCATACCCCAAAAACAAAATCAGGGCTGCATGTCATGTTTGCACATCCTGCATTGCCCTCATCCCCCAGCCCCC